>NZ_JAXCWF010000015.1:0-182122 GCF_034044945.1 Flavobacterium sp. CFBP9031
ATAATCACGAAAGGCCACATCAGGGAATTGATGGAAAAAAGCCAATCGAAATGATAAATCCGTTACCGAAATAAGTGACTTTTACAGAAATGACAAAAATGTGTGAACTAGTTTCGAAAAGATACTGACACAAAAAAGCCCTTCAAGTTTTGAAGGGCTTTTGTTATTATTATACTTGAACTCGTTTCCATTTTCCTCTTTTATAGAAAAATATCCCAGCCAAAGTTATCGCAGTTTCAGCAACAGGAATAGCAATAAAAACTCCCGTTGGTCCCATATTGAAATGTTTTGCTAATACATAAGCCAGCGGAATTTGAAACAGCCAAAAACCAAAAAAGTTAATTCCAGTTGGTGTCCAAGTATCTCCTGCTCCATTGAAAGTATTGATTAAAACCATTCCAATTCCGTAGAAAATAAATCCTATGCTCATGATTTGCAATGCTTCAATTGCAATGGTTTTTACTTGCTCGTCATTCGTGAAAAACGAAATAATATACTGTCCAAAAACCAACGTAATAATCATAATCGAAGCCATGAAAATTACATTATATCTGGCTGTTGTATAAACCGATTTTTCTGCGCGTTCAATTTGTTTGGCTCCTAAATTCTGTCCAACCAAAGTCGCAGCGGCATTACTCAATCCCCAAGCTGGAAGTATGAAAAACATCATAATTCTTAAAGCCGTCTGATAACCTGCAGAACCATGATCGCCACCCGTCGTCGCAACTAACTGAGCTAAGAAAATCCAGCTACAAGAAGCAATCACGAACTGTAGAATTCCAGGTGCTGCAATTTTTACTAAAGCGCGTATTTGTTTAAAATCGGGAGCAAAATAAGGAATCTTAATTTTTAAAATGCCATTCCCAAAAAACAAATGGTAGACCTGATATAATACCCCAATACTTCTTCCGATAGTGGTTGCCAAAGCTGCACCAACTAGTCCGAAAGCGGGAATTGGTCCGAAACCATTAATTAGAACTGGACATAAAATAATGTTACAAATGTTCGCAATCCAAAGACTTTTCATGGCAATAGCTGCATTTCCTGCTCCGCGAAAGATTCCATTTATTAAGAACAAAAGCATAATGCACAAACTAGAGCCAATCATAATCTGAGTAAATCGGAAACCATGTTCGGCAGATTCTACAGAAGATCCCATCAAAATTAAAATCTCTTTGGCATAAATAACTCCAAAGATGCTCATCAAACTGTTAACTGCAAATGCAATTATGATGGCTTGCATTCCAGCTTTTGCCGCAGCGACAGGATCTTTTTCTCCAATTCTTCGTGCCACAACTGCTGTTGCTGCCATACTCATTCCAATTGCGAGAGAATAAATTACTGTCAATACAGATTCAGTCAAACCGACGGTCTGAATGGCAAAACTGCTATGTTCTAAATGCCCAACGAAATATAAATCGACTAAAGCAAAAACCGATTCCATCATCATTTCTAAAACCATCGGAATGGCTAGTAGAATTACTGCTTTTTTGATACTCCCAGAAGTATAATCAAAAGATTCGTCGCCTTTTAAGGCTTGTTTTAGTGTGGTAAAAATTTTAGAAAAGAAGCTTTTCTTTATAGATGTTTCTGTCATGATATTTTAGGATAAATAATAAAATTGGTCCAGATGTATCTTAATCTGAACTAAAAAAGTAAACGTAAGTATCCTAATTATCTAAAAAAATAAAATAGGATTAGGCAGAAACAATCATATGCTGTAGATTTTCAAGGCAGTAAATATAAGTAATATTTCTAAAGAAGAAATTAATCCAGTAATTTTTTACTTACTCGGCTGCTTGCAATTAATGAAGCAACAAACCCTAATGAAATAATGGTCGTCATTACTATTAGAACATTTTCTATTGTAAAAACAACAGGGTAAGCCAAAGTTGGCGTGATCATGATAAGTTCAAACTTCTGCTGTAATAGGACAAGGATTATACCTAAAGCAAGTCCAATTAAACCACCAAAAACACTCAATAAAGTGCCTTGAAGCAAAAATATTTTTCGAAGTCCAGTGATGTCTGTTCCTAAGTTGAACAGCGTTTTAAGATTTCCTTTCTTTTCTAAAATCATCATAATCAATGCGCCAATCAAATTAAAAAGAGCCACAATAATTACTAATGTAAAAATCAGATAAACTGCAATGTTTTCGGTATTTAGCATTCTATACAAAGACTCGTTCAGTTGTGCTCTATTTTTTAAAGTGATTTTTTCTTTAAAAATAGATTTGAGCTGTGTCTTTACTACTCCCTCATCTGCATTTTCTTTTAATTTAAATTCAATTCCCGAGATTTGATTTGGTTTGTACATTAGCAATTCTTGTGTCAATCCTAAATCTGCAAATACATATTTTGAATCTAAATCTTCACTAATCGAATAAATTCCAACAGGCAAAACATCGGTTTTAGTGAACGCTTCTTCTGGATTTTCGATTGCGCCTTTTCCTGGTTTAGGAGCAAAAACCTGAAGTGGGTTTTCAAAATCAAGAATTCCCATTGAGAAATTTTGAGCTAATCCGTAACCAATTACAACCTGATAACTGTCTGGTTTGAGCCACTGTCCATTAAAGAGTTTTTTCTTAATATCGTTAACAACTGGATAAACACTATCAACTCCTTTTAGATAAGTAACTTGCTGTTTGTCTTTAAATAAAAACAAAACACGCTCTTCTATAATTTTGGTATAAGAAGCAACACCATTGATTTTCTTAATTTCGTTTTCCTGATCGGGAGTAAGTAAAAAAGACTTTCCATAGGTATTTGTCAATTTTAAGTCCGGATCAATTTCGTTTGTAAACGAAAGACTAAAAACCTTTAATCCGCTAAAAACAGATAAAACCACAAACAAAG
Organism: Flavobacterium sp. CFBP9031; assembly: GCF_034044945.1. Classification (NCBI taxonomy): domain Bacteria; kingdom Pseudomonadati; phylum Bacteroidota; class Flavobacteriia; order Flavobacteriales; family Flavobacteriaceae; genus Flavobacterium; species Flavobacterium sp. CFBP9031. Next base: position 2,856 of record NZ_JAXCWF010000015.1, read on the forward strand.
CCATTGTTCCAACAATGATTCCCATGCTGGCAATACGATTGATGATATTGATAGCATTGTTTTTACTGCTACTAAAAATATAACGTTTGGCTATGTATAAGGGGAAATTCAAATTATGATTTTCTTCTTTTTTCTAAAAGATCTCTGTTTTCTATTGGGTTTTCTTTTCCTGCAAGTGCATTGTCTATTTTCTCGATGTAATCTAATGAATCATCTATGAAGAATACTAAATTTGGAACACGGCGCAATTGCAAACGAACACGTTGTGATAAATCATGTTTGATTAAAGTGGTATTGGTTTTAATTGCCTCTAAAGTTTCTTTGGCTTTTTCTTGTGGAAAAATACTTAAATATACTGTCGCCACAGATAAATCTGTAGTTACACTCACTTTGGATACAGAAATTACCAAATTTGTAATTCCGTTTTTTCTCACTTCACCTTGCAAAATGTCAACCAGATCTTTCTGAATAACACCGCCTATTTTTTTCTGTCTATTTGTTTCCATACTGCAAAAATACTAAAATTTAGTCGTATTACATGCTCTTTTAATTGTTTTAAAAGCTGATAAAGGTCATGGCTTTTGAGGGAATTATTCTACATATTTGATATAAATATAAAACTAATCTATCATGAAAAAAAGAGAACCAATTAGTCATATTATGACTAAAACCGTAGTTACTGCAAACGAAAAAGATGATCTTAAAAAAGTAGTCGAAAAATTAAAAGCACATACAATACGTCACATTCCGATTGTAAAAGGTAAAGAAGTTGTTGGAATTATTAGCCGAACTGATATAAACCGATTAACTTTTGGAGCTTTATTTGAAGGTCAGGAAAATGCCGATGAAGCGATATTAGAAATGCTAACTATTTCTCAGGTTATGACTTCGAGACCCAAAACAGTATCATCTGATACCATAATAAGAGATTTAGCCGAAATTTTTGTGAAAGAAGAATTTCATGCTCTTCCGGTTGTTGACAATGGAGAATTGAAAGGAATTGTTACTACAACTGATGTCATGAAATATCTCTTAGAACAGTACGATTAACAAATATTCATCTTACATACATTTATTCTTAAAAGTGGCAGAGCATTCTTCTGCCACTTTTGTTTTTTTATACAACACATATTTCAATAAATTATACAATTTATTAAACATCACAACAAAAAATCAACCCATATTTGATTATTAAATAATTTTATTATTGTTAAAATTTTACATTTTTTTTGATAAAAATAAAATTAGTACTACTAAACTTAAAAAGCAGTAAATCAGCGTTTCAAAGAAAAAAAGACTCAGGGATTCTTGTAAAAAGAACTTATTCAATTCAAAACTAACAGGATAGAACAGGATACTAAGGGTTTCCGTTATAAATAAGTTTAAACAACTTTAACTAACCGAAATCTATTCTTATGAAAAACAAAATTAGCCATTTGTTAATTTTGATCTTTTCCATTTTTGTGCATCTAACCACACTAGCGCAAAACAAAATGGTAAGTGGATCAATCACGGATTCCAACGGAATTCCAATTCCCGGCGCGAATATTGTCGTAAAGGGCTCACAAATCAACACCATTTCCGACTTTGATGGAAAATATTCCATAAACGCCAATACAGGAAACGTTTTAATTTTTAGTTCTACTGGTTCTAAAACAATCGAAAAAACGGTTGAACAGTCTTCCATTATAGATATCACATTAAGCGATGAAGTTGCCGAGCTCAAAGAAGTAGTTGTTGTGGGTTATGGAACTATGAAAAAAAGTGATTTAACGGGATCGATCGCACAAATTAAAGGAGATGTTCTTAATACCGTTACCAGTTCAAACCCATTAGAAGCTGTTCAGGGACGAGCGGCCGGTGTTGCCGTTTTAAACAACGATTCTTCTCCAGGCTCTTCTCCGAAAATAAGAATTCGTGGAAACGGATCTGTCAGTGCAGGCAATGATCCTTTAATTGTTGTTGATGGTTTTCCGCTAGTCAACAGCAACTTAAACGACATTAGTTCTAACGACATTGAATCTATGGAGATTCTAAAAGATGCTTCTTCGGCCGCAATTTACGGATCCAGAGGAGCAAACGGTGTTATCTTGATTACTACAAAAAGAGGTAAAAAAGGGCAAAATAATTTAGAGATCGTTGGTACTCAAGGAATCTCAACTCCTACCCGACTTCCTAAAACGTTAAGCAGAGATAGTTTTGTCAATTTTATAAATGATGCCTACACGTATTCTACTGGAAAACCTGTTTACTCTGCTACCAATCCTGCCCCAAATATTAACACAGACTGGCAAGACGAAATTATCCAGAATATGGCGCTTATGCAAAACTATTCTTTGTCTTTTAGTGGAGGAAAAGACAACACAACTTATCTGCTTTCTGGAAATATTTTTTCGCAAGATGGAATCGTAGAAGCGTCTGGTTTTAAAAAACTGACTCTTAGAACCAATTTAAATCACGAGTACAAACCTTGGCTTACAGTTGGAACACATTTACAAGTGGGTCGTTCGCAAAGAGATATTCGAAACAATCCGACTGGAGACATTTTCAGATACGGCTGGCCAACAATACCTGTAAAAAATCCAGATGGAAGCTGGTATTATGCTACAGAAGATCCTGCGGTAAGTTCTTATTTTGAAGGAACTTGGAATCCTGTTTCGGAGGCATTTGAAATGACAAACGAAATTTCTACAGATCGTATTCTTGGCGATGTGTATGCGCATTTTAAACTTGCCAAAAATTTGACTTTTAAAACGAATTATGGCGTAGATATTTCTAATGAAAAACAATATGAATATTATACTTCAAAATCTACTGCTGGAATTGGATCTGGAAACACAGGAACTGGAGGACAATATTACAGAAGACAAAGCTCTCAGCTAACCGACAATATTTTAAGTTATGCTAATACTTGGAAAGATAAACATAGTCTTACTGCAACAGCGGTTTATTCATGGCAAGAATATGTTTATGAAGATTTGGGCGTAAAAGGCTCTGGTTTTCAAAATGATGCTACAGGAGCAAATGATATCACTTATGCAGATCGAGCAAGTATTACCAATTCTTCTAACAAATATTCGAGCAAATTAATTTCATGGACAGCTAGAACTTCTTATGCTTACAACGAAAAATATCTTATAACCTTAACTGGTCGTTATGATGGATCGTCTCGTTTTGGAAGCAACAACAAATGGGGATTTTTCCCTTCTGTGGGACTCGGCTGGAATGTTGACAAAGAAAATTTTCTTAAAGACAGTAATGTAATTTCTGCTTTAAAACTTAGAGCAAGTTATGGTGTCACAGGTAATCAGGAAATTGGTAATTATCAATCTTTGTCTAAACTTGTTAAAGCAAATTATGTGTACGATAACAATCCGATTTTTGGATTTGTGGAGACAATTGGAAATCCTGATTTGAAATGGGAACGCAACATTCAGTACAATGCTGGAGTCGATTTAAGCTTATGGAAAAGATTTGATTTGAACTTAGATTTTTATCAGAGACAAACTTCAGATCTTTTATACAACGTTCCTATTCCTACCACTTCTGGTTATTCTAGTATGCTTCAGAATATTGGCGAAGTCAAAAATATTGGTTTTGAAGTTACGGCAAGAGTAAAAGTAATAGACTCTAATTTTAAGTGGGATATAAGCGGTAATTTCTCTAAAAACAAAAACGAAATTGTGAGCCTTTATGGAGATGTTAGCCGCATAAATGTTGGAAGTTCTTCTGCTGGAATTGCTAAATATTTAATTGTAGGCCAACCTGTAAATAGTGTTTGGGCAAGAGAATCTGCTGGTATTATTAAAACTCAGGAACAACTGACGGCTTATCAGCAAATACGTCCAACAGCACAGCTTGGAGAAGAAATGTATGTGGACAAAAACAACGATAAAATCATTAATAATGACGATTACGTAAATATCGGAACAACTTCTCCTGATTTCTTTTACGGAATATCAACTAATCTAAGTTATAAGAATTTGACCTTAGACATTTACGGACAAGGGGCAACTGGTCTAGCTTCTGATGAAGATAGCAATTATATGATTTTTGGTGAAAACCAGATTCAGAACAGAAATTATATTCCGACTCAATATGCTTATGATAGAATGTGGAGTCCGACAAATCCGTCTGGAAATTTCCCAAGAGCAGGTGCTAAAGATGTATACCTGTCTGATCGTACAAACGGAGATTGGAATTATTTTGTAGTTAAAAACATTAAACTAGCTTACAATTTATCTAGCGTAATCAAAAGTGTTGATTGGGTAAAACAGTTAAACGTGTATGTGAATGCGCAGAACTTTATCAATATTGCCAACCACAGAGGATATAATCCAGAAAGTGGAAATGTAACTTCTCCTTATGTAAAAACAATGCTGATTGGTTTTACTGCGAAATTTTAATTTAAAAAACTATACAAATGAAAATTCTAAAATATATCTTTTCCGGTTGTGCATTACTGCTTTTTTCACAGTGCACCGATTTGGCTGAAGAACCATTTACTTTCCTATCGCCTGGTAATTACTATAAAAATGCAGATGAATTAAATACTGCTTTGGTAAGCGTTTACGATGGTTATCAAAACGGATTTAATGGCAATTACAAATATATTATGTATTTGGAAGTGTTAACCGAATTTGGTTCGCCTGCTTACGCAAAAGACGATGCCCAACTTTGGAACGTATGGTCAGACATGAATAATGCTGATAAAATGGTGATTACCAATTGGGATGATGCCTACAACATCATCAACCGAGCAAATTTAGTTATTGGCAGAGGGGAAGATGTTGAAATGGACGAAACGCTTAAAAAAAGATATTTTGCCGAAGCAAGATTTCTGAGGGCGGCAACGTATTACAATTTAGTTCGTATGTATGGAGGTGTCCCAATTCCGGAAACTTTTACTGAAGGTTTAAAGAATTTAGCAATACCACGAAAAACAACTGAGGAAACCTACGCTTACATTATTGCCGATCTTGAATATGCCGAAGAAAATTTACCTCAAAAATCCGGCTACCAAAGAGATAATATTTGGAGAGCTTCAAAAGGAGCTGCTCAAGCTTTACTAGGAGATTTGTATCTTACTCGAGGAAGCATGACGGGAGATAAAACCTTTTTTCAAAAGTCTAAAGATTATACTGCAAAAGTTATTCAGTCTGGTCAATACGATTTACAATCCAGCTTTAAAGATTTATGGTTTTGGTGGAACATCAACAATAAAAACGGAATAGAATCTGTTTTTGAAATGCAGTATGGTGGTGTCGAAAATGAATACAACAATAACCATGTTATGTTTGGTGTAAATATAACTGAGACGACATTGGGCTGTTATATGTATCACAGATTTGGTCCTTCAATTCAGCATTATCTTTCTTATAGCAATGATGATACAAGAAAAGAAGGTAGTTTTTTAACAAAAGTAAATGTCACTGAAAAAGGAAATTCAAGTCATATTTTGCAAACTATCGAATTTGTTCCAGCTGACAAAGGTTTCTTTCCCGGCTCTAAAGGATGGAAAACAGCCTCGCCAGGAAATCTGAAATTTTATGACAGAACCGAAAGTTCTGCTTCGCTAAAAAAACCTCAGGCAAATTCTTATGTCATTCGTTATGCCGATGTGTTGCTAGATTATGCCGAAGCAGAAAATGAAATCAACGGTCCTGCTGCCGCTTACGCGTATGTAAACAAAGTACGAAACAGAGCAAAACTGCCAGATTTAACTCCAGGCTTAAGCAAAGAGCAATTTGCAGATGCCATTTATAAAGAAAGAGGATGGGAATTTGTTGGAGAGGGATTATTGTTTTTTGATGAATTAAGAACCAATCGCATTGGAAAAAATGTTTCTGAACATGTCAAATATGGAAATGACAACGGAATCAACATGTACGTAAACAACCCTTTACAATTTATTCCTTCTAAAAATTTCTTATTTAAAATTCCGCGATACGATTTAGATTCTAATCCTGCATTAATTCAAAATCCTGATAACGTAAGCAATTAAAACAGAAAATCCTTTCCATCAGTTTGATGGAAAGGATTTTTTATAGGATAATCTTTGGAAGAACTTTATCTACTTTGCAGCCATCCTTCTGGATTATTATTTGATGTATTTTGAAGAATCAAGAATTTAATAATTGTTTTTCCCGTATCTCCACTTGTTCTTACTTTTCCAATATTTTGCTTGATAGTCACTTTATCTCCTTGGCTAACCGAAACAGAGCTTAAATTTTGATATACCGTGAAAAAGTCTCCATGCTGAATCACGACTGCTTTATTCACAGGTGATAAAACGATTACTTTAGAAACTTCTCCAGCAAATACTGCTCTAGCGCTTGCCCCGTCTTCTGTTGTAATCTCAACTCCAGAATTGTGAACTGTAATTGAAGGATGCAATGGGTGTGGCTGATCTCCATATCCAAGAGAAATAAATCCTTTTTCAACTGGCCATGGTAATCTTCCTCTGTTGGCTTTAAAATCTGCAGCTAAAATTTTGTCTTCTGGTGTCAATGCAATTTTAGAAGAAGACACTGGTGCTTTTGCTTCGCTAGATCCTGGATTCGCTTTTGCTCTTTCTGCAGCTGCTTTTCTATTGGCTTCAGCAATGGCTTCACGAATTAAACGATCAATTTGTTTGTCAATTCTTTTCGCTTCACTTTGTTTTGATCTGATATCTGCAGCAATTTTATTCTTATCCTTTTTAAGGGCATTAACTAATTTCTGTTGTTCTTTTTTCTCTGCTTCCAACGTAACTTTCTCTTTCTGGTTTTCAGCAATTACCTTCTTTTTTATTTGTCTTTGACCATCCAATTTAGCATTAAAATCTACTAATTGAGCCGTTTTGGACTGAATTTCAAGACCTTGATTTTTTCTGAAAGCAGTATATTGTTTTAGGTATTGCGCTCTTTTATAAGCTTGTAAGAAACTTTCAGAAGATAAAATGAACATAGCACGACTCTGTTCAGAACGGCTTTTGTATGATTTTAAAATCATCTCGGCATAGTCTTCCTTTAGAACTTTCAATTCTTTTTTAAGTTTATTAACCTGAACCTGATTAATGTACATATCATTACTAATCAGTTTTTCTTGTTTTGCTGTAGTATTGATTAATTTCTCTTTTAGCTTGATTTTGTTTGCCTGAATTAAATATTCATTTACAGCAGATTTCTCTTTTTTTCGAACAGACTGTAGCATCTTTTCGTTATCTCTGATTTCCTGCTGAATTTGAGCTTTACGCTGCTCCAGTTTTTCTTGCTGAGAATCTTGCGCCCATACAAATGTAGTGGCACAAACTAAAACTAGACTTAGGAGAAATTTTGGCATCTTTCTATTTTTATTTTTGCAAATTTACTTAATTGTAACTTTTTTATAACCGCTTGGAACACTATACGGAAAAGAAAGTTCTTCATTAAATGAAATATTATTGTAATTCAAGTTAATACTTGTTTTGCCTTTTGGCTGCACTGCATTAATTTCGATGCTTGTTGGTAAGGCTCCTTGATTAAAATTTTTAGTGTCAGAATACGCAATTTGTAAAGTTCTGTTTTCTGATGGCTGCGAAATTTCTTCTTTCTGAATTAAATATTTCTCTCCGTCTAAGAAAAAGGTTTTTTTCAAATTGGCATCTTTTTCTTCGTCTAGCCTAAAAAGATTATCTACAATAGTTTGAGTATATTTTCCTTTTCTTAAATCATCAAATGCTTCTCCAATCAACAGATTCTGAACTTTAGAATAATCTAAATCTGTTCCTAACCATTTGCTTAAACTAGTAAAATCACCTTCGTAATATGTACTGTTTATTTTCTCATAATAACTTACTGCATCAGGTGTTATTAAAGCTTTTGCCATTGTTATTCCTAAGAAACGAATGCTTATTAAAATCTGTTTATCTTTTTCGATTCTAATCTCAGCCGTAACATTTTGGCTTTGTTTTTCATCAACATATTTTGCACTTGCTTTGATGTATAAAGTCGAAAAATCTAACTTATTATCATAATGTTTTTCGATTACTTTTTTGTCTTCTTTTGGTGCAATTGTCTGGCTTGTATTTCCCTGTACTGCTACTGCTTTCGATTTACATGAAATTACAGCAATAGACAATACTAGTATTGATATATATTTTTTCATCTGAATTCTCTTTTTTATTTTTTCTTCTTTAATAATTCATTTGCCTTCAAAAAGTATTCCTCTTTTTTCTTTGCATCTCCCAATCCATTGTATGCCTCTCCTAACTGAATATTAAAATTTGATTCTAATTTTACGTCATCCACCACATAATCAAGACCCATTTCTAAAACGGTTTTTGCATTTTTAAACTGTTTAAGCTGATTGCTTCCTAAACCTGCATAGTAATAAAATTGAGCCTGACTCGGATAAACTTCGATCAGCATCATGGCTCTTTTGGTCATTGGCTCGTATTGTTTTGCCTGGGCATATGCGTCCAGCAATAACATATTGGTTTCAAGATCAGTATCTGAATTTGCTTTTAAATCTTTTTCATAATATTTAATGGCATTTTCAAATTGTCCTTTGCTGTGATAAAACTTTCCAATTTCTTTGGCTACGTCAACATCTTTATCATTGTCAAAATAAGAAATGGCTTTTTCTAAATCGGCAGAATACTGTGGATTTTTATTTACATAAATCAAAAACTCATTCAAAGTTCTATGTTTGATTTTTGAATCAATTTTTGAGCTTGCTAAAATCACATTCATTGATTTTATAGCTTTATCGGCCTGATTGGCATCTAAATAAGTTTTAAATAAACTTACCTGCGCCCATTCAGAATTTGGTATCTCTTTTGCCAGCTGTTTTGCTACTTCAAGCGATTTCTCATTTTCATTATTTTTTGAATATAAAAGAATGAGATTCAAATAATTCGATTCTTCTTTTGGATCTTTTTTAATCTGTTGAATCAAATTATCAATTTCGGCATTCTGATATTTTCCTTGCGATAAAATCTGCGCTTTATAAATTTCGCGATCAGACGATTTTCCGAACTTATCGTTCATTTCGTTAATCGCTGTCAATGCCTTGTCATACTGATTGGTAATCATGTATAACGAAATCAAATCGTCTTTATATTCTTCGTCAAAAGCAATTATTTTTTGAATAATTTCAATTGCCAGCGGATAGTTTTTTGTCTCATAACTTACATCGTAAATTCCAAGCCAAAACCATTTGTTTTTAGGATCAAGCTGTGTTGCTTTTTCAAAAGCATCTTGCGCGTTTGGATATTGTTTAAGCGCCAGATAGTTTTTTCCTAATTCAAAATAAGCAACTGCATCATTGGGTTTCAGTTTGATACATTTCTCCAATGATACAATGGCTTTATCATAATTTTCAATTCCTTTTTGTTTTAAAGATTCATAAAACGAGTCTTGGTATTCGTCTGGTGCCATGGCAATATCTTCGGGTTCTGTCTGTGCAAAAACCGAAAATGATGCGCTGAAGAAAGCAAAAAACAAAACTGTAAAAACTCTTTTTTTTATCATTTGTAAAAATTACATTTTAAACAAAACGAAATTTTGCTAATTTTTATTTTATTCTAAAACAGCGTAATCTCCAATGCTGATGCTTGTAAATTTACCATCGTAACTTACATGGTTTCCAATCATTGCATTATCAAGATTAGCATTTTTAATTTTAGAATACGTTTGTACCAAACTGTTTTTGATAATACTGTCTGTTACGTGGCATCCATTTCCAAGAGAAACATTTGGTCCGATTGTCGTATTTTTCAAGACCACATTTTCTCCAATATAACAAGGCGGAATAATAGTTGAATTCTCTAACGTCACACCATAATCTACTAAATGCTCGCCATCATTGTGAAGAAAACCTAACATTCTAGTATTCGTTTCAACGGTAACATCTTTGTTTCCGCAATCCATCCACTCATCAACGCTTCCAGTTTTAAAAACTTTTCCGTTTGCCATCATCGCTTTGATACCATCATTTATCTGGTATTCTCCACCATTCTGAATGTTATTATCCAAAACATTTTGAAGTTCGTTTCTTAAAACTCCAACTTCTTTAAAATAATAAATTCCGATAACGGCTAAATCGCTTACAAACTCTTTTGGTTTTTCAACCAATTCTACAATTTCATTATTTTGGTTTAGTTTTACAACACCAAAAGCCTCTGGCTGATCTACTTGTTTTACCCAGATTACAGCATCTGCTTCTGGATCTAATTCAAAATCAGCTCTAATTAAAGTATCTGCGTAAGCAATTACAGCTGGTCCAGAAAGAGAATCCTTCGCACACATAATCGCATGTCCAGTTCCTAAAGGCTGATCCTGACGATAGATAGAAGCTTTAGCCCCTAATCCTTTTGCTAGATCTTCTAGACTTGCTACAACATCATCTCCAAAAAAAGCCTCGTCTCCTAAAATAAAAGCAACTTCTTCAATTGGTTCCTTTAAAATTTTTGCAATATCTTCTACTAAACGGTGAACGATAGATTTTCCTGCAACTGGAATTAATGGTTTTGGAACGGTTAATGTATGAGGCCTCAATCTTGATCCACGGCCCGCCATTGGCACAATTATCTTCATTTTCTTATTTGATTTTATGTGAAGATTTTATAAAAATCTTCATTGGGTTTGGTCTTTCTTTTTTATTATTTCACTCCAGTGCTTCCAAAGCCTCCTTCACCTCTTGATGTTTCAGTAAGTGTTTCAACTTCGATCCATTCTGCTCTTTCATGTTTAGCAATAATCAGCTGTGCAATTCGTTCTCCATTTTCGATTACAAAATCGTCATTAGATAAATTTACTAAAATTACTCCTATTTCTCCTCTGTAATCTGCATCAATAGTTCCTGGCGAATTTAAAACCGTTACGCCTTTTTTTGCAGCCAGACCGCTTCTTGGTCTTACTTGTGCTTCGTAACCAATTGGCAATTCGATAAAAAGTCCTGTTTTTACAATAGTTCTTTCTAAAGGCTTTAACGTAATTGGTTCTATAATATTGGCACGCAAGTCCATACCTGCAGAAGCAATCGTTTCGTAATTTGGTAAATCGTGCTGTGATTTATTGATAATTTGAATTTTCATTTTTAAATATAAAATTTTTAAAAGCGTCTTATTTTCTCTTCATTATTCCTTTAATAGTATCTTTTTCAAAATGGTAAACCATATACATAAAGACTAAAAGAAGCGGAATTCCAACATAATATTTTTCTCTAAATCCGTAAAAAGAGATAATTGAAAACAATATTGAAACGCCTAGATAAGCGCCAATTTTGTTCATGTCATAAGGAATCGGGTAATATTTATTTCCTAAAACATAAGAAATAAGCATCATACTACCATAAGCTGAAATGGTCGCAATTGCAGAACCATAATAGCTGTATTTCGGAATTAATAGATAATTTAAAATCAAGGTAACAATTGCTCCTACAATAGAAATGTAAGCTCCAATTTTTGTTTTATCCGTCAGTTTATACCAAACTGATAAATTGTTGTAAATCCCTAAAAAGAAATTTGCCAAAATAATTAATGGCACCACTTTCATGGCTTCCCAATACGATTTATTATCTAATAACAAATATTTCAAAACGTCGGCAAAAACAATTACACCTAATAAAATTAATGATCCCAGAATCACAAAATATTTAGTAATTACCGCATAAGTTTGCGGTGCATTTTCATTTTTAGCATGACTAAAAAAGAATGGCTCAATTCCTAATCTGAAAGCAGTTGCAAAAAGAACCATAAATAGTCCTAGTTTGTAACAAGCAGAATAAGCTCCAACTTCAGACTTTGCTAAATTTTCTGGAAGTAAATATCCTAATAGAATTTTATCGAAGTGTTCATTTACTGCAAACGCTAGTCCAGCCACTAAAATAGGCAATCCATACTTCATCATTTTCTTCCAAAGCACAGGATCGAATTTTCGTCCAAGCGAAAGATAATTTGGAGAGAGCACAATAAAAGTTGCCAAACTTGCCAAAAGGTTTGCAATGAAAATATAAGCAATTTGGAAATTTTGTACATATAAATTATCCCAAACAGAATTCGGATTTTCTGCCGCCAATTTTGGCAGATAAATCAAGAAAAATATATTCAGCAGTAAGTTTATAACAACATTTCCAATCTTGATCGCCGCATAAACCATCGGTCTCTGATTGGCTCTAAGTTTAGAAAACGGAATTAAAACCAGTGCATCTAAAACTAAAATCCATACGGTATAAGTAATGTATTGAACATCAACTTCGGCTAGATTTGCCAGTGTGTTTCTAAAAATTAACCCAACAAAAAGAAAGATTATTGAGGTCCAAAATATAGAAATAGTCGAAGTGGCTATTACATTTTTCTTATCTTCTTCGGCACTGTAAAATCTAAAAAACGCAGTTTCCATTCCGTAAGAAAGAACCACGTTAAAGAAAACCATCCAAGACAATACGATCGAAACTTCACCATACTCAGCCGTAGGCAAAATTCCTGTATATAATCTCACTAATAAAAAACTTAGCATTCTCGGTAAAACTGTCGCCAGTCCGTAAATTGCCGTTTGCTTGAATAGATTTTTATATAATCCCAAAATATAATTCTAATAATGTTTGTGAGACAAAAATAACCATTTCTTTTGTTTAATGGAGTTTTTGTTGATGCAATAAAGAAAACTTCTGGTCGTTTCTTAGACTGTCATTTTCTTTTCATCCAAAATTTTGACAAAATGAAAACCTTTTGGAGCATATCCTTGGTTATAATAGAATCTATGTGCTCCAAAATTTCCTGTAAAAGCATCCAAAACTATACTGCTGCAATTTAACTCAATTGCTTTTTTCTCTATATAATCGGTAAGCAATTTTCCAATTCCTTTAGATCGATGATCCGGATTAACAACAAAATTGTCAATTTCTAGATATTTTCCCGTCCAAAGTTTTGTAGCCGACCAGCAACCTGTTAGACCGAGACAAATATCATCTTCAAATATTGCAATCTGAATATAGTTATGCGGAACCATTTCAGAAAGAAATGATTGATATTTTTCTAGAGATATATTAGGATACAAAAATCGAATTGTACTTATTTGAGCAGCCATATCCTCAATGGTAGTTAGCTCTTTTATTTGTAAAGCCATCGTTTAAAAATGAAATAGAAGTCAAAAATACTCAAAATATAATCATCAAAGAATCTGTTTTCATCCATCTATCTCTTCTTTTTATAAATCTTTAACTAATTTATTGGACATTAATTTTATCTCAGAAAAATAAATTCGATTTTTTTACGTTTTACATAAAAGCAATGCTTTGAAAACTTCTTGATAGCAGACTAACTGAGGAATGTCTGAGCAAAACTACAGAAACATTCGTAATGTTTCATCAATCTCCTTACTTACAGATAATTATACTGTTTTTTAACACAACATGTGAAATATATAAAATACACATGAAAATTATGTAACATTTTTTTTACACTGTTTTTTTAAATTTGTCTCAAAGGGAATGAGAAAGCTAGCAACAACCCTTCAAAAAAAAGAAAGCACTGGGACTAATAAAGCTTGTTTGTTCCCATAAAAGACAAAGCATAAGGGATTGATTCAGCTGTATTGTAACCCTAATAAAAACAGAGCACTGGGACTGATAAAGCTTGTTTGTTCCCACAAAAGACAAAGCATAAGGGATTGATTCTGCTGTATTGTAACCCTTAAAAAAACAGAGCATTGGGATTAATAAAGCTAGTTTGTTCCCATGAAAGACAAAGCACGCAGAGTTATCTGTCTATTTTTATAAAATGGTAGTGATTCTCAACTTAACTGTAATTTGAGAATCACCATTTTATAAAATTATTTTTAAAAAAGAATAAAACTTCCAATAAAAGAAAAGCCAGCATTAGCTGGCTTTTCTTTTTATATATAATAGGATAAATTATCCATTCAAAGCTTCTGCTCCACCAACGATTTCCAAAATCTCACTTGTAATCGCAGCCTGACGAGCTTTGTTGTAAGTTAATTTTAATTGGTTTCTTAATTCAGTTGCGTTATCTGTTGCTTTGTGCATTGCAGTCATACGTGCTCCATGCTCAGAAGCAAAAGAATCACGAATACCTTTGTATAATTGTGTTTTTAAAGACTTAGGAATTAAAGCTAATACAATTTCTTCTTTTCCTGGTTCAAAAATATAATCTCCAGAAACAGCAGCACCATCAGTATTAATAGGTGCCAACGGTAAAAACTGCTCTACTTGAACAATCTGAGTAGCAGCATTTTTAAACTGATTGTATACTAACTCAATTCTATCGTATTCTCCAGATAAGAATTTCTCAGTCAAATTATCTGCAATTCCAGCAACATTTTCAAATGTCAAATGATCAAAAATTGCATTATGATGACCGTGAATTTTATGTGTTTTAACTAAAGCATCACCACCTTTTTTACCAATGGCAAAAACGTCAACTTGCTTTCCAGCATAAAACTCAGTACGATTTTTAATCTCTTTAATAATATTCGAATTGAAAGCACCGCATAAACCTCTATTTGAAGTTACAGCTACTAACAATACTTTTTTTACTTCACGTTGTGTAGTGTAATCTCCTCCTATTTCACCTTCTAGTGTAGCAGAAAGATCTTGCAATAACTCCGTTAATTTCTCGGCATAAGGACGCATTGCAGTGATTGCATCTTGTGCTTTCTTCAGCTTTGCAGCAGAAACCATTTTCATAGCCGATGTAATCTGCATCGTCGATGAAACGGAAGTAATTCTATTACGGATTTCCTTTAAATTTGCCATCTATTAATTAGAAAATGCGACAATTTTAAAATTAGATAATTAGAATAATGATAGAACATTATCTAATTATCTAATTTACCAATTATCTAATTAGTTATATTTTGCTGAAACTTCTTTTGCCGCTTTTTCGATAACATCTGTAATAGCGTCATCTAATTTTCCAGCTTTCAAAGCGTTAAGTGTATCTTTATGTTTGCTGTTTAAGTAAGCTAAGAAATCTGCTTCGAATTCTTTTACTTTATTAACAGGAACATTTTTTAATAAGTTTTTAGAACCAGCGTAGATAATAGCTACTTGGTTTTCAACTGTATAAGGATCATTTAAACCTTGTTTCAAGATCTCAACGTTTCTTTTTCCTTTTTCGATTACGTTTAAAGTAACAGAATCTAAGTCAGAACCAAATTTAGCGAAAGCTTCTAATTCACGGAATTGAGCTTGATCTAATTTTAAAGTTCCAGAAACTTTTTTCATTGATTTAATTTGAGCATTACCTCCAACACGAGATACAGAGATACCTACGTTAATTGCAGGACGAACCCCAGAGTTGAACAAATCTCCATCAAGGAAAATCTGACCATCTGTAATAGAAATTACGTTTGTTGGGATATATGCAGAAACGTCACCAGCTTGAGTTTCGATAATTGGCAATGCAGTTAATGAACCACCACCTTTTACGATAGACTTAATAGAATCTGGTAAATCGTTCATGTTTTTAGCGATACCATCATCAGCGATTACTTTACAAGCACGCTCTAATAAACGAGAGTGTAAGTAGAAAACGTCTCCAGGGTAAGCCTCACGTCCCGGTGGTCTTCTTAATAAAAGAGAAACCTCACGGTAAGCAACAGCTTGTTTAGATAAATCATCATAAACAATAAGAGCTGGACGACCAGAATCTCTGAAGTATTCTCCAATTGCAGCACCAGCGAATGGAGCGTAAACTTGCATAGGAGCTGGGTCAGAAGCATTAGCAGCAACGATAACTGTATAAGCCATTGCTCCTTTTTCTTCTAACATTTTAGCGATTCCCGCTACAGTTGAAGCTTTTTGTCCAATTGCAACATATATACAGAATACAGGTTTTCCTGCATCGTAAAATTCTTTTTGATTTAAGATTGTATCGATACAAACAGTAGATTTACCTGTTTGACGGTCACCGATTACAAGCTCACGCTGTCCACGACCAACTGGAATCATAGCATCAACTGCTTTTACTCCTGTTTGTAATGGCTCAGTTACTGGCTGACGGAAGATAACTCCAGGTGCTTTTCTTTCTAAAGGCATTTCGTATAAGTCACCACCGATTGGTCCTTTTCCATCAATTGGAAAACCAAGAGTGTTAACTACACGTCCTACCATTTGCTCACCAACTTTAAGAGAAGCAATACGTTGAGTTCTTTTTGCTGTAGATCCTTCTTTAATTCCAGTTGATGGTCCTAATAATACAACCCCAACATTATCCTCCTCAAGATTCAATACGATACCTTCCATACCGTTATCAAATTCCACTAACTCACCATATTGAACATTAGATAGCCCGTAAACACGAGCAATACCGTCTCCAACTTGAAGTACTGATCCTACTTCCTCTAGCGTAGCACCAGATTCAAAACCTTCTACTTGCTTTCTTAATATTGCTGAAATTTCAGCAGGTTTGATTTCCGCCATCTTAATTTATAATTTAGACACTTTTTGTGTTATAAAACTAATTACTTAACTCTCTTTTTAATACTTGTAATCTGTTAGCAACTGAAGCGTTGTACTGATTATCTCCTATTCTCAAAATAAATCCACCAATAATTGAAGGATCTACTACATTTTCTATTGTAATTTTTTTATCTGATAAAGTTGCAACTTTTGCCAAAACTTTAGCTTCTAAAGCTGCATCCATTGGAATAGCTGTTGTAACTTTTGCTACTTCAACACCATTACTTTCATCAAATAATTTATTGTATTCTAATGCAATTGCATTTAGAATTTCGAATCTTTTGTTTTCAAATAATAAATGGAACAAACCTTTTGTTACTCCATTTACATCTGCAAAAACTTCCAAAAGAGCACCTTCTTTAACTTCAACAGTAGTTGTTGGGTTTTGGATAAATGTACTCAATTCTTGATTCGTCTCAATTGCATTTGCAATTGATTTCATATCGTTATTGACAGCTTCGGCAACACCTTTAGAGTTTGCTAAGTCTAGAATTGCTTTTGCATAACGAATTGCTGCTCTTGTACTTGCCATAATCTTAGTTTAACTTTACGTCACCTAATAATTTCTCTACCAGTTTAGTTTGAGATTCTTTATTAGATAGTTCTTCTTTCAATAATTTTTCAGCAATACTCAAAGATAGAGTTGAAACTTGAGATTTCAATTCTGCCATTGCAGCATTTTTTTCGCTTTCGATAGCCGCTTTAGCTTGATCAATCATTTTTTGACCAGCTTCTTGAGCTTCGTTTTTAGAATCAGCAATCATTTTCTCTTTCATTTCGCGAGCCTCTTTCAACATCGCGTCACGTTCTGCACGAGCTTCATTCAAAATTCTTTGATTGTCAGCTTGTAAATTTTCCATTTCTCTCTTTGCGTTTTCAGCAGAAAGCAATGCATTTTTAATACCTTCTTCTCTTGCAGTAATAGATTCCATAATTGGTTTCCAAGCAAATTTTACTAAAAGCAAAATTAATATTACCAAGATTAAAGCCTGCCAGAAGAATAATCCGAATGAAAAATCGTTAATTAACTTATCCATTTTATATAACTATATTAAATATTTAATTTCTTTTTTAAAAGTAACAACATCTTTAACCAACCGTTAAAGATGCTGTTATTTCTCTCTTTATTATTTTCCTAAGATCAAAGCAGCGAATGCTAAACCTTCTAATAAAGCCGCGATAATAATCATCGCAGTTTGAATTTTACCAGCAGCTTCTGGCTGACGAGCAATAGCGTCCATAGCAGATCCACCGATTTTACCTAAACCTAAACCTGCACCGATTACTACTAAACCAGCACCTACTAAAGTTGGAATTGTTCCCATAACTATTTATATATATAAAATTAAACTTCTAAATTAAATAATTGCTGTTTCGTCTTCATGGTGGTGAGCATGATCATGATCTTGAACTGCCATACCAATAAACAATGATGATAACATTGTAAAGATGAATGCCTGTAAAAATGCAACTAAAATTTCAATAACAGAGATAAATAATGTCAATCCTAATGAGATTGGCAAATCTGCTGCTAAATTTTTTCCAACAAAAATCATTGCGATCAAACTCATAATTACTACGTGACCTGCAGTAATGTTTGCGTACAAACGAATTAATAATGCGAATGGTTTTGTTAATGTTCCTAAAACCTCAATTGGAGCTAAGATAATTTTCATTGGAACTGGTACTCCTGGCATCCAGAAGATGTGTCCCCAATAATCTTTGTTTGCACTAAATTGAGTAATGATAAATGTAAAGGCCGCTAAACAAACTGTAATAGCAATATTTCCTGTAACGTTGATTCCTAGCGGAGTCATTCCTAATAAGTTCAAGATCCAAACAAAGAAAAATACAGTTAATAAGTAACCCATGTATTTACGGTATTTTTTCTCTCCAATATTTGGAACAGCAATTTCATCTCTGATGAAAATTACTAATGGTTCTAAAACTCTACCAAATCCTGTTGGGATTGGTCCTTTTTTATATGATCTTGCTAAACCAGTAAACATTACTAATAATAGTACTGATACGAAAAGCATTGAAACAACATTTTTAGTAATTGAAAAATCTAATGGTTTTTCATTTGATGGATGACCGTGCTCATCAAAGTTGATTGTTCCGGCAGCATCTGTTTTGTAGATTTTACCGTGAACTAATTTGTAGTAGCTACCGTCAACTTCTGCAACTTCTTCTCCGTGGTGTAATTTTGAAGAAGAGAAAACTTTTAAACCACCATCAATTAAAATAACTGGTAATGGAAAACCGTAGTGTTTATTTTCTTTTTCATCTGAAAAGAAAACAAAGTCATGAGAATCTTGTAAGTGGTGATCAATAAAAGCATCTACTTTAGCTTTTGGATCAAGAGCAACATGCTCTCCTTCTTCGTGAGCAGTATGTGAAACTACTTTCTCTTCGTGAGCTGTTTCAGTTTGAACATGCGTCGAATCATTCTCTTGATTTGCAAAACCCATAATAGGTAGAGAAGCTACAAAAGCTGCAAGAATAAAGCTGAGTGGTTTGTTTGAAATCACCATATCGTGGAAAATCTTATTTTTTTACGTTTCTAAAATTTGGTGCAAAGGTACATTTTTTATTAATATTCAAAAGGATATGAAAAATTATTTTTAAACCTTGTTTTAAAGAATTGTTATTTTAACGCTTTTCATTTAATAATCGGACAGTTAAAAGCGTCTGAAATAACAAAAACAGCACAAATGTTATAAAAAAACTGACTTTTTCAACATTGCTTTCTCCAGTTTTATTTTTTAAGATCGGCTGAAGAAATAAATAGGCTAATAACATTTGTGTAAAAGTTCCAAATAAAAATGCCATTCCGACAATTTCAAAATTCTTCTTTTTTACTATTAATAATATAAGGTATAATAAAGACGAAATTGCGAAGAAAGAAAAATACAGTATTTCTAAACTGTAATGAAACTTCTCTGTACTAATTTCACTAAATAAAAAAACGGCTTTATGAATACTATAAGTTCCTAAAGCAAGACATAACAAATAAAAAACTGGTTTGTAATTTTTTGAAAGCATTTGAAATAATTTTTGTGCAAAGATGCAACTTTTATCTCAAGCCATTTTTATTTACAAACTACTTTGTTTTATTGATATCATTTACTTGTCGGATTACATTGTACAATGCAACTCCAACACCAGCTAATACAAAAATGGTGTTATAATATACTTTTGGGCTTGGATGTTTCTCGTCGAGCCAGGTTCCGAAATAAGAGAATACGAAAATGATTACTCCCATTTGAAAGGGAATATTAATAAATGCCAACCATTTATTTCTCCTATTATTATTCGGCTCCTTTTCCATCTTCTAGCATTATTACTGTATTTGAATGCGCAAGCATAGTGCAGGTTGCTGTAAAGTCAGCTCCTGGTTCTATTGAAAGTTTTCCTACTGCTACTTCTCCATGAATTTGAGCAGTCGATTTAATATTAAGGGTTTCAAGAACTTTTATCTTTCCATGAAATTCTCCTTCGATGTCTGCATTGTTACAGATAATTTCTCCTTTTACAACTCCTTTTGCTCCTATCACAATTTTGCCCTGCGAAGTAAAATTTCCTATCAATTCACCGTCTAATCTAAAGTCGGCTTGAGAGACTATATCTCCTATTATTGATGTTCCTTCAACAATTCTATTAGTTTTTCCTAATTGTTCAGTTCCGTTTTTTTTTACTTTTTCAAACATGGCGGTTAAGATTTAAGGGGTTTTCGGGGTAAGGTATGCGTCTAGATTTTTTTTAATCTGAACAATTTTGTAATTATCATTTGATATAATTATTGCTTGATCTGGGATTTTATATTTCTTATCTTCTCTGAAAACTCCAGCAATATCATTTGCATAAGCTTCAGATTTTAAACCATGAATAACTACAAAACTTTCTGTTTTATTGTATTTATCTAGAGATGTTGTCAATCTTTCGTAGTTTTCAACTAATAAAAACACTCTAATTGCTTCTTCTATTCTTTTAACCGCTTTTGTATCGTTGTTTGCAACACGATATACTATTTTCCAATTTTTAGTATCTGTTGTTGTAAAGTTAAGTTTCTCCAAAACAGGAACTTGTTTTTCTAAGATCTCTCTTGCATTTTTACCTTCTTCACTATTTGGGTAATTATCTGCAACGTTCTCAAGTCCTTTTTTATAGGCTTCTAAACCATATACTTTTCCTGAAGTATTGGCTTTTAGCAATTCGTATTTTGAAACAATATCATCTCCAGAATATTGATTAATTAGATTATCAATATTCGCCAAGACTTCATCAAAATGTTCTTCTTCAAAAAGTTTATACCATTTTTGATATTCTTTGTCTGGACTAGAATTTGGATCGTCTTCTTTATTGTTTAAAATGTGAGCATATCTCGAATCTGGATATTTAGATGAAATCTCGGCTTTTATAGCTTCGGCTTTTGCCGGATTTGTAATTTGATAAATTTTGTACAAATTATACATTGATGGCAATACCAGTTTTTCTTCAGGATTGTTCTGAAGCAGCTGTTCTAGTTTGTCGCTAGCCAAATTATATTCTTTAAACTTCTCCTTATATATAAGTCCTAATTGATAGTATGAAAAATTACGCTCTTTGCCAATACTATCCATTGCAGTTTGAGAACTTGGAAGCTGTTTTACATAATAGGCTACAGTATATTTTTCTGGTACAATTGTGTCATTGAGCACATTGGCAACTTCTTTAGTAGAAATCGTATCATTCATAGCATCGCTATTTGCGCCTTTTATACCTGACAATCGCCAGTTTCCGCCCATAGTTCTACTACCCCACATTTTTTTAAACTGTAGTTTTCCGTAAGCAACTGTTGTTGGATTATAAAAATAGAATGAACTGGCATTATCATTTCCTCCAGGAGGCATTCCAACTCCTTCTGGTTCTATTGGTTTACCTAAAGAATTAGGATTAACAGCTCCATTTCCTGAAAAATCTGCTTGAGAGTTTCGGTCTATATTAGCTAATCGTTCTTTTTCCTTTTCTTCTAAAAGTTTTTTTGCTTCGTCCTTCTTTTTAAGTTCTGCAATATAATTTTCGAAATAAACTTTCTTATCGTTTGGGGGCAGATTATATACTTTAATAATACTGTCATTGCGTTTTGCAATAGCTTCGTATTTAATTACGTCATCAAGATTTTTTCTGTTTTTTTCTATAAATGCAAACTCTCTAGTTTTAGGATCCAGTTTAACCAAAGTACTATCATAATACTTTGCCGCCATCGAATAATCTGTATTTTTAAAATACATGTTTCCAATGTTTCTATAAGCAGAAGCCATTAAATACGGATCTTTAGATTTTCTTCCTAAAGACTTATTGTAAAATGTTAATGCATTTTCTTGATCTTTCTTTTTATCATAATAAACTCCCATTTCATAAAAAAGAACATCATAATAAGGACGATTTTCACGATCAGTCACCAATTTATTAAATGTTTTTAAGAAAATCGTATCATTATCTTTTCCATAATCAAACATCTGTGCTTTTTTCGCGTATGCGTGCATCATATATTTACGATCTGCTTTTCTGTTTAAATCAATAACCGCATCATAAAAATAAATGGCGCTGTCACGTTTTCCTTCCGCCTGATACATTTGGCCAAGTATAAAACGATATCTTGCGCGTTCTTCATTATTTCGAGTAAATTGTTCTGCAACTCTAAGTCTAGAAACAGCACTGTCTTTTTGTTCCAGATTTAGAAAGGCTTCTGCCAAAAGTGCGTTGGCATCTGCATAAGTTTGCTTATCTAAATCTGTTTTTTTAAGTAAAATTTTAATATTCTTAAGAGCAATCGCGTCATTACCTAAACGCATATTGGTTTTTTCACGCCAGATTTTTGCCGTATAAATATTATTGCTTTCTGGATACTTGTATAAAATATAGTTGAAGGCCTCAATTGCTGGAATAAAACGCTGATCATAATATCTTGCTTTTCCCAGCATCAAATACGCTTCGTCAATCTGCCAGTTTCTTTCTCTTCCTCCAATATTCATGGAGTGTTTTTGAATGGCTTTTGTAGCTTTGGTTTCTGCTTTTTCAAAATCAGGGTTTTTAGCTTTTTCTCCTTCAGAAAAATTTTCATCAAACTGCATTTTTTCAATTGGCAGTTGTTTCCAGAAATTATCTTCGTTATTGGCCTGAATGGACTTTAAACCTTTGTCTAAACCAATTCCTCCATTGTAAAGAATGTTGTATTTTGTCCCGATCGAGTGAGAACTTCGAGCCAAAAAGGTATTTTTTTTGGTAGAACAAGCTATCAAAAAGAATAAAAAAACGAAAGTAAAACTATATTTAAGAGTATTCTTTTTCAATAGAAAAGAGTTTAAAACAGATAACTACTAAAAATTGGTTTTAGTATATTCATTTGTAAAAATACGCTTCTTTTTGAAATATAGAAATTCTTACACCGCAAAAAATAATTCTAGTTCTTGTAAGGTTTCTTCTGAGGTCTGAATATCTTTAACAATTTCGCCCTTATTAAGCGCCACAATACGATTGCAAACTTCTACAGTATGCTGTAAATCATGGCTTGAAACCAAAACAGTTACATTTGGATCGTCGGCTAATTCTTTGATAATTTTTTTTAATCGGCTCACTGTTGTAGGATCTAAATTTGCAAAAGGCTCATCTAAAATTACAACTTCAGGATTACCAATAAGTGTGGCAATAATACCCGCTTTTTTCTGGTTTCCTTTAGATAAATCGCGAAGGTATTTTTTGTTGTTCAAAATTTCTCCGTTAAAAAACTCCTCATGTTTTGCTAGCAACGCATCAATATCTGCCTTATTCTGATTGCGTAAATCACCAATAAAATAAAAGTATTCTTCCGGAGTTAAATATCCGATAAGGAAATTTTCATCTAAAAAAGATCCTGTAAAAGATTTCCAATTCTCGCTTGTATTTACCTGAATGTCATTACTTTTTATATATCCTGTTGATGGCTGGATTAGATCAAGAAGCAAACTGAAGAAAGTTGTTTTTCCTGCTCCGTTATTTCCCACCAAGCCAAAACTTTGTCCTTTTGGAATTTCTAGATTATTAATATTTAAAACTGTTGTTCCGTTATATGTTTTTGAAAGCTGATTTACTTGTATCATAATAATTGTAGATTGTTGATTTTAGGTTTTAGATATAAAATGGAGATAATTATCTCATTTTCAAATTGACAATTTATCTAATTAACCCTTTTGTTTATAAGCACTTATTGTACTGTATTTTTCTATTTTGTACCTCTTTTCTATTATTGAAAACACTTTTTCTTTAAAGATAAAACCCAAAATTCCTGCTCCTGCAACCAAACTTAATGCTACAGTTTTATCTGCAAAACGAAGTCCAAGCCAATACAATAATAAAGGAAGAAATATTTTTGGCAAAGACAGAAGCATCGAATTTACATTAAACGCTTTTTTATCTCCAAAGGCACCACCAGCACTGCTTAAATCAATTGGTGTTTTAGTAAAAGCACCTCCCAAAAGTACCAAATGAGAATTTACGCCAATATTATAAATTGCACCAACTACAATAGTTAGATAAACTTCCCATCCGTAAAAAAGATAAAAAGATGCTAGAATTGTAGAAATAAAAGTAGCAATAACAATAAGCCACCATTTAGCGGTAATGTAACCTCTGTACGGAATATTTTGTGTCATCATTAATTGATAATACGAACTGTCCCAGCTTGGTACAAACTGCCCGAAAACAAATAGAAATCCTCCCGAAACAAATATTCCTGCAAAAATTTGCATTGCTGGAGGCTGGCTATTATTTCCGAAAAAAATCAAGCCGTAGAATAAAAAGATCACACTCATTACTATAGTAGTTTTTGATCTTTTATTTCTTTTGATAAGTCTAATGTCATTTTTAAGGAAAGTCCCCAAAGTACCAAACTGATTTAGCCAAGAAAGATTTTCTGTAGAGGCAACATCGTGTTTTACAGAAAGTCCTGCATCGAGATATAAATTCTTTTCGAAGTATTTAAATGTAAAATAATGCAACGCAATCAATACTAGAATCGGAATCAAAAACAATCCATCTATTTCATAAAAGCTTTGAAAAAATGGACTTGTAAACTCCGTAATATCAAATAATTGACAATATTGTGCACCTCCTAGAACTACAATTAGTAGGAGAAAAAGAGCAAATAATCTATCGATATTACTTAAAATAATATTCAGAAAATTGTTAATATAAATAATAGATATTACTCCCAAATGCCAAAAAATAATCTGCACCACATCATATCCATTTAAAATTAGGACAACTGTAAATGGAATAAAAAATAAAGCGTGTATCCAGTTAAAAAAAGATAAAATGGTTTTGCCTAAAGAAAAATGAACAATGGTTGTTTTCTTTAAAGGAAGAGCTAGCAAAGGTTTGATGTTTAATACAGGAATTGACTGTAATAACAATCGAATTACTAAATCGCCTAGAAAATAATAAATTAGAAATTTGTTTAACGTTGCCAGAGGTTCCAAATTCATTTCCTTAAGCATATAAAATGCCCCCACTCCCATAGCAATAAAAATTAATGAAAAATAGATCATCAAAAAAACTATTATTATTTTCATTGTCAGATTTTTACCGAAAGATGCAGACCGAATAAAGGCCTTCCATTCGAGATAAATAAACTTCTTAATCATGGTTTATGGTTTTAATATTTTTGTAGTAAGAGACCAAATGTAGGAAAACGTTACAAAAAAAGTTAAAAAAAATAATTTCGTGCTAAAATTTTAATAGTGGTTTGCTACTTTTGCATAAAAATTCTATCATGCCTTCATTCTTAAAACTTATAATTAAAGAGGTTAAACGCGAAACTGCAGATGCTGTTTCGATTCTTTTTAATGTTCCTGAAGAACTAAAATCTGACTATAAATTTACAGCAGGTCAATATATAAATTTAAAATTAACTCTTGATAACCAAGAAATTAGACGTGCGTATTCTATTTGCTCTGCACCAGACAGCGGTGAATTAAGAATTGCTGTAAAAGCAGTAAAAAATGGTCTTTTTTCTCAGTTTGCCAATACAACCTTAAAAGCAGGAGATGTTCTAGAAGTAGGCCAGCCAGAAGGTAAATTTACTTTTGAACCAGATGCTGAAAGGCAAAAAAACTACGCGGCTTTTGTTGCAGGAAGCGGAATTACTCCAGTTCTTTCTATCATAAAATCGGTTTTAAAAAATGAACCAAAAAGTTCATTTGTATTGGTTTACGGAAATAAAACTCCAGAAAGCACAATCTTTCACCAAGAACTTCACGATTTGCAATTACAATATGTAGGCAGATTTTTTGTGCATTATGTGTACAGCCAAGCAAAAGCTGAAAATGCTTTATTTGGAAGAATTGAAAAATCGGCTGTGAATTTTGTTTTAAACAACAAACACAAAGAACTTCAATTTGATAAGTTTTTCCTTTGCGGACCAGAAGAAATGATTAATACCGTTTCTGATGTTTTGAAAGAGAAAAATGTAAAAGAATCTGCAATTAAATTTGAGTTGTTTACTTCTTCTTCTGAAGAACATGAAATTCAGGGTTCTCAAGAAGGGCATACAAAAATTACTGTTTTGGTAGACGATGAAGAAACTACTTTTGAAATGTCTAAAAAACAAACTATTCTTGACGCAGCTTTAAAACAAGGTGTAGACGCTCCTTATTCTTGCCAAGGCGGAATCTGCAGCAGTTGTTTAGGCCGTGTTACAAAAGGAAGCGCAGAAATGACTAAAAATTCTATTTTAACAGACGGCGAAATTGCCGAAGGTTTAATTTTAACTTGTCAGGCACATCCAACATCAGAGACCATTTATGTTGATTACGACGATGTTTAGTCAATCAAATTCCAATATCAAAAATTCCAAATTCCAATCTTTCAATTGGGATTTGGAATTTTTTTTGTTTAATTGCGTTTCTACTCTTTGTCAAAGTTTAAAACTTTGATAAAGATGTAACTTGGAATTTGGAATTTAAAAAATTGAAAATTAATTGTTTATGAAATCTGTACGAGAAATTTTTAGAAATAAAGAATATCTTCTGGAAGAGCCCGAAGTTATGAAGCTGGTTGATTACTGTGAAGAACTTCAGGATGAACTTGTTGAATTTAAATTTGAAAAAACCGACAATAAAGAACTTGCTTTACTCGACATGATTAAAGAAGTTATAAAAGGATGCAATACCATTGAAAGAGAACAAATGGAACATGATCGTTACGGTTATGGCGCGCCAAATTATCAAGAAACCATTGCAAATCTAAAAAGCTATATTTACGGTCGCTGTCGTGATGAGAAGATTTGGCTCTAATTGAAATAAAAGCAAAATTTTGTCGAAATATTGCTGATTTTTCATTAAATTAGGGGTAAAATTATGGCTATCTCAATCTCGTAATTTGAGAATTTGTAGAGCTAAATCAAATTTGTCAAAACATTTAAAACATTAAATATCATGACAGCTCACGTACAACACTTTCATCTCTATCTCTTTATTATGTTGGTTGTAACTGCTTCGCTATGCGTTCTGGCAGTTATTATAAAAATGAAAAACAAAAAAGGTCCGAAATTGCTCGAAAGAGAAAAGTACAATTCGACTTTGACCGAAAAAATGGTAGAAGTAAAAAAGACAGATTCGAATATCTTTAATATCTGGCCTTATGTAAGCAGACTAAAATCGGCTAAAATTTTATCTAAAAAAATTAAAGATCATGACTTAATTTATAAAATTTATAGAGATT
Source organism: Flavobacterium sp. CFBP9031 (assembly GCF_034044945.1). NCBI lineage: Bacteria > Pseudomonadati > Bacteroidota > Flavobacteriia > Flavobacteriales > Flavobacteriaceae > Flavobacterium > Flavobacterium sp. CFBP9031. Next base: position 30,042 of record NZ_JAXCWF010000015.1, read on the forward strand.
CATCCGATAAATTCGAACATATTCTATTGTCAACCGAAGACAAAAATAACTTTGTCACCATTATAGTAAACAAAAAAAGAAAAAAAACTATCGGATATTCTTTTCTCGATTCTGATGAGAGATACGATTTAAACAAAAACATTGCTTAAATATATTTTTATTGGCAAAACTCCGGCTGGGAAAAATATTTATAGAATCTTAATAGAAACAAAAAAAGCTCCAGAGAAACGACTATATTATAAAAATATGTCGCTTCTCTGGAGCTTTACTATTGTAGACGTTTCTTTGCTATAAATATTTCGCTTCTCCGAAGCTTAAAAAATAGCTATCCTTTTAGCTTAGTTTAAATCTCTTATGAGAGCTGTTCTATAACTTTGTCAACAACCTGTTGCGGTAAAATTGTCCTCATAGCATCCTCATATCCTTCAACAATTTTATTGCCATAAACTGAAGTTGGCAATTTTGGATATTGATTTCGGTCTGAAGTCAGTGCATTTTCTAAACTTTGATTGAAAGGCAAAAATCCTGCGTACGGATGTGTCGCTCCCCAAAGCGTAATGACCTTTACGCCCAACATTGCTGCAATATGAGCATTTCCAGAATCCATAGAAAGCATTACATCGAGATTACTGATCAATTGTAATTCTTGCTGAAATTTAATTTTTCCAGCCATATTAATTACATTTTCAAATGGTTGAGCAAGAGAATCTAAAATTTCGATTTCTTTTTTTCCTCCACCAAAAAGCAAAATCGTCTGATTTTTATTTTTAGCCAATTTTTCAATTACCTCTTTCATTAAGTCCAAAGGATAAACTTTAGAATCATATTGTGCAAAAGGCGCAATTCCAATAAGCTTTTGATTTTCATTTCCGATAATATCTAAAACATCAGAACTTAAAACTGCTTTTTCAGGAAATTGTGGTTTCGATAAATCTAAAGGAAAACCTAACTCTTCAAACACTTTTGCATGTCTTTCAAACATGGTTGGTAATTGTCTGAAAATCTTATTTTCATCACGCGTTAGTTCTTTTTTTCCTTCTCTTCCTTTATCAACGGTTGCTCTTTTTTTTCCGCTTAAAGCGAAAAGCAAACTCACAATCTTAGATCTCAAAACGTTATGAAGATCTGCAAAAGCATCAATTTTCAGTTTTTTTACATCTTTAAATAAACGTAAAAGTCCAGGAAATCCTTTGTGTCTTTCTTTTTCATCAAAAGCAAAAAACTCAAGATTAGGAATTCCGTCAAAAAAAGGTTTAAAAAATGGGCGAGAAATAACGGTTAGTTTTACCGTTGGATATTGTTTTACAAAAGCTCGTAAAACAGGAACCGTCATGGCGACATCTCCCATTGCGGATAGTCTCATGACGGCTATATGCTTAATTTTGCTAGACAAGTCTGCCAAATTATTATTTTTTATTTTGATATAAAACTGGGTTCAAATCATCGTCGTTGTACATTTTCATTTGTTTGTACACTTTCATGAATTTATCTCCGTTTTCGATATCTGTCAATAATTCTTCAATTGCTGTAGATAAATCTGTTCTTTGTTCTAAAAGAATATTTAATTTTTCCTGACATTTATCTCTGTGTTCCTGAGAAGCTTCAGCACGATTAGCTTCTTCGTTCATGTGATAAATTTTTAAAGCTAGAATAGACAATCTGTCAAAAGCCCAAGCTGGACTTTCAGAATTGATTTTCGCTCCGTCTTTTACTTTTACATCGCTATACTTTTGTAAAAAGTAGCTATCTATATATTCCACCATATCAGTACGTTCCTGATTTGATGCATCAATTCTTCTTTTTAAAGTTAATGCCGCAACTGGATCAATTTGCGGATCACGAATAATATCTTCAAAATGCCATTGAACGGTATCAATCCAGTTTTTTAGATATAACAAATGCTCGAACTTATCTTTTGGATAAGGATTATTGATCGGCTGATCTACATTATCAAACTGGTGATAATCTTTGATGCTTTGCTCGAAAACAGAATATGCTAATTTTGAAAACATGTTTTTATTTTTTTATAAAACAAAGATACTTTTTATACTTTTATACTTTGAAAAAAAACATTAATTTTTCAATTATTCTTAATAATCAATTGATCTTCTAAAAAAATAATATGAAAATCCATTATATCTCTGATAACAACAGCGTATTAAATCATTTTTTAGGTCAGATTCGAAATGTAAATGTTCAAAACGACAGTATGCGTTTTCGTAGAAATATTGAACGCATTGGAGAAATTATGGCTTATGAATTAAGCAAAATTTTGCCTTATAAAAAAGTTGAAATTCAGACGCCTCTAGGAATTAAGAACACTACAGAAATTGATGCCGATTTGGTATTATGTCCAATTTTAAGAGCTGGATTGCCTCTTCACAATGGGTTCTTAAATTATTTTGATCATGCCGAAAATAGTTTTGTTTCTGCCTGTAGATATCATCCAAATAATGATGACGAATTTGAAATTCGAGTTGAATATCAAGCCATTTCAGATTTAAATAATAAAACCGTTCTGCTTCTTGACCCAATGCTGGCCACAGGACAATCAATTGTTGCTGTTCATAAAAAATTAGTAGAAAATGCAACTCCAACAGAAATACATATTGTTGTTGTTATTGCTGCTCCAGAAGGAATTGCTTACCTCGAAAAAAATCTTCCAGAAAACTGCCACTTGTGGGTTGCTTCTCTAGACGAAAAATTAAACGATAAAAACTACATTGTTCCAGGACTTGGCGACGCTGGCGATCTTGCTTACGGAAGCAAATTATAACTGAGAGAAAAAAGTAAATAAACTACACACAATCAAGGTATAATATACAATTTCGTTGTTAAGTTTCTGCTGCACATATTCGACATGACTTGCTGCCATTATTGTTAATGGCGCAATACTGAACAATAATAAATCGTTACTTTTATTTGGAGAAATAAGGTAAACAAAGACTGCTATAAAAAAACAAGCGACAACTTTCTTGTATGAAGAATGTACAATTTGTGGTCTGTTTGACAGCGTCATTAGCATGGAAGTAACAAAAAATAGCGCTACAGCTGTGTATATAGAAAGTGCCGCGTTTTCATAATTATTCTTAAAATAATCTATTCTAAAATCGACTACAGCTCTTTCTTGAACAAAAGTTACAGCATCGATATTCAAAATTAATGATGTCATGTAGAATAAAATTATTACGGCCAAAAGTGCTATAAAAGGTAAAACCCAGTTTCTATAATCTCTTGAAACGTGAAAAATAATAGAGATATAAACCAATATTATAAAGAGAATACTCCAAAATTGAAATAAAGAAGCTACAAAAATCCAAAATGCAGCATCAAATATTTTTTCTTTTGATGCTTTTAGAGATTGCAGCGAAACTAATCTTCGAAGCGCCAATAAAATGAAAAAATTGGCATAGACAACATTTGAATCATTAAAGATCGTTGGAAAAAATAAAATAAACAACAAGTAGAAAAGTATCGCGTAACCGTTGTCTTTACTAAGTCCGTTCTTTTTTACGATAAAATTAATCATAAAAAAAGAAGCCAAAATAAAGCATAACAAACTCACTTTTTGAAAAGCCAAAAAATAAGAAGTAACCCAAGATGGGTCTTTAATTTGGAACATAAAAAAGAAAACCAGTATTAAAATTACAACCAATGAATAATTTAATGGTGTAGATTTTTTAAAAACACTTGTTATCATAAGGATATTTTATACTTTTGTGATTGTAAAGATAATACTTGTTTAAAAGGAAAAACCTAACAAGTTGAAAAAAGATTTGGTTTACCGAATTTTATCTTCAAGGCATTACACAACAATAAATAACATATAATTTTTAAAATTATGACAGCTTTTTTTGAAGGAATTCAATACCTATTTGTTAACATTTTGTTTGCTCCTCTTGACTTTTTACGTCATTTAGAATTAATTACATGGTTTGGTGCAAACACTATTAACTGGATTTTTATGATCATCTGTGCATGCGCAATCGTTTATTGGATTAAACAATTACGTATTTTTGATGACGCTGGAACAGAAAACCAAGATACAACGGCTCATTCATTTTTAAAATAAAAAACCAAACCCTTTAATTAAAAAGGGCTTGTGAATTTATTTTTTAGATTAAATCAAAACCGATATCTTTTCTAAAATACATCTTATCAAAGCTTAGTTTATCTATGTTTTGATAAGATTTTTTTATGGCCTCCTGGAAATTATCTCCATAAGAAGTTACAGCAATTACACGTCCTCCATTAGTAACGACATTTTCTCCATCTAATTTTGTTCCCGCGTGAAAAACTATAGAATCTGTAACATTTTCTAAACCAGAAATTACTTTTCCTTTTTCGAAATCTTCAGGATATCCGCCAGAAACTACCATTACAGTTGTTGCACTTCTTGGATCAACTTCTAAATTAAAGTCTCCTAATTTCTGATCTGCAACAGATAAGAATAATTCAACTAAGTCTGATTTTAATCTAGGAACCACAACTTCAGTTTCTGGATCTCCCATTCTAACATTGTACTCAATAACGATAGGTTCGTTTTTAACATTAATCAAACCAATAAAAACGAATCCTTTATATTCAATTCCGTCTTTTTGGAAACCTTCAATTGTTGGTTTTACAATGCGTGTTTCAATTTTTTCCATTAAAACAGCGTCAACATAAGGAACTGGAGAAACTGCTCCCATTCCGCCTGTGTTTAAACCTGTATCTCCTTCTCCAATTCTTTTGTAGTCTTTTGCCGTTGGAAGAATTTTATAGCTTTTTCCGTCAGTTAAAACGAAACAGCTTAATTCGATTCCGTCCAAGAATTCTTCGATAACAACTTTTGCACTTGCTGTTCCAAATTTTGCATGAACCAACATGTTTCTCAATTCTGTTTTTGCTTCTTCAAGATCTTGAATAATCAAAACACCTTTTCCTGCTGCTAATCCATCTGCTTTTAAAACATAAGGCGGCTGTAATGTTTCTAAAAACTCACATCCTTTTTCAACTGTTTCAGCAGTGAAACTATCATAAGCTGCAGTTGGAATATTATGTTTCATCAAGAATTCTTTTGCAAATTCTTTACTTCCTTCTAATTGAGCACCCAATTTTGATGGTCCAATAACCGGAATATGTTTTAAACTTTCGTCGTTTTTAAAATAATCGTAAACTCCTTTTACTAACGGATCTTCTGGTCCTACGACTACTAAACTTATATTTTCTTTAAGCACTAATGCTTTTACTGCTTCAAAATCAGTTGGAGATATCGCAACGTTTTCAGCAATTGCAGCAGTTCCTGCATTTCCAGGTACTACAAAAAGTTTTTCGCAAAGCGGACTCTGAGTCATTTTCCACGCAAATGCATGTTCTCTTCCGCCTGATCCCAATAGTAAAATTGTCATGGTGTAGTTGTATTTAGTTGTGCTGCAAAAATACTTGCTTTTGTACGTAAAAAATAATTAAATCTTTAAAAAGTTGTTGAATCATTCCGAAACATTATTTTTGACGAAAATTATTCTGAAAAATGATTCGCCTTTTTGATATTTCGCTTCAATTAAATGGTTTTCCTATAAAGAAAGCCAAAACCGAATTGGATAAAATTGTTCATTTTTCTGAAGAAGAATTTGATTCGTTTCTTCAAAACAAAAAAGCAGAAATTGTTGATTTTCATTTAAAAAACAACCCTTTTTACAGAGAGTTAGCAGGAAATACAACCGCACAAAATTGGGAAAATCTTCCTATTTTAAATAAACAGAATTTACAAAAACCTCTTGAAGAAAGACTTTCAAAAGGTTATTTTAAAAAATCTGTTTACCTCAATAAAACATCTGGGTCAAGCGGAACGCCTTTTGTTTTTGCTAAAGATAAATATTCACATGCTTTAACTTGGGCTTCCAACATTATGCGCTTTGGCTGGTTTGGAATTGATTTTAACCATTCGTATCAGGCACGTTTTTACGGAATTCCAATGGATTTTATTGGATATCAAAAAGAACGTTTCAAAGATTTTTTGAGCCATCGCTATCGTTTTCCCGTTTTTGATTTGTCTGACGAAGTGCTGGAAAAATTTCTGCAAAAATTCAAAACCAAAAAATTCGATTACCTCAACGGATATACCAGCTCTATTGTTTTGTTTGCCAAATATTTAGAAAATAAAAATATTGTTTTAAAAGATATTTCTCCAACTTTAAAAGCTTGTTTTGTAACTTCCGAAATGCTTTTTGAATCCGATAAAAAGTTATTGGAAAAACAATTTGGCATTCCGATCATTAGTGAATATGGCGCGTCTGAATTGGATTTGATTGCTTTTGAAAATCCAAAAGGCGAATGGCAAGTTAATGCCGAAACCCTTTTTGTCGAAATTTTGGATGAAAACAATAATTCTGTTCCACATGGAACAGAAGGAAAAATTGTGATTACTTCTTTATACAACAAAGCAAATCCTTTTATACGATACGAAATTGGCGACATTGGAATTTTGGACGAAAAAAGTACACCTCAAAAACCAATTCTTAAAAAATTAATTGGAAGAACGAATGATGTTGCCATTTTGCCAAGCGGTAAAAAATCTCCAGGTTTGACCTTTTATTATGTAACCAAAAGCATTATTGAAGATGATGGAAACGTGAAAGAATTCATTATCAAACAAACTAAATTAAACACTTTTGAAATTGAATATATTTCTGAAAATGAATTAGCTTCAGAACAAATTCAAAAAATAAAAGAAGCAATTGATTTGTATCTCGAGCCAAATCTAATCTTCACTTTCACCAGAAAAATAGTTTTAGAAAGAACTAATCGCGGGAAACTAAAACAATTTAAATCTTATTTATAAAAAATAAATAAAATCTTACATTTATTTTCTAATTAAAAACTTATGGAAGATCAATCTCTTCTTTCTGAAGAAACAATTTCAAATAAAATATATTTTATCCGCGGTCAAAAAGTGATGCTTGATCGGGATTTGGCTTTGCTTTATGAAATAGAAACTAAAGTTCTAAAACAATCTGTTAAAAGAAATTTATCCCGATTTCCGGAAGATTTTATGTTTGAACTTACTAAAAATAGAATATGATTCTCTAAGGTCACAAATTGTGACCTTAGAGAAAGGAAGAGGTAAATGTCAAAAATATCTGCCTTTTGTTTTTACAGAACATGGAATTTTAATGCTTTCAAGCATCTTAAAAAGCGACAAAGCCATTCAAACCAATATACAAATCATGCGTATTTTCACAAAAGTGAGACAAATGCTTTTGGATACTCAGATTCAGAAGAAGTTAGAAAATCACGATAAAAACATTGAATTGGTATTTTCTTATTTAGATGAATTAACTGAAAAGAAAGAAGATGAATCTGAAAGAGTAAAGATTGGCTATAAAAAATAATTCTTTAAGATCACAAATTGTGACCTTAGAAACTTTATGTCACAATTTGCGACCTCAAGTTTGTCATTTATATTACGGTTTGAAAAAATTGGAAGTCACAAATTGTGATCTCCAATTCTAAACTAAAATCTTTAAGGTCGCAAATTGCGACCTTAAAATTCGAAACGTATTATTTAAAAAAATTGGAGGTCGCAAATTGCGACCTCCAATTCTAAGCGAAATTCTTCAAGGTCACAATTTGTGACCTTGAAACTTGAAGTCGCTATTTGCGACTTCAAGTTGAATTTTAAATCTTCTTTATATATTTTGATTTGATTATCAATTGAGTAAACAAAAACCTTATCATCAATAAAATAGAAAACACAAAATTATATCCGTGAAATTCTCTGTAAACACCAAAATTATGTTTAATCAATTTAAATTTTGAAGAGGAAACAGAATCTTTTCTAATTCTGTAAAAAGCCAAAGATTCTGGAACTGGTTTTGCTATTTTAATTTGTTTTAAAATCGTAAGCCATATTCTCCAATCTTGTCTTTTTTGCGACGTCTCCAAGATAATTTTCCCAAAATAATCCGCGTCATAAATAGCAGTCAAATTGCCTACATAATTGCAGAAAAACAATTGTTTATAAGTTAACGGATTTGGTGATTCTACTTTTCTATTCAAATTATTTCCATCCTCATCAATAGAATCGTAAAAGCTGAAAGTAAAGTGTAAATTATTTGCTTTTAAAAACTGAATCTGTTTTTCTAATTTCTCAGGAAACCATAAATCATCAGCGTCTAAATAGGCAATATATTTTCCTGTGGCTTTTTCTAAAGCGGCGTTTCTGGCAAAACCATTTCCTCGATTTTCTGGTAGTTTGAAAAGCTTTATTCGACTGTCTTTTTTTACAAATTCTTCAATTATAGCAACCGTATTATCTGTAGAAGCATCATCAACCAAAATCATTTCCCAATTTGTATAGGTTTGGTTTTGAGCTGATTCTATTGTTGATCTAATGAACTTTTCAGTATTATATGTTGGAGTTAAAATAGATACTAAATCGTTCATTAGAATTGAATGTCTTTCAAAGTTGAATGTTATTTAATGTAGCTTGAAAAATCTTTATGTTCTTCTTTTGCAAGTTCTTCAGGAGATAATGATTTGAAATACTCATAGGTAATTTTCATTCCCTCTGCACGGTTTACTTTTGCTTCCCAACCTAACAATTCTTTTGCTTTTGTGGTATCTGGCTGACGTTGCAAAGGATCGTTTATTGGCAAAGGATGATAAACTACTTTCTGATTTGTTCCTGTCAGTTTTATAATTTCTTCTGCAAAATCTTTGATCGTGATTTCGTCTGGATTTCCAATGTTGACTGGATATACGTAATCTGAATGCAACAATCTGTAAATACCTTCAACTTGGTCATCAACATAACAGAAAGAACGTGTTTGCATTCCGTCACCAAAAATTGTTAAATCTTCTCCGCGAAGTGCTTGTCCGATAAAAGCAGGAATTACACGTCCGTCATTTAATCGCATTCTTGGTCCGTAAGTATTAAAAATACGAACGATTCTGGTTTCTACGCCATGAAAAGTATGGTACGCCATTGTTATAGATTCCTGAAAACGTTTTGCCTCGTCATAAACACCACGTGGACCAATTGTATTTACGTTTCCGTAATATTCTTCTGTTTGCGGATGTACCAAAGGATCTCCGTAAACTTCTGATGTTGATGCAATCAAAATTCTAGCCTTTTTTACTCTCGCCAATCCAAGTAGATTATGAGTTCCTAAAGATCCTACTTTCAAAGTCTGAATCGGAATTTTTAAATAATCAATTGGGCTTGCCGGCGAAGCAAAATGCAATATATAGTCTAAATCTCCAGGAACATGAACAAACTTAGTAATATCATGATGATAAAATTCAAAGTTTTCTAATTTGAATAAATGTTCAATATTTTTAAGATCTCCCGTAATCAGATTATCCATTCCGATTACAAAATAACCTTCTTTGATAAATCGGTCACATAAATGTGATCCTAAAAATCCTGCCGCTCCGGTAATAAGTATTCTTTTCATTTCAATATTTTCTGTTCATTACAATCGTTTACCAAATTAAGCATACAGTAAAAAATTATAAAGAAAATTATTCCTCTTTGTCGACTCAAAAAAGATTCGGTCAAAAATAAGACTATCATTGTTACCGCGAAAGCAATATGTACAAAATCTTTAGTAGCAATTCCTTTTCTAATGGTGGTAAACAACATCATTACAACTGTCAAAAAGCCAAATATTCCTAATTCTGAAAATATTTGAACATATTCGTTATGGAAATTAAACTCGCCATAATTGGGATATAAATTATGTTCTTTTACTTTTTCTTTTATTTTATTTTGAGAAGCATCTAATCCAAATCCTGTGAAAAAGATATTCTCTTCCACAAGCATTTCTTTAAAAATCCTAATTTGAAAAAGTCGAAAAGCTGTTCCTGGAAAAAAATCATTTTGTTGAAATTGATCTTGGTTCCAAGCTTGTTTTAGACTAATATTATAAATTGGTCCTTGATTTTTTCCTGTAGTTTCATTCAAAGATCCATCAACAAATACAGTTTCAAATTCAATCATAAATCGATCTCTAACGGGTTTAATAAAAAGTATAGAACTCACAGATAATATAATGACTGCCACCAATATTGCTTTCTTCGTTTTTCTAGAAACATCAGAAAAAAACGAGTAATATATTATTATCATTATTAAATCGACTATGATAATATTCTTCGATGATAATAAAAAAATAAAAACAATAAGGATCGTAAATGCTATTTTATCGATAATTGCCTTTTCTTTTTTAGCTAGAAAGAAAAACATGGCCAATGAAACAAAAACAGCCATATATATAGCATTCAATTCTAAAGTAACGAGTTCATGGTAGAAAAAGACTTCTTTATTTCCTGAATTTATAAATCTTACAATTGCCTTTAAAATATAGAAAACCGTAAAACCTACCATTGCAAAACTATACCAACTGAAAACCTTATTTACATCATTTCGATTTATTTTTGGCAAGCTGCAAAATGCTAGAGGAATTAATAAAAATAAAACTTCTTTCTGTAACCCCTTAATTGTTTGCTTACTTTCTATGGTCCAGATAAGTGATAAAAGCATTAAACCATACAATAGAATTGGAAATACTAAAACCTTTGGAATTGAAAAATTTGCTTTTTTTGATTGGACTAAAGAAACCAGTAAAAAAACAATACAGGTTAAACTTCCTATTGAATGTTTCAATGGAAGGGCAATCAACATTGCGGCTAAAAGAAAAATGAGCAATGTTTTATTCTGCCATAATTCATCAATTTTACTGAAGACTTTTTTCAAATAATCTGAGGTAGGATTCATTTATTTTATTCCAATTAAATTCTTGAATTATAGTATCGAAGTTATCCTGAACCATTTGGTCATGATCTGTTCTTTTTACCGTTTCTATGAGACGCTTAACATCTGTTGCATCCGAGAAGTAAAATGCATTTTCTGGTAAAATAGCACGGTTAAACTCATTGTTATGCGCTACAATTAATGCTTTTGCCGCCATCGCTTCCAGTAAAGACGGATTTGTCCCTCCTACTGAATGCCCATGAAAATATAGGTTAGAAAAATATCTCAAATTATCTAAATGTTCTTTATTATAAATTCCGCCTGTAAAACGTATATTTTGATAACTGTTAAATTTATTTTTAAGATGATTCCCAAAACTATTATTACTGTTTCCTACAACCAATACAACCTTATCATCTTTACTATCGACAATTCCGTCTAAAATTACTTCGATATTATTCTCAGGTTCAAAACGAGCGATTAATAGATTGTAGTTGTTTTTTTCTACATTATAGATTGAAAGTAATTCTTCATTTTGTTTAAGGAACGGCTCAGCTCCATACGCAATGTAAGTTGCTTCTACATTGTATTTCTCTTGCAAATATTGTTTAATTCCAAGTGAATCGGCAATCAGATAATTGCTGCTTTTCACTGCTTTTTGTTCTGCAAATTTTAAAAACTTTTGGGTGGTTTTAGAATATTTTGTTCTCTTCCATTCCAATCCATCCATATTGGTAATAATAGTCGATTTTTTAGGGAAAAGAAAAGACCAAATAGAACTGCTTGTGTATCCTAATTGCAAGATAATATCAAAATTCCTTTTTCTTGAATCTAGAATACAATTCAAATCATAAATAAATTGTCCTGCAGAACCCATTTTATCTTCGGGATCATATTGATGAATAATATGTACTCCCATATACTGTTTTTCTTGAAAAACATGATTATGTGAATTATATACATAAACTTCATGTTTTTGCTGCGCTAAATACACTGCAAAACATTCTGCAAATTGCTCAAATCCGCCATAATTGTTAGGGATTCCTCTAGTACCAAGAATGGCTATTTTCATCTATTTTTTTATCAATCAGAAGCCAAAAATAATGATTTTAAAAATTAAAATTTAGTTATAACAAATTCTATTTTAAATTATGAATACATAATTAAATTCCTATTTTTGTTTGAAAGCAGCTTATAGCAATATTTATGATAAATTTTGAATATCTCGAAAACCATTTAGATGATCTTCGCTTAAAGTATTTAACAGCAAACCCTTTTCCGCATTTAATAATTGATAACTTTTGTGAAGAAGAAAAATTACTCAAAGCTCATAAAAGTATTCCTGAACTCAACAACAAGAGTCGCGATTATTCTTTTGCAAATAATAAATTTGAAAAATCAAATTATAGAGAATTAGGCCCTGAACTTCATGAATTATATGATGACCTCTCATCTGAAAGATTCAATAAAATCATATCTTATATAACATCAAAATCAATTTTTGTTGACCCGAAAAATCACGGTGGAGGATTACATCAGGGCAAGAAAAATAGTTTTTTAGATATGCATTTAGATTTTAATTATCATCCTATAAACAAAGATTGGTATCGAGAATTGAATCTGCTTTTATATCTAAATAAAGATTGGAAACCAGAATATAAAGGAGGTTTAAAAATATGTGATTTAAGAACTCAAGAAGAAGCTGAACTTGATGTTCCTTTTAATCGATTAATTATCCAACAATGTGCTCCTTACACACTTCATGGATATGATATGACTTATTTTCCAGAAGGAAGTTATAGAACATCAATCGCAACGTACGCCTATCAAATTCATAAAAGACAAATTGAAAAACCGCGAACAACAGATTGGTTTCCAAAAGAAGATGCTTCTTTTTTAAAGAAACAATTTGCAAAAAATTATAACTTTTTAGTGCAAACGAAAAATAAGTTGTTTGGAAGCAATACTGCTAAAAATCAGTAATTAGATAATTTAATTACTGATTCTGTTTTATAAGACGGTATACTATTTCTACTGATTTTTTCCAGCTATACTTTTCTTTAATCTTTTGTGCCATTATTTTAAAATCTGTGCCTAAGTTTTCTTTTAAGATTTTTTGAAGTTTATCATTAAAATCAATCTGATTATGAGGATCGAAATAATAGTCTTCAAAAAAGCTAAAATCTGACATAGCTGTTTTATCTGAGCAAATTGTCGGAATTTTTGCTGCTACTGATTCTAATGGAGGAATTCCAAAACCTTCAGCCATAGAAGGATAAACAGATGCATCTGCCCCTCTTAGTAGTAATAACATGGTATTAAAATCGGTGTTTTTTAAAGTAAATATCTTCTTTTTTATTTCAGAATCTACTTGGCTAAAAATTTCATTGTATTGAGGATTAGATAACGTATCATTTCCTAAAAAAAGAAGCTCGTATTCTTTATACAACTCCAAGTCTAAAAAAGCCTTTAAAACCATTTGGTGATTTTTTCTTGGCTCCCACCGGCTTACATAAATAATATATTTTTTTAATGAAAATTTTTGGGCTACTTCATTCTTAATTAACACTTTATCATAATCTTCAAAAAATACATTGTCAATTGCGTTTGGCGTTATTTCATAATTTGAAAAACCAAAATGCTGATGGATTTTTTGTTTAGAAAATTCTGAAACTGTTAATCTGATTTCTGACCATTTGGCACTTTGTTTATATAAAAACGTATTGATGATTTTGCTGAAAAAAGAGAAATATTCTGGAAAATTAATAAACAATATATCGTGTGTTGTAACAATGTATCTACACCTTTTAAACGGTGAAACGGTATATTGAAAATGAGCAAAATCTATTTTATGTTTTTTTATAATTTGCGGTATATCAATAAGCAATCTCAAATATTTGTTTTCGTATTTATATTTCAAATACGTAACATTTGAATGATTGCCAAAAATAGATGCTAAATTATCTGGATTAGAAGACACTAAAAAGAAATGAAGATCTCTTTTTATAATCAACTCAGAATATAAACCTTGTATATATGTTCTAGTTCCTTGAAAACCACTATCAAAAACATGACAGTCAACAAAAATACTGGTTGTGTTTTTAATATTCATCTTTTATTCTTTTTTGGCTATTATGCTCTCTAATCATTACTTCTCTAAGAGCAATCAAGAATCCAATTATTATCGATTTGTTGTCTAATTTTAAATACAATCCTAAAAATACCCAGTTTGAAACTATCAGAAAAACACTTGAGCCTATTAATAAATAATTTATTGTCTGCACGTTCTCTACATCAGATTTCTTTTGTCTGAATAAAACAATCAAAAAAATCAGTAGCAATGAAACACCTAATAATCCTGATTTTAAAAATACAGTCATATATCCGTTGTGTACAATTGGAATATACTGAACATATTCGTGGTCGTTTGTCCAAATTTTTCTACCCAAATTCAGAGTTGATCCTAAGCCTTCACCAAAAATTATAGCCCTATTTCCGTTAGCTGAAACTTGTTTTACAGTAATTATATTTTCAAATGATCTATAATTGTCATTAAAATCTTTCCAGTCATCCTTGTCTATTTTTGTTTTAAAAGCTTCCTGAGGAGCAATTTTTATTTTATACAAAAAAGCTTGAATTCCTTTTCCTTCTCTTTTTGGATTAATATAAACAATGGCTGTATAGCCTACAATTACAGCCACTAGAACCAATAAAATTACTTTTAAAGATCTTTTATTAAAAGTTAAATATCCTTTTAAACCAACATATAGAATTATAAATTGAATCAAATTGGTACGAGCCAAATATAAAAAGCTTGATAAACCAATTATGACTATTAAAAGCAATCTTTGATTCTTGGAAATTTCTAATTTCAGGTTTTTATAAAAAATAAGAATAATTAGTATATAGATTTCATAATCACTAAAATATCCTCCATGTTCTCTTAAAAGATTTACACTTAAAGTTCTAAATTCAATTACAGCAAAAAGTATCATTAACAAGTGCATAATAGCAATCGCTAATCCTGTATAAACCATGACTTTTAATCCTAGCTTACTACTAAATCTGCATAGTTGATAACCTACAAATAATCCTAAAATCGGTTTAACGAGATAAGTAAAATCTCTTATGAATAAAAATGGTGTTGTATTATTGAAAAAAGTAGAAACAATTGCAATTAAAAGTATTAGGAGAAAAATGGCATTGTATTGAATTATAGTAAAAGAGTATTTTCTTTTAACGGTTACCAATAAAGTTAAAGACCAAACTGCAAAAGTAAGTTCGTAATTAGCAAACAAGGAAACTACAATGCATAGCAAAAATAAAACTTGATACGGAAAACTTTTATAAATCTTGATATTCATTATTACTTGTTCAATCTAATTATTGGTTTTAAAACAGTACAATATAAAAGGATTACCATTATTTCGATAACAATTGTAGCCAAAAAAGCACCTTGGAGTCCAATGTTTTTTACGAACAAGTAAATTACGAACAAACTAAAAATAGAAGAGCCAATCGTAATATTTATGTACATTTTATTCTTGTCTAATGCAAAAAGTAATTGTTTTAAAGCAAAGGAAATTGCCATAAACAGAGGAATAATCAGACCTAGTCTGAAAAAGAATGCCATAGAATCTAATTCATTTGAAGAAATATTGAAATACATTAAAATCTGATCTGTCAATACAAATGCAACAACTACTAATAATAGGATAAACAAATAATTTAGACCATTATACTTCAACCAATTAGAAATTCCGTTTTTTAAACTCGTATGTATCTGCAGGCAAACATCAGCATAAATGAAATTAAAAAACATTTGCAAATAGGTTCTGAAAGTCATAACAATCTGCTCTATAATTCTATATTGTCCGGCCATATTATTTCCTCCTACATAACTAATGATCATTATTGGCAGATATTGATAAAATGAAAGAAACAACTGAGAAAAAGTCAGAGAAAATTCCTCTTTTAACAACAGCACCGCATCTTTAGTGACATTACGGTAGAATCTTAAATTGTATTTTTCGATCAGACTAATTAATCCTATCAAACTCGAAATAATTAATCCCAATCCTAAATAAGCATTGGCAAAAATGTAGTCTCCCTTTTTATTAATAAAAATAAAGATCCCAGCTACATATATTGCTTTAGAAATAATATTGATGAAGGAAATCCATTTATAATTTTCTAGACCCTGAAAAATCCAAGTGGGATTTATTAATTGACCAACCACATATAAAAAACTGAAAAAGAATACAGCCTGTTCTTTTTTAAAAAAGGGTATAAAATAAACCAGGAAAAGAGCTGTAAACAATAAAATTACAATCAAAAATAACTTCATTACATAAATTGAAACTATTTTCTTTCTTATAATTTCAGCGTTATTTCTGTTAATTGATATTTCTTTAGTTCCGTTAATATAAGAACCGTAATCGACCAAGACATTTAATACTAAAGCAAACGAAAATCCTACTCCAATCTTACCTAATCCTTCTTTTCCACAAATAGTTACCAAATATGGCATTACCAAAAGCGGACTCACCAGATTAACAATCTGACCAATTCCGTAAATAACAAAATTCCTGATTCGGCTATTTTGCAATATATTTTGGTAATTTAATTTAAACAAGATTACAGGATTTGTTTAGAAATTAGAATAAAGCTTTTGGTTAATTTTAAAAGCTACGAAATTCATTATAAAAAAGTTAAAAAATATTTGTATCGAAACCAGATAAAAAGAGCCACAAAATGTGGCTCCTAAATATTTATAAAATATCGTTATTTTACGATTAATTGTATTTGATCATAAAGTGCTTTTTCAGAATAAAACAACGGATCATATTTTCCTTCCTTAGTTTTGAAGTTTTGTATAACAGCATTTTTCTTATCTACAATTTTTATACAATCATTTGGAATGAAATAGTTGAAAAATAAGGAATCTTTAGCTTCAAAACTTTTACTGTAATACTTCATTTTAAAATTTTTGATAATGATTTCTTTTTGGTCTTCATTTGTTCCAAAATCAATTCGGATATAATTCGGAATTGCATCTTCTGGAAGATTAAAAACAATGTCTTGCGGATTATCACTGCCTTTTACAGCTGTCCAAACTGAATTTTCTTCTTTATAAGGAGCCTCATAAGCATCCTGGCTATAATACAACTGAAAATTATCGTCCGTTTTTACTGTTGCTGTTAAAGTCACTTGAAAATTATTATTTTTTGTTTCAACTTCAGCGGGTTTAACCTCTTCTTTACTAACTTCTTTCTTACATGAAGTAAATGTGACGAATAAAATCAAACTTGCAAAAAATAGTTTTGTTCTCATTTTAAATTTTTGGGCTAATTTAGTTTTTAAAGTTTAAAAATGCTTTATCTATATTAATATTTCTTCTATGCTATTTTATCTACAACTAATAACTTTTGCTTTCTATAAAAAGCCTTAAAAAATTGTAGCAAAATATAAATAAAAACAAATAAGAAAGGAAAAAACAGTTTCTTTTTTCCGTAAAGGATACCTTCTTTTTCAATGTTTAATGTTGTACTAATATCTTTTATAATTTTATCGTAGCCTATTAATTCAATTCTATGATTTCCTTGTTCTCTAACTAAATCCCCTTTTGTTTTAATAACATCGTTAAGCTGATTGTTCTCATTATAATAAATTAGTTTATCACTTTTTTGAGAGTTATTTGCTTTATTAGAAAATTCATTCAATATGCCTTCAATCTGAGAAATTGTCGCATCATTTTGCTCCATTTTCGCTTTAACGTTAGCTAATTGCACGTCTTGAATTTTTTTATAAAAATCTGTTTTATTTAAAAAACTCAAAAATGGCTCTGTACCTTTTTTATCATCAAGTAATCCATCTGTCATAATAGAAATTCTGTGATATCGGTAATTTTTACTTGTCAGATTATCTTCTATAATTTTTTTGACATCGCCATTATCTGACATCAATTTTATTAATTCAAAATTTTCGGGTTTATTTTCAATTAATTTATAGATATCCGTTATAGGCTTTATTTCAATAGATTTAAGGTTTTTAGGATATTGAATTCCAACAGTATTTTTTAAAAAGAGTGTATCGCCTTCATTAATTTTAGAGTCAATTAAATTAATTTTTGAATATAAATAATCAGTACTCTCAAAATTTGGAGCTACAATAATTTCATGCGTATATTTTCTTTGAGTAATGTCTAGAAATAGTCCTAAACCAAACCCTAGCAAAACTAAAACCAAAACAATTACCCAATTTTTTATAAAAAACTGAATTCCTTTAAAAATAGAAGTATTAATTCTAGCAAAAAAATTACTAAACTTCTTTGATATCAGAACTAAATCAATCTCTTGATCTTCTGTATTCTGCGGTACTTTTGTACTCATTTAAAAGCGCTATTATAAATTGAAAATCTGTTCTAAAATTTTAATGGTAATCAAATAAGTTGGTTTTACACCTGTTGTCCCTAATCCGCCTGAAGCCAAAGTGCTTCCTGTTTCTAAAGGATTATCTGAAGCATAATACGCATAACGAACTTTAATATCGTGCGGTACACTTTTTCTAATTTTTGATGCCGACTGAATTGCTTTTTGGTAATAAGAACCTTCCATTTCTAGACCAATTACTCCCCAAGTCGATTCGTGGAAAAATTTCAATAAATCTCTATTTTGCAACGAAGTTCCCAAAACGGTAACCATCGCTCCTTCATAAATATCAATATCATTTCCTTCGAACATTGCGCCATTAAGTTCATTTTCAAAGAAATAATTATCAGCCGTTCCTTCGTTAATATGTGCAGACGGAATCATAATATCTCCTTTTCCACCTTCTAGAATTCCCGCTTTACCCATAATAGAAACTGATTTTACATTTAGTAAAGTTTCTTTTTTATATGGTTTTAAAAGTTCATCGATAGTCTCGTAGGCTTGTTCGCCAAAAGCATAATCCATTACGATAATTACTGGTTTATCTTCCCCAACATTAGCATGAGAAAATGCTGTTTTTGACCAGTCAATTTTAGCGGTATCAAAAATTTGAACATCGATATTCGTTCCTGAGCAATCTGGCAATGAAATCATTCCATTTTTTAAAGCCAAATCTTCTACTTGAGATCTAATTTCTTTTGAACCAGAACCGCTTAATTCTTCATAAATAAAGAAATCTGTTTTTCCTTTGTATTTTGTTTTTAACAATGGTGTTGCAAAAATCGAATTCATTACGCTATGCATATTAGCGCTAATGACGTGAATTGGTCTTTTTAGCAAATCATTTGCTTTAAGAACTTCTTTGATATTTGTTGCCCAAATTTCTCCGTGAATATGGTGTCCCAGACGCTCACGTAAAACTGGGCTAAAAGTAATTGTACGTTTATTATTTTCAACAATTTCTTCAATTGCTAATTTTCCTAACCAATAAATAACGTGCAAGAAACGATCTGGCGCAGTTTCTGAACCAAATGCGTCGTAAATGTCTAAAACCTCTTCAAAAGTTCTCGCCAAAATATTCGCAACATGAGAAATCGCTTTTTCTTTTTCTACCAAAGTAAGCTTTTTGGTCTGCATAACAGCTTGTTCCAGTTTCTGCCAATCGCGAGAAACCTCTCCTCCATCGTCTATTAAAACTCTATTTTTAATTTTATGAGATTCAATGAAAATGAAAGTCAAGTGGGTTAGAATATCGTAAATGTCTGAACGTCCACGCGTGATTTCGACATTCATTTGCTCTTCGTCGATTCTATAGCAGTTTCTTTTTCTTTTTGGAGGAACAATTGCTTGGAAATGCGATTTAGAATATCCTTCGTCTGAAGTTAAATTGATAAAACGGCATTGCTCAATTCCTATCGGAAGACGCTCAATAACATATAAAAGTCCGTTAAGTTCTACTTTTTCTTCGGCAATATTCCCGTAAATCTCAGGACGTAATGCTAATAATGATTCTCTTAAACTATCGCCCGAAACTCCCATTGGTTTGTAAAAACCACGGTTGAATAAATGGCGCATTGTAATGTACATTTTTTCTATCGCCGCAGAAGATTCCTGCGCTCTAGATCTTGATATATGTTTGGTTTCTTTCATGTCTTTTTATTTAAAAAATCAACTTTTATTTTTAAAGAAGATTCGAATATTTCGAAAGGCGAAAGTAGGAATTATATATATAACTTTAAAGAATTACCATTTAACAAATTGTTAGAAGGTTTTTTTGAAAAAGCTAAATTCTACTTTAAATTATCTGCAATATCTCTATTATTTGATAATCTAGGAAGTTTATTTTGCCCGCCCAGTTTTCCTTGCGATTTCATGTAATCGTGAAATCCATTTTTAGAAACTTTCGTGATCACTACTTTTCGTAAAACGTTTCCGGTAATTAAATCATCGTAATAAATATTCTGCTTACGCATTGAATTGTCAATCGTTTCTGCAAAAATTTCCATGTTTTCAGGCTCTTTTTCAAATTCTATTAGCCATTCATGATAAGGTAATCCGCTTGCAGGCGTTATTTGTGGTGCAACGGTAAATTCGTTAATTACAATATTAGTAGAATTTACGGCTTCTTTCATCGCATTTTCGACCTCATTGGCAATTACGTGTTCGCCAAAAGCCGAAATATAATGTTTAATACGTCCAGAAACTATAACACGATGCGGATCCAAAGAGGTAAATTGAATAGTATCTCCAATATTATAACGCCAAAGTCCTGCATTGGTCGAAATAATCAAAACGTAGTTTACTCCTACCTCAACTTCCCCAATTGTATATACTTTAGGATTTTCATTAAAGAATTCGTCTGCTTTTATGAACTCGTAGAAAATTCCTGAATTCAACAATAAAAGCATTCCTTTTTCTTTCTGAGAATCTTGATAGGCAAAAAAACCTTCAGAAGCAGGAAACAATTCGATACTATCAACTTTTCGACCAATCATGTTTTCAAATTTGGCGCGATAAGGTTCGTAATTTACACCTCCGTAAATAAACAGATTAAAGTTTTTGAAGATCTCGCCAATCTTTTTTCCGCCGCTTTTTTGCTGTAAACGTTCAAAATACATCTGCACCCAAGACGGAATTCCAGAAATCACCGACATATTTTCTTTGATTGTTTCATCTGCAATAGCATTTACTTTGGTTTCCCAATCTTCAATACAATTGGTTTCCCAAGATGGCATTCTGTTTTTCTGTAAATATTTAGGAACAAAGTGTGCTACAATTCCAGAAAGTCTTCCGAATTTAATTCCGTATTTTTCGGTTAGAATTGGACTTCCCTGCAAAAAAATCATTTTTCCGTCAATAAAATCAGCATTTCCAGTTTCATGAATATAATGTAAAATCGCATTTCGAGCCGCTTCTATATGATAAGGCATCGATTCTTTGGTTAGCGGAATAAATTTTGCTCCCGAGGTTGTACCCGAAGTTTTAGCAAAATACAATGGTTTTCCTTTCCATAAAATATCCGATTCGCCTTTTACAACCTTTTCAACATACGGTTTCAAATCTTCGTAATCTCTTACAGGAACGCGTTTCTGAAAATCCTCAAAGTTTTTTATCTGATCAAAATGATGATCTTTTCCAAATTCAGTGCTTTTTGCATTCTTTATCAAACTTTTAAAAACCTGTTGTTGGGTTTCAACTGGTTTTTCAGTCCATTTAAGCGTTTGCTTATATATTTTTCGGGCCAAAATTTTCGCCGCAATTGACTTAATTGACATTTTCAGTGGTATTATTTTTTGTCACTTTTCTTTTTGTCTTGAGATTTTGCCTTCAACTCTTTTTCTGTTTCGGCTACGTCTTCTCTTAGCTTTATTTCTGCATCAGATGCTTTCATATTTAAATCTGAAGCATCTTCAACAGATTCTGCTAAGATAGAATCTTTATTAAATTTTGAATATTCTAATTCCCCTTTTAAAACTTTCTGAATCCCTTTTATATAAACTTCATTTTGTTTTAAAGCCGTTTCTAAAGAATCTGATTTAATAGCCAGTTTCGTAGCATTTCGTTTTAATTCTGTCGAAGAATATCCAGGAATAAATTCACGAAGTGGGGTAAATGCAATAATGAAAGTTGTAACCAAAATTAGAAATATTCCGCCTAAAGTAAACGTTACAAACACATTCATTAAAGTAAGCTTAAAAGAAAAGATCTCTTCAAAAGTGTCTTCATTTAAAATTACTAATCTGTTTTTAATGAATAGTTTTTTCCTAAAATTCTTTTTCTTATTCTTAGTCATTCTACATCTTTATGCTAGCAAATATAGTAATTAATCGTCATGATATTTGTTCTAAAAATTTCATGAAGAGCTATAATTTACGATTTTATAAAATATTTAACGTGGTCTTATCGAAATATTTTAAACTAAAAATACTTCTATTTCGTATATTTCTATATACCTTTGCGGAATAATTAAGATAAACAATTTGCTTCGGCATTAAATATATTAGTCATGGGAAGATTAGGTCTTACAGAAATCCTTGTTATCGTAGGTATTGTGATATTACTTTTTGGAGGTAAAAAAATTCCAGAATTAATGAAAGGTTTAGGAAGTGGAATTAAGGAATTTAAAAACGCTGCTAAAGACGATCAACCTGCTGCTTCTAAAAAACAAGAAGAAGAAACGAAATAATAAATTCGAAAAACTTATTAAATCCCAAATTACAAATTGTAGTTTGGGATTTTTTTTATATCTAAAAAATCTTACTTTTAGGCACCCTAAATTTTTTAAATATGAAAAACCTATTTTTCGTGATCGCCTTTCTTCTAGCTATAGAAAGTCAATCGCAAACACAGCCTTTTCCCGCCAACAAGGTGTACGGAAATGGACTTATGGCTGTCCCCAGAAGCAGTCAGGATGCTCAAACCAATTATGATGTCTGGAAAAACAATTTTGTTGAATCCTGTTCTAATGGGCGCTACCGCGTAAAATTTGATAATTCGTCTGAAACGGTTTCTGAAGGAATCGCTTACGGCATGCTCCTTTCTGCTTACAAAGCAGATAAATTACTTTTCGATGGACTTTGGCTGTATTACAAAGACAACGTAAACGCTAACAAGGTTATGAACTGGAAAATCAGTGGATGCTCTGGAACTATTGGCTATAACGGCGCAACCGATGCCGAACTCGACGCAGCCTTTGCTCTTATTGTCGCCGATTACCAATGGGCAAGCACTGGAACTATTAATTACAAAAGTGAGGCAACAGCTTTAATTTCTGCCATTAAAAATTATGAAATCGAAGCCAATACTTACGTTTTAAAACCTGGAGACCAATTCGGCGGAAGCCAGATTACCAATCCTTCTTACTTCTCACCAGCTTATTATCGCGCTTTTGGAGTTTATACAAACGATGCTGTTTTTTGGAATCAGGTTGCGGCTAAAGCTTATACGGTTATCAACAACAATTTGACACAAAATAATGCTGTAGGCGGACTAGTTTCAGATTGGTGCCAAGCTTCTGGAGCGTATTCTTCTCAAGCTGGAAATTATGCAAACGCTGGAAAATTATATACTTATGACGCTGCAAGAACACCTTGGCGAATTGCAGTTGATTATTTATGGTATGGAAACGCTGATGCGAAAACTTACTCTAAAAAATCATCGGATTTTGTTCGTGTAAATCTTGGCGGATCTGCCAACATTAAAGACGGTTACAACCAAAACGGAACCGTAAGCGGACAGTGGCATAATGCTACTTTTGTAGGTGCATTTGCCTGCGCTGCAATGGCTGGAGAAAATCAGAATCATCTAGATGCATCTTATACTGATTTAAAAAACCTCAACGAGCCAAATAATTATTTTCATCAAACATTAAAAACATTATACTCCTTTTTACTAACAGGTAATTTCTATTTACCTATAAACGCCACATTGTCTAATGATACTTTCGATATTGAAAAATCTACAGTCACGCTTTACCCCAATCCGAGTGCTGATCGAATCACAGTTAACGCGCCTGGGCAATCTACTATCTCGATAATTTCTTCTTCTGGAAGTGTTATTCATCAGCAAAAAACAATTTCAGAATTGACAGAAATAAATTTAGCTAACCAATCAAGAGGTGTTTATTTTGTAAAAATATCTAATGAGAATTTTAAAAGTATTACTAAAAAAGTCATTTTGAAATAACTTTAAATCAAAACGCCCAAATTACGATTGTAATTTGGGCGTTTTTTTATTTAATGATTCCAAATTTTTTGGGATTTAGAATTTTATAAATTGGGATTTTACAAGATCATCGTCAGCTGAATTCTCTTTCTATCTTCATCAACCTCAGTAACTTTTACATCAACATGCTGATGCAGTTTCACCACTTCATTTACATCGCTTACAAACCCCGCTTTTAACTGCGAAATATGAACCAATCCGCTTTCTTTAATTCCGATGTCAACAAAACAGCCAAAGTTGGTAATGTTATTAACAATTCCCGGAAGAATCATTCCAGTTTTCACATCTTTGATCGATTTTACGTTTGCGTCGAATTCAAAAACCTTAGCCGACTTTCTTGGATCTAATCCAGGCTTTTCAAGCTCTTTAATGATGTCTTTCAGTGTAAGTAAACCAATTTCAGGAGTAACATACTTTTCTGCTTTAATAAGTGCTGTTTTCTCCTTGTTAGCAATTAATTCGTTTAGAGAAATATTCAAATCTTTTGCCATCTTTTCAACAACCGAATAAGCTTCTGGATGCACCGCCGAATTATCCAGCGGATTTTTAGCATTTGTAATTCTAATAAACGCTGCTCCTTGCTGATAGGCTTTATCTCCCAAACGAGGTACTTTTTTCAACTGTTTTCTATCTTCAAAAGGCCCGTTTTCAGAACGATACTGTACAATGTTTTCAGCCAGCTTCTCCCCGATTCCACTCACATAACTTAGTAAATGTTTACTTGCCGTGTTAATGTTAATTCCAACCGAGTTTACGCAACGAATAACCGTATTATCTAATTCTTCTTTTAATTTAGTTTGGTCAACATCGTGCTGATACTGCCCTACTCCAATCGCTTTTGGATCGATTTTTACCAATTCGGCCAACGGATCTGAAAGTCTTCTTCCAATAGAAACCGATCCACGCACCGTTACATCGTAATTTGGAAATTCTTCTCTCGCAATTTTGGAAGCCGAATATACTGAAGCTCCAGCCTCAGAAACTATAAATACCTGAACTGGTTTGTCAAACGCGATTTTTTTGATGAAAAATTCAGTTTCGCGAGAAGCTGTACCGTTTCCAATAGAAATCGCATCAATTTGATACGCATTTACCATCGAACGAATTTTTTTTATCGCCATCGATTCCTCATTTTGAGGCGCGTGCGGATAAATGGTTTCGTTGTATAACAAATCGCCTTTTTCGTCCAAACAAACGACTTTACAACCGCTTCTAAATCCTGGATCGATTGCCAGAATACGTTTTTCTCCCAACGGCGGAGCCAATAATAACTGACCTAAATTGTTGGCAAAAACCTGAATTGAGTTCGCATCAGCTTTTGCTTTTGCTTCTTGCAGGGTTTCGTTTCCAATTGCTGGATTCAATAAACGTTTATAACTATCCTCAATTGCTAATTGCAAATGAGCTGTTGAATTATTTTGTTTTTTAATGATAATTTCGTCAATAACATCGTACGCATCGTCGATATCAACATCTATTTTCATTTTGATAAAACCTTCATTTTCTGCTCGAAGCATTGCCAATAAACGGTGCGCAGGCGCTTTTGTTAAAGGTTCTTCCCAATCAAAATATTGGTTGAATTTCTGTGCTCCTTCTTCTTCCGCTTTCTTTTTAACCACTTTTGTAGTAATCGTCGCTTTTCGCTGAAATAATCTACGAAGCTGTTTACGAACGTAGATATTCTCATTGATCCATTCGGCTACAATATCTCTTGCACCTTGAATAGCGGCCTCTTCGTTAATAACATTTTCATTAATGTACTGTGTTGAAATAAAATCAATATCAGCATCACTTTCAGATATAATCAATTTCGCCAAAGGTTCTAAACCTAATTCGCGTGCAACATCGGCTTTTGTTTTTTTCTTCTTTTTGTATGGAAGGTAAAAATCTTCGATTTCTTGTAAATCAAAACTGTCTTCAATTTTTTTCTTCAAATCTGGCGTAAGTGCTTTTTGTTCTTCAATAGATTTTAAAACAGCTTCTTTACGTTTTATAAGTGTATCATAATCTTTTTGAAGTTTTGCAATCTGCTCAATTACAGTTTCATCAAGATTTCCGGTAGCATCTTTTCGGTAACGCGAAATAAACGGAATCGTACAGTCTTCTTCTAATAATTTTACTGTGTTTTGAATACTAACTGCTGGCGCCTGCACAGACTTGGCAATGAATTGAATATTAGTCATACTTTTAATGAAATGATTTTCTTACTTAAAATAGTGTAATTTACTTGTTAAAACGTTTCTGCAAAATAGTAAATCATTTGGCTAAAATAATATCTTTGTTTCTAATTTTAAACCAATGGAAGTTTTATTACTATATTTTTTATTTATAAATGTTCTCGTTTTTATTTTCGCTGGATATGACAAATCTCAAGCCCGAAAAAATAACCGAAGGATTCCTGAAAAAACCTTGTTTCTCATGGCTTTAATTGGAGGTTCACCGGGGTTATTAACAGCGATGTTATTATTTAGACATAAAACGAGTAAAACTTCTTTTATTGTGAAGTTTGTTTTGATTTTAATAATTCAAGCATTACTTATAATTGCCTTTATGAATTACAAAAAGTAGATATTAACATTGTTGATAACTCAAAAAACATTGATCTTATACAAGTTTAAATAATTGAATTATAAATACTTAAATAAAAAAACGGGCAAATTAAAAAATCGGCCCGGTGTGTTTATTACTAGGTGCGAAGCACCGAATTTTTTTTTGACTTTTTATGCACAAGCAATTTTATTCACTCTATTTTGGTGTCTACCACCTTCAAAAGCGGTATCAAGGAAAGTTTCAACGATTTCAACAGCTTGATGAATTGAGGTAAATCTTGCTGGAATACTCACAATATTTGCATCATTATGTAAACGAGTTAAATAGGCAATTTCTTTAGTCCAGCATAAACCAGCTCGTACTTTAGGGTGTTTATTAACAGTCATTGCAATTCCGTTTCCGCTTCCGCAGATAACGATTCCAAAATCAGCTTTCCCTTCAGATACATCATTTGCCACCGGGTGTCCAAAATCAGGATAATCAACAGAAACATCAGTATCTGTACCATAGTTAGTTACTTCATATCCTCTAGCTTTCAGCATTTCAACAATTGCTTTTTTATATTCTGGTCCTGCGTGGTCGTTTCCTATCGAAATTTTCATTTTTCTATACTATTAAGTTGTGTTATGCAAATTTACTCAATTAATAAATGGTTGCTACGAATTACACCAATTTTCACAAATTATTTTCTTTTTCAATACTATATAAACATTCCAATATAAGTTCGTACACATTCGTGTAATTCGTTTCAAAAAAACAAGAATCACAACTATCTTACTGTCAAAACCTTATAGGTTATTAACAATTTTAATAACTCTATAACTATCTCATAATCAATGAAGAATAAACAGAATATTTGTTAAAATTTTGAGGTGTTAATAGGAGTTTGTAATTGCTTGATATTCAATTAACTTTAAGTTAACAGAAAATGTTAATAAGTTCGAAAAGAAAATTAGAAGTTTTTTTTGGTTGTTTCAAAAAAATGCCTAATCCAAAACAGGAATTAAATATGCAAGAAAAGTTTCGTGAATTTTTGGAAAAGTTATCAATATCAAAAATACCATTTTCAACAGAAATCAACATATCAACTTATCTACAAAATCAAATCAAATTTGGTTGTCAACCGTTGTTAATTAAAATACAAAAAGTCTTATAAATTAATCATTTAACCAAAAATAACTATGTTGATAACTCAGAATAAATAAGTAAAACGAGATTTCAATGACTTCAAAAAAAAATTTATTCGACATATTAACACACTATAATAACCAACAATTTTTTTTAAATTTTTAAAAATCTTTTTTGTTGTATTTAATATATGTTGAAAACTAAAAAAGTTGAAAAGGAAAAAAAAATTTTTGATGAATTGAATTTTACTCTGTTTTGAGTTTTGTTTCAGACGATTTTCAACGGATTATTGAGATTGTCAAAATTGTCGGTGCTCTGTTCAAAATCTTTAAAATTGAGTTTCGAACTCTATTTCTTCAAATTGTTGATTTGAGAAAGAAATTTATTGCTTGTAGAAATATGTATATTTACCTGAAATATAAATTATTGATGTATGAAGAAAATTTTACTTTTTATTTTGTTTCCTATTTTATCTTTTGGGCAAACTCAGATTGGAACCATAAATGGAAAAAATGATTATGATACAATGGGGCAATCTATTTCTTTAACTCCAGATGGATCAACGATTGCAATTGGTTCTGCATTTAATGCTGACAACGGTACAGGTGCAGGATTAATTAGAGTTTATCAAAGGATATCTAATGTCTGGAAGCAAGTTGGAAATGATATATATGGTGAAAAAAAGGAAGATTATCTTGGACGACATTTAACACTTTCTGGTGATGGAAAATTTTTGGTTTGCTGTGGTTATACTTCTTCAGGGGCTAATTATGTTAGAATGTATCGAAATGTTTCTGGAAGTTGGATAAAACAGACAAATAATCTTGATTTTTCAACACTTTCTAGACCAGATAAGGTTGTTATATCTAATGATGGTAATGTATTGGCTTTTGGCTTTTCGGAAGAAGATCATGCTGGTTTTGACTCAGGTACAGTTAAGATATTTCGAAATAATTCAAGCAATTGGCAACAAATAGGTGAAGATATTGATGGAGAAGCTTCAAATAGCAAGTTTGGAAAAAGTATTTCTCTAACTCCTGATGGCTCTAAAATTGCTATTGGAGGATACCAAAATAGTGGAAGTTTTTTAAATGCTGGATATGTAAGAGTTTTTAGTAACGTAGATAATAAATGGATTCAAATTGGAAGTGATATTGATGGAAAGGTAAAAAATGCTAATTGTGGTTTTTCAGTTTCTTTATCTTCAGATGGAAATACAGTAGTTGTGGGCGCACCTGGGATAGATCAAAGTATAAGTTATGGCTCTGTAAGCGTATATCAAAATGAAGGAGGTGTATGGAAACAAAAAGGAAATACATTTTCTGGAACTCAACAAAATAATCATATTGGTTATGATGTAGCTTTATCTTCTGATGGTTCTATAGTTGCTTTTAGTGATAATCAAAATAGTGATATAATATATAATGCGGGACAGACAAAAGTATATAAGTATGCTAATGGTAATTGGAACCAAATTGGAGATAATATTAATGGAACAGGTTATGATTTAAGCGGTACAAAAATTGCGATTTCTGCCGATGGTTCTATAGTTGCAATTAATGCTTCAATAAGTGCTGGAGGCGGAAAAAGTAGAGGAGAAATCAGAATATTTCAATTATTTGGAGAATTAAATACAAATAAATTTGTTCTAAATAATTCTAGAATTTTTCCTAATCCAGCTTCACAAGTTGTAACTATAGATCTTCAGGAAAATTTGAATTTACAAAAAGTAAATATTTACAATATTCTAGGACAATTAATTAGAACAGAAAATAATAAGGTTATCAATGTAAATTCTTTATCAAATGGAACCTATTTATTTGAAATTGTTACAGATAAAGGAAAAGCAACAAAAAAAATCTTGATTAATTAAAAAAATGATTAGAAAGGCTGCCAAATGGTGGCCTTTTTTTATCTATACAATTTTTAAAGGATTGTTGAGATTGTCCAGAATTTGTTGGACTTCTTCGAAATCGTTTGGATGAACTTTGAGTTTGATGCCACCGAGTGCGTTGGAGTAAAACGGCATGACAGAGAGTGTCATTTCGTTTTCAAAAAAGAATGGAATTCCTTCTTGTTCTAGTAAGTGTTTGAGAACTACGGTTTCGTGCAGATAATTGAATACGGCAATCGTTTTGAAGCTTTCCATTTTAGGTCTTTTTGTAAATGTACGAAAAGTTATATTTTTAATAATTCTATTTGCTAAAAAGTATTATCTGATATCTTATTTGTAATTTTAAGCCTTATTAGAAAAGATATATGAGTAAGAAAATTAGAAAGCCGATAAAAAAGGAGAAAGATTTCTCTGGAAAAATACTTAAGATTTTATCGCAAAATGCTAATAAACCTTTCAATTACAAACAAATAGGAGCTAAGCTAGAATTAGATGATACAAATAGTAGAAATCAGATTATAAAAGAACTAAAGATTCTTGCAGCTCAAAAGAAGATTATAGAAACAGAACCTGGAAAATACTTGATTAAAGCAATAAGCCAGGACTACTACGAAGGAACAATAGATATGACGAGCAGAAAAACGGCATATTTTATTTGTGATGAATTTGAAGAAGATGTTTTTATTCCGACCAATAATTTGAATCGTGCATTAGATAAAGACAAAGTAAAAGTTTACGTTTATAACCGTAGAAAAGGAAAAAGACCTGAAGGTGAAGTAATTGAAGTAGTCGAAAGAGATAAAACAGAATTTGTTGGTGTAATTGATATGCAGCCAAATTTTGCTTTTGTTTCTACTGCAAATCCTAAAATGTATACCGATATTTTTATTCCAAAAGATAAAATTGGTGAAGCAGAAAATGGTGATGTTGTTTTAGTTAAGATTGAAGACTGGCCAAAAAGAGCCGATAGTCCGTTTGGATCTGTAATTCGAGTACTTGGAAAACCTGGAGAACATAATACAGAAATTCATGCTATTCTAGCTGAATATGGCTTGCCAGCAGATTTTCCTGTTGAAGTAGAGGTGTTTGCACAAAAGCTGGACACTTCGATTCAGGAATCTGAAATTGCAAAACGTCGTGATATGCGTGATACACTTACGTTTACGATTGACCCAAAAGATGCAAAAGATTTTGATGATGCATTGTCTTTCAAAAAGTTAGAGAATGGAAACTTTGAAATTGGAATTCATATTGCCGATGTTTCGTATTATTTAGAAGAAGGAACAATCTTGGATGATGAAGCGTATCAAAGAGCTACTTCGGTTTATTTGGTCGATAGAGTAGTGCCAATGCTTCCAGAAGTATTGTCTAACTTTGCTTGTTCACTTCGTCCAAATGAAGAGAAATATACATTTTCTGCAGTATTTGAAATTTCACCAACTTCACAAGTTATTAACCAATGGTTTGGAAGAACAGTAATTTATTCTGATCAACGTTTTGCTTACGAAGAGGCTCAGCATATTATTGAAACGAAAGGAAATAATACCATTCCAGTTGATATTTCTATTACCGGAGAATCGTATATAGTTTCAGATGAAATTGTTGAAGCCACTTTAAAATTGGATGAATTAGCTAAGATTTTAAGAAAGAAAAGAATGCAGCAAGGCGCTATTTCTTTTGATAAAGTGGAAGTTAAATTTAATCTTAATGAAGAAGGAGAACCAGAAGGAGTGTACTTTAAAGTTTCAAAAGATGCCAATCATTTGATTGAAGAATTTATGCTTTTGGCTAACAGAAAAGTAGCAGAATACATTGGTAAACAAAAGAAAACCTTTGTTTACCGTATTCACGATGAACCAAATGAAGATAAACTGGTTGCCATGCAAACTGTAATTGCTAAGTTTGGTTATAAAATTGATTTTAGAACAAAAGGTGATATAGCGAAATCGATAAATGCTTTGATGGAAGAAGTAAATGGTAAGAAAGAACAAAATCTTATTGATACTCTTGCCATTAGAAGTATGAGCAAAGCCAAATACTCCACTGATAATATTGGTCATTATGGTTTAGCTTTTGATTATTATAGTCATTTTACATCGCCAATTCGTCGTTATCCAGACGTTATGGTACACCGTTTGTTACAATATTATTTGGACGGAGGAGCTTCTGTAGATGAAGAAACTTACGAAACCAAATGTCTGCATTGTTCAAACATGGAAAACTTAGCAACAAATGCTGAGCGAGATAGTATCAAATACATGCAGGTTAAATACATGCAGGATCATCAGGATGAAGAATTCCTTGGAGTTATTTCTGGTGTTACCGAATGGGGAATTTATGTTGAAATCGTTTCTAATAAATGTGAAGGAATGGTAAGAATCAGAGAAATAAAAGAGGATTACTATACTTTTGACGAAAGACAATATGCATTGGTTGGAGCAACTTCAAACCGTTTACTACAATTAGGAGACGAGATTTATGTGAAGGTAAAAAATGCCGATTTAGTTAAAAAACAACTGGATTTTCATTTTTTAAGAAGAGCAGAATAAATAATTAATTTAAAAATAAAAGTATGAGAAAGCTAATTATTGGAGCAGCAATTTTATTTGTACAAATGTCTTTTGGTCAGGTTACCAAAGATTTAGGTGATTTTGATACCGTAAAAGTATTTGATAAATTAAGTGTAAAATTAGTTCAGTCATCTGAAAATAAAATTATTATCAAAGGAGCAAGAGAAGCAGAGGTTGAAGCGGTTAATAAAAATGGTATTTTAAAATTAAGAATGCCTTTCCCAAAACTTTTGTCTGGAAATGATCTTGATATTACATTATACTACAAACATTTAGAACTTATTGATGTTAATGAAGGAGCAGAGGTAAAAAGCAGTGAAGCTATCAAAGCAACTTCTTTTAAAGTAAGCGCACAAGAAGGAGGTGTTATTAATGTTGATTTGAATGTTGATAAACTCAAAGTAAGCTCTGTTTCAGGAGGTTCTATCACTTTGACAGGAAAAGCAGAAAATCAAGTTGCAAGTTTAGGAGCAGGAGGTTATTTACTTGCTAGTAAATTAGAGACTTCTCAGACTACTGTAAGCGTTTCTGCGGGAGGAAAAGCAGATGTTAATGCTTCTACCCTTGTCGATGCAAAAGTGAGCGCAGGAGGCTCTATTTACATTTATGGAAAACCAAAGCAAATAAACCAAAAAACTGTTTTTGGCGGTAAAATAGAAGAAGTAAAATAACAAGTAGCAATTGATGATTAATGATATTCTAGCGGGACTTCCCTGGGGACTTGTTCTTAGTTTTATGGTAGGTCCTGTATTTTTTGTTTTATTAGAAACCAGTATTACAAAAGGATTCAGAGCTGCAATGGTTTTTGATCTTGGAGTAGTACTAGGTGATATTTTTTTTATTGCTATTGCTTATCTAGGAAGTTACCGTTTGATTTCGAGTTTAAAAGACGATCCAGCGCTTTTTATTTTTGGAGGAATAATTATGCTTTCCTACGGTATTATTTCGTTTGTAAAACTAAAGAAAGAGGAAAAAATAAACGATGAAGAAATTGATCGTGACATTCTGAAAAGAAACTATGGAAGTTTGTTTGTAAAAGGCTTTTTACTGAATGTTATTAACATCGGAGTTTTAGGCTTCTGGCTAGCAGTAATTATCTCTGTAGGACCAAAGTTAGATATGCAGACTTCAAGAATGATGACCTTTTTTGCTGCAGTAATTATCACTTATTTATTAATTGATTGTGCTAAGATTTTATTAGCCAAACAGTTAAAATCGAAAATGACGCCAACTAATATTCTTAAAATTAAAAAAGGAATTAGCATTGTTTTAATGGTTTTCGGATTTGCTTTAGTAATTCAAGGCTGGTTTCCAAAGGAAAAAGAAATGGTTAAAAATGCTTTCGAAAGAATAGAGAAAAAGTAGTTGTTAATAACTCAAAAATATAAAATCAAACCTCTGAATTTCAGAGGTTTTTTTGTGTTTATAACGTTCATTAAAGTTGACTCCAGTTTGTCATTCTGAGGAACGAAGAATCACACTAGGGACTCGACAAAGATTGGCGATATTGTTTACGAAATTTCTAGTGTGATTCTTCGTTCCTCAGAATGACAAGATTGTGAAAAAATTAAGCACAAAAAAAGAGACACATTTCTGTATCTCTTTTTGCATCGTCCAGATTCGAACATAAATCTTTATCTAATTTTTTCTAAAAATTAAACATAAAAAAACCTTCAAATTGCTTTGAAGGTTTTAAGGTATCGTCTGGATTCGAACCAATATATTTTAATTAATTTTTTCTAAAAATTAAACATAAAAAAACCTTCAAAGCAATTTGAAGGTTTTAAGTTATCGTCTGGATTCGAACCAATATATTTTAATTAATTTTTTCTAAAAATTAAACATAAAAAAACCTTCAAAGCAATTTGAAGGTTTTAAGTTATCGTCTGGATTCGAACCAATATATTTTAATTAATTTTTTCTAAAAATTAAACATAAAAAAAACCTTCAAATTGCTTTGAAGGTTTTGAGGCATCGTCCGGATTCGAACCGGAGTAGGAGCTTTTGCAGAGCCCAGCCTAGCCGCTCGGCCACGACGCCATTACTTGAACGGTTGGCAAAAGTAACTAAAATCTTTAAATTTCAAAAGTTTCGAATGAACTATTTTAAAAAAATACAGATTTAATTACAGTGATTACTTTCTAATTTCCGTCATTTTTATAGTAACTGACTCAACATCACCACCAATAGGCGGATTTATTTTAGAAACCCAAACTGTAGTTTTTTCTACTGTTTCTATCTCTGCCAGCACACGAATATTGATTCTTTTGGCAACATGCTCTAATAAATGCGAACGAATTGCCATTTCTTCGGCTACAATTTTGTTCAAATGAACATAATCTACAGTGTCTAAAAGATGATCTGTTTCTGCTGATTTCTGTAAATTGGTTTTAATTTTTAGATCAACAGTATAATCAGATCCAATTTTTCCTTCTTCAATTAAACATCCGTGGTAAGAAAAAGTACGGATATTTTTCAGTTTTATAACTCCCATTTTTATATTGTTTCATGTTTAAAGTTTCAGGTTATGTGCCACTTAAATAACTTTAAACCTGAAACCTGAAACCTTTTTTTTATCTTTGCTAAAATTACTATAAAATAATGGCATCAGAAGAGAAATCACTCAATTTTATTGAACAAATCATAGAGGAAGACGTCAAATCAGGTCTTTCAAATACTAAACTTCGCTTTCGTTTTCCACCAGAACCTAATGGTTATTTACACATTGGGCACGCAAGTTCTATTGCGTTAAATTTTGGTTTAGGAATTGATTATCAATCTCCTGTGAATTTACGTTTTGATGATACAAACCCTGAAAAAGAAGAACAGGAATTTGTTGATGCTATTAAAAAAGATGTAGAATGGCTAGGATACAAATGGGCCGAAGAATGTTATGCATCAGATTATTTCCAACAATTATACGATTGGGCAGTTTTATTAATTAAAAAAGATAAAGCTTATGTTGACAGCCAATCTTCTGAAGAAATGGCGATCCAGAAAGGAACTCCAACAACTTCAGGAACGGATAGTCCATACAGAAATCGTTCTGTTGAAGAAAACTTAGATTTATTCGAAAGAATGAAAAACGGTGAATTTGAGGCTGGTACACATATTCTTCGTGCAAAAATTGACATGAAATCAACAAACATGTTAATGCGTGATCCTATCATGTACAGAATTTTACATAAAGAACATCACAGAACTGGAGATGCCTGGAAAATTTATCCAATGTACGATTGGGCACACGGACAAAGTGATTATTTAGAGCAGATTTCGCACTCATTTTGTACACTAGAATTCTTGCCTCATCGTGAATTATACGATTGGTTTTTAGATCAGATTTTAGATGAAAATAAACTGCGTCCAAAGCAAAGAGAATTTGCTAGACGTAACTTATCACATACCGTTGTTAGTAAAAGAAAATTACAGCAACTAGTTAAAGAAAAGCATGTTAACGGTTGGGATGATCCAAGAATGTCAACCATTTCTGGATTAAGAAGACGTGGTTATACAGCTGTATCTTTGCGTAATTTTGCTAATACAATTGGTATTGCAAAACGTGATAATCTGATTAATGTATCGGTTTTAGAATTCTGTATTCGTGAAGATTTGAACAAAATTGCACCTCGTGTAATGGCTGTTTTAGATCCGGTAAAACTGGTAATTACTAATTATCCAGAAGGAAAAGAGGAGTGGTTGGAAGCCGAAAACAATCAGGAAGATGAAAGTGCAGGTTTCAGAAAAGTGCCATTTTCTCGTGAGTTATACATTGAAAGAGAAGACTTTTTGGAAGAAGCTCCAGCTAAGTTTTTCCGTTTGACTTTAGGAAAAGAAGTTCGTCTTAAAAATGCTTATATTATTAAAGGTGAATCTGTTATAAAAGATGCTGAAGGTAATATTACAGAAATTCATGTAACGTATGATACCGATTCTTTAAGCGGAAGCGGAACTGAAGCAAGCCAAAGAAAAGTATCTGGAACATTGCATTGGGTTTCAATCCAGCATGCATTGGAAGCAGAAGTTCGTTTGTACGATCGTTTGTTTATAGATGAAGCTCCAGACAGTTATAAAGAGAAAAACTTCTTAGATTTTGTGAATCCAAATTCATTAGAAATTGTAACCGGATTTGTTGAACCAAGTTTATCAACAGCTCAAAATGAAGATAAATTTCAGTTTCAACGTTTAGGTTATTTTACTGTTGATAAAGACTCAACTGCTTCAAAACTAGTATTTAACAAAACTGTTGGATTGAAAGATGCTTGGGAAGAAAAGGGTAAAAAAGAAGAAAATAGCATCAATAATTCTTTGAAAGATATTAACAAATATTTTAAAGTTGAGACTAAACCCGAGCGTATTGCAATTGAAAGTGCGATAGGGGAGAACATCAAAAATATCTCTACTTTTTCACTTTTACAGAATTCTTTGAAGAAGAATATCAACAATAATAAGGCTTCGCTGTTATTTTCTCAATTTATTTTGAAGTATTCAAACTGGAAATCTACAGATTTTGAAGAAGAAGATATTAAGAAATTATATTCAATGTCTCTAAAAAGTGAATCGACTTATGTAAGGTCAAAAGCACTTTTAAATTTAAGGGATATTGAAAGTGAAAGTTTCAAAAATCAATATGATGATGAAATTTTGAAATTATATTCAAATCCACCAAAAAATGCTTCTGAAAGAGAAATTGAAATTCTTTCTGAAATGGTGAAGAAGTAATATCAACTAAATTTATGAAAAGCGCTTTTATAAGCGCTTTTTTTTATTATATAGATTAACTATTAAAATATATAAATTTATAATTTTTATAGATTAAAAGTGACTTTCATAAATTGATTTTAATAGAAAATAAAAATATGTTGGATAAGGAATTCATTTTTTAAGTTTTAGCTTATTTAGAGCCTTTATTTTAATTTTAGTCTTTTTTAAGTGCAGATTTTGATCTGAGAATAGTTATTATAAATTTATTTGATTAATATTTAATTTTTAATTCATTATATATATTATTTATAAAATCTATTATATTTTAATTTTTAATTTATTTTATAGATTAAAAATAACTTTCATAAATTAATTTTAAGAGGAAATAAAAAATGGTTAAATAGAGAAGACCTTTTTTAAATTTTCATGTAACAAAACTCCTTATTTCATTTTTTTGCTTTTTTGACTCCAATTTTCTTCTCTAAATCTTAAAACTTCAGTTTTTTCCTAATTTTTAAAATTTTGACTTCAATTTTTAGTTTATAAGTTTTATTTATTGATATTTATTTAATTTAAGTATTTAATTATTATTTATTTAATTGATTGTAAAATTAAAAATAATAGTTTTTCTAGATTGATTTTAACCTTCATAAATTGATTTTAAGACGTTTTTAAAACTTGATTGATAGATAACTCATTTTTTAGATTATTGTTTATTTACGGTCTTTATTTAACTTTTTGCTGTTATTTTAGTCAGTTTAACGGGTTGTTAACACACAATTGTTTATAAAACTGCTATTTTTAACTCAATACCAAAAGTCAGAGATGATTTTTGTAAAAAATTAAAATTTGCCGTAAAGAATCTAAGTTGAAATTTATTGTTTTTAGAAACTCGTAATTTTTATAACAGTAGATTTTCAAAACTGATTTCCTAAAAAGACAATTTTATGTTCTGATTTTTATTATGATGTAATTTTGATAATATTTCCCGTAAAAGATATTTTTTCAAATTGTATCATAATGTACAAAATTCCATAATGTTGAATTTGAGTGAAAGTTTAGTTTTTAAATTTCAGGTCTGACAATTTTTAATTTAAATCTAATTATCATGAAAATTTTATATTTCGCAGTAGCGCTATTATTTGCAAACGTTGCAATTTCGCAAACACATCAAATTACAAAACACAATGGAGAACAACTTGATGTAAATTTTATTAAAAACGAAAATGGCTTTGTTTATTATTCTTTAAACGGAAGTTCTGAAGAAATCAAAATTAGTAAACATGCTGTTTCATCAATTACAAACAAACAGAGTAAACAAACTCAGAAAGTTTCTGATAAAATAGTAGTGGATTCAAAAGATGATTACAAAATGGTAACTGTTCTGCCACAAGAAAAAACAATAGGACTGAAACAAGTTGCTAGTTTTACTGGTGTCTCAACAAGGACAAAAGGGGAACCGCCAATTGCAAATCAGAACCAGACTGCTATGAGAATCAAATCTAAGTCGGCTTCAAATGGATATCCGTTTGTTAGCATTGTTGAAAAAGCAGATGGTAAGTATGAAGCTGTAGCTTATGTGTATTAATAATATTGTTAATTTTGTGTAAATTGCAATTAATCAAAGTTTTATCATTTTAAAAAAGAGTATCTTTATTAATAATTTTAAATTGTAACTATCATGTCTAAGAATTTAAATACAGCAGCAGCAATTTTAGCTGCAGCAGCTGCAGGAGCGGCAATTGGAATTTTATTTGCTCCAGATAAAGGATCAAAAACTAGAGCAAAAATTAAAGAAGGTATAGATGATGCCAAACATAATCTGAAAGATTCTTTTGATGCCAGCTCTGAAGTTCTTCGTGAAAAATTTACGAGTGCTACTCATAATCTTGACGGAACTTTGAATGAGTTACTTTCTAATGTCAGCCATAAAACAGAAGAAGTAATCACTTTTTTAGAAACTAAATTGGCTGATTTAAAAGCACAAAACGCTAAATTTCAGAAATAATAATTGTACAAAGCACATTACTTGCTTATTTTTATAAGAAAGTTTTGTGCTTTTTTTTATCTAAAATTTTAATTATGGCTTTTGAAGAATTAAAAGAAAACACTGAAAAAGTTCAAGGTCAGGCTAAAGAATATATTGATAGTCATTTAGCTTATTACAAACTTTGGGGTTTTAAGGTTGCAATGAAATCGACAACTTTGATCTTTAAGTTTACCTTGATTTTATTGTGTTTCAGTATGGTTATGATTTTTGGATCTTTTGCCGCAGCGTATGCTTTTGGTTCTTTGTTTGAAAGTAATGCTCTCGGATTTTTGGCAGTAGGAGGGATCTATCTTTTCTTTACCATTTTACTTTTCTTTCTAAAGGATAAGTTTGTTGAAGGACCAATTTTGGAGAAATTTTCAGAAATCTTTTTTAATGATTAATTATGGAAAGAAAAAAATACTCTTCGTATGCTGAGATTGAAAGGGATCTGGAAATTCTAAAACTAGAAAAAGATATCAATTATCAAAAATTGGTTTTAAGTTTTCAGAAAACTAAGGAAAGCATAACACCGCAAAATATTGTAAATGGTTTTATTTCATCTTATACAGGTTATGTCAAAAAATCATTTCCAGAAATTTTACAATCTATTTTACCATTTGTGATCAATTGGTTTATAAATAAAAAAAGAGGCAATTAAGCCTCTTTTTTATTTTGTAAAATTATTATTGAACATCTGGTTGAATGTCATCTTCATAACCAGACTGTGGCTGAATTGGTTTTGGTTTCTCTACTTTTTTATTGTGTTTTTTCATCATTTCGCCAACTTGATTTGATGCTGTAAATGATGCAACCATATTATTTAACATGTCACTACCAGCTTGTGGAGAATTTGGAAGTAAAATTAAATTAGAATTAGCATCAGCTCCAATTGCTTGCAAAGTATCATAATGTTGTGTCACTACAATTAGGGCAGAAGCTTCTTGAGAATTAATTCCAACATTGTTCAAAACTTCAACACTTTCTACAAGACCTCTTGCAATTTCACGACGCTGATCTGCAATACCTTGTCCTTGTAAACGTTTACTTTCTGCTTCGGCTTTTGCTTTTGCAACGATTCTAATTCTTGAACTTTCAGCTTCAAATTCAGCAGCCGTTTTTTCTCTATCAGCAGCGTTGATTCTATTCATTGCATTTTTTACCTGAATGTCTGGATCAATATCAGTAACTAAAGTATTGATGATATCATATCCGTAAGTAGACATTGCTTCGTTCAATTCACGTTTTACTGCAACTGCAATATCATCCTTTCTTTCAAAAACATCATCCAGTTTTAGTTTAGGAACTTCGGCACGAACGACATCAAATACGTAAGAAGTAATTTGATCGTGTGGATATTCAAGTTTATAAAAAGCTTCATATACTTTTTCCTGAATTACTTTGAACTGAACTGAAACTTTCATTTTGATGAAAACGTTGTCTCTAGTTTTAGTTTCGATGATAACATCTAACTGCTGAATTTTAAGATTTACTCTTCCGGCCAATCTATCAACCAACGGAATTTTAAGTTGTAATCCTGAATTTCTAACACTCTGAAATTTTCCAAATCGTTCAATAATAACAGACGATTGCTGTTTTACAGTAAAGAAAGACGACATGAAAATGAAGAATGCCAATACTAAAAAGATAATAAATGCTGTACTCATGGTTATGTAATTTATATTTATGATTCTGGTAAATTACGAAAATTCTTCTAAATTAAAATTTTAAAACATTAAAAAAACGCTAAGAACATTTGTGACATGTTTCTTAGCGTTTCTATTTTTTAAGTTGATTCTAATTATAAAGTTTCAATCGCTTTCTGAATTCTCGAAATAGTTTCTTCTTTTCCAATGATTTCAACAATGTCAAATAGATGAGGACCTTTAAGCGCTCCAACCAAACTTAGACGGAAAGGTTGCATTACTTTACCCATTCCGATTTCATTTTTGGTTAACCAATCTTTTACGATTGTTTCAATATTTACAGAAGTAAAATCTTCAATATTTTCTAAAACAGAAATTAGTTCTTGCATTAAAGTAGGAGTTTCTTCTTTCCAATTTTTACTTGCTTTTTCATCGTATGATGTTGGAGCCTGAAAAAAGAAATCAGTTAGATCCCAAAATTCTGATACAAAGTTTGCTCTTTCTTTAATCAAAGAAACAATACGAGTTGTCACTTCAATTGGAGTAGAGAACCCTTTTTCTTCTAAAATAGGAGAGAAGGTTTTGGCCAAATCAGCATCATTTTGTTTTACTAAATATTGGTGATTGAACCATTTGTTTT
The DNA here is from genome assembly GCF_034044945.1 of Flavobacterium sp. CFBP9031. Taxonomy (NCBI): domain Bacteria; kingdom Pseudomonadati; phylum Bacteroidota; class Flavobacteriia; order Flavobacteriales; family Flavobacteriaceae; genus Flavobacterium; species Flavobacterium sp. CFBP9031. The sequence goes on from NZ_JAXCWF010000015.1 coordinate 71,089, forward strand.
TCTCTGGATCAAATTTTGCTCCAGCTTTGTGAACTCTGTTCAAGTCAAAAGATTGAGCTAATTCTTCTAAAGAAAATAATTCTTTATCTGTTCCGTCATTCCATCCTAACAAAGCAAGGAAGTTTACAACTGCTTCCGGGAAAAATCCTTTTTCTCTATAACCAGATGAAACGCCTTCTTCAGTTTTCCATTCTAATGGAAATACTGGGAATCCCATTTTGTCTCCATCTCTTTTTGATAATTTACCATTTCCAATTGGTTTCAAAATCAAAGGTAAATGCGCAAATTCTGGAGCTTCCCAACCAAAAGCTTTGTATAATAAAACGTGAAGTGGCATAGAAGGCAACCATTCTTCACCGCGAATTACATGTGAAGTTTCCATCAAATGATCATCAACAATATTGGCTAAATGGTAGGTTGGCATTCCGTCACTTTTAAATAAAACTTTATCATCCAAAAGATTAGTTTCAAACTTCACATCACCACGAATAATATCTTTCAAATGCAAAGTTTCATCAACTGGAGTTTTAAAACGAATTACATAATGTTCTCCATTTGCAATTCTTTTAGCAACTTCGTCAGCAGAAATTACAAGAGATGTATCTAGTTTTTCACGATTGGTGTGATTATAAATAAATGTTTTTCCTTCAGCTTCTTGTTCTTTTCTCAAAGTATCCAAAGATTCTGGAGTATCAAAAGCATAATATGCCCAACCAGAATTGATTAATTGATCTGCATATTGCTGGTATAAATCTTTACGTTCGCTTTGTCTGTATGGACCAAATTTTTCATTTTTTCCAACTGTTTCTTCGGGAGCAATTCCTAACCATTCAAGAGCTTCCATAATGTAAGCTTCTGCACCTGGAACAAAACGAGTCTGATCTGTATCTTCAATTCTCAGATAAAAAACACCATTATGTTTTTTTGCAAATAAATAATTAAATAGGGCAGTACGAACTCCGCCAATATGTAACGGTCCAGTCGGACTTGGTGCAAAACGCACACGAACTTGCTTTGACATTTGTTTAAATTTTGTTGCAAAGATACGTTTTATGATTTTAGATTTCAGAATGTTGATTTTAGATTTTGAAATCTTAGAACCTTAGCCTCTTAGTAACTTAGAATCTTAAAAAGGTATTATTATAATTACTACTTTTATAGGTTATAATTAAAACAGATTTATTTTGAAAACATCATCTGCGATATATCAAAAGCTAGAGGCTTTCATTAAGAAATATTATACCAACGAATTGATAAAAGGGATATTACTTTTTACTGGTTTTGGTTTACTATATTTTCTATTTACGCTTTTTGTAGAGTACTTTCTTTGGTTAAAACCTCTGGGAAGAACTTTTCTATTTTGGTTATTTGTTGGAGTTGAAGTTTTCCTTTTGGTCCGTTTAATTATTTTCCCTTTGTTTAAATTATTCAAACTTCAAAAGGGAATTGATTATACTCAAGCTTCAAAAATTATTGGAAATCATTTCACAGAAGTGAGTGATAAGCTGACGAACTTTTTGCAATTGTCTTCTGAAAATAATAATGAAAGTTCGGAATTGGTTTTAGCTTCAATCGAACAAAAAGCAAATTCTTTGCAACCAATTCCGTTTGGAAATGCAATCAATTTTAAAGCAAATAAAAAATATTTACCATTGGCTTTAGTTCCAATTTTACTTTTTGCGGTGTTTTATATTTCTGGAAATAGTAATATTATTTCGCAAAGTTTGAATAGAGTAGTGCATTTCAATTCTGCTTTTTTACCGCCAGCTCCTTTCAAATTTGTGGTTTTGAATTCGAATTTGCAAGCAGAGCAAAACAAAGATTTCGTGATCAAAATGGAATCTGTTGGGAATATAGTTCCAGAAAATGTAATGATTCATATTGGTGATGAAAGTTATTTTATGGAATCTTCTCAACCTGGAAAGTTTGAATTTAAAGTGGAGAAACCAGCAGAAGATATTCGTTTTTCTTTTGAAGGAAACTCGGTAGTTTCTGAAGAGTATGATTTGAAAGTTATCACTGTTCCATCAATTGCAAACTTCGAGATGGTTTTGAATTTTCCTTCTTATCTAAAGAAAAAATCAGAGACAATTCAAGGAACTGGAAACGCAATAGTACCTGAAGGAACAACTGTAACTTGGAAAATGAACACCAAATCTACGCAAGAAGTAGCGTGGAAAAGAGACAATGAAGTTTTTAAGTTTAATAAGGTAGAAAATGAGTTTAAATTGGCTAAAAATATTAGTCAAAATACAGAATATCAAATTCTTACGTCTAACGATAAGGTTAAAAACTACGAGAAATTGGACTATCAGCTGTCTGTGATAAAAGATCAGTTTCCAACCATCAATGTGGGGCCAGCGCCAGATAGTTTGAAGTTAGATAAGAACTATATTCTAGGTAGATTGGGTGATGATTATGGACTTTCGAAACTGCAAATTGTATACTACGAACGTAACAAACCTCAGTCTGCTAAGCGTGGAAACATTCCTGTAAAGGCAGGAGTATTTGATCAGTTTGTTTTTAATTTCCCAAGCAATCTCCCAGTAGAAGAAGGAGTTTCCTATGAATACTATTTTGAAGTTTTTGATAACGATGCTCCACACGGATTTAAGTCTACAAAGTCTTCTACATTTTCAGATCGTGTAGCTACAACAGATGAAATTCAAGATCAGGAATTACAGCAACAAAATCAAAATATTAATAGTTTATCTAAATCTTTGAAGAACCAAACGAAGCAGATTTCAGAAATGGATAAGCTTCAGAATACCGGAAAAGAAAAAGATAATTTAGAGTTTAAAGATCAGCAGAAGATCAATGATTTTATCAAACGTCAGAAACAACAAGACGAAATGATGAAACAATTCTCTGAGAAAATGAATCAGAATCTAGATAAATTCAAAGATGATAAGAAAGATAAAACTGCTGAGGATTTGCAAAAGCGTTTAGATAATGCACAGAAAGATTTAGAAAAGAATCAGAAATTATTAGACGAATTAAAGAACTTGAACGATAAGTTAAACAGCGAAGAACTGTTTGATAAGATGGAAAAGTTCAAACAAATCAGTAAAAACCAATCTCGTAATTTAGAACAATTGGTGGAGTTGACCAAGCGTTTTTATGTTTCTAAGAAAGCAGAGCAAGTTGCTGAAAAACTAAACAAACTGTCAGAACAACAAGAACAGTTATCTAATAAAGAGAAAGAAAATACGAAAGAGAAGCAAGATGAAATCAATAAATCTTTTGATAAGATTCAGGAAGATTTAAAGGATTTGAAAGAAGAGAATAAGACTTTGAAGAAACCTTTGGATATTCCATCTGATGCTTCTAAAGAGAAAGATGTAGATAATGATCTTAATAAAGCTTCTGAAGAATTGAGCAAAAAGAATACTTCTGCGGCTAAGCCAAAGCAGAAAAGTGCAGCTAAGAAAATGAAGTCTATGGCTCAAGAAATGCAGAACGAAATGGAAGGTGGAGAACAAGAACAATTGGAAGAAGATGTAGCAATGCTTCGTCAGATTCTAGATAATCTTTTGGCTTATTCTTTATCACAAGAAGATGTGATGAAACAGTTCAAAGCAATGAAATTGGGTTCCTCTACATTTACAAAGAACATCAAGATTCAGCAGAATTTGAAACAGCAGTTTAGACATGTTGATGATAGTTTGTTTGCACTTTCATTACGTAATCCAAAGGTTGCAGAAGACGTAACTAAAGAAATTGGAAACGTACAATACAACATGGACAAGGCTATTGAAACTTTAACCGATGTTCAAATTCCTCGTGGAGTTTCACACCAACAATATGCAGTTTCATCTGCCAATAAGTTAGCCGATTTCTTAAGTGATTTATTGAATAATATGCAGATGTCTATGTCTAAACCGGGAGCGGGAAAACCTAAACCAGGAGACGGACAAGGAATGCAATTGCCAGATATTATTCAGAAACAAAAAGGACTTGCTGATAAGATGAAAGAAGGTATGAAACCTGGACAGCAATCTGGAGATAAACCTGGAGAAGGTAAAGATGGAAAGTCGGGACAAGGGCAAAATGGACAAGGGCAAAATGGACAAGGAAAAGAAGGTCAGGGTAAAGAAGGACAAGGTAACAAAAGTGGAGATAAAGGTTCTTCTGGTAAAGAGGGTAAGAGCGGAAAAGGAGAGAAGAATGGTAATGATGGTGAAGATGGAGAAGGAGGTGCAGAAGCTATTATGGAGATATACAAAGAGCAAGTTAAACTTAGAGAAGCATTGCAAAAGGAGTTAGCAAAGAAAGGTTTGGATGCTCAAGGAAAATCTATAATAGATCAAATGAAACAATCTGAAAAGCAGATTTTGAACAAAGGATTTAAGAATGAGAACCTGCAGCGTATACTAAATATACAACAAGAATTATGGAAATTAAACAACGCAGTTCAGCAACAAGGGCAAGATACACAAAGACAATCTGAAACTAATAAGGCTGAATTTAGTAATCGTTCAAATGCTTTGCCAAGTTCATTATTGGAATATTTAAACAGCGTTGAGATATTAAACAGACAATCACTACCTTTGCGCTCGAATTTTAATCAAAAAGTTCAAGAATACTTTAATACAAAATGATAAATTTTAATTACGAAACAGATTTTACTTTAGGAGACGAGCAGGCTTTTAGTGACTGGCTAAGTGCTGTAATTGTTTCTGAGAATAAGAATGAAGGAGAGATCAACTATATATTTTGTGATGATGAATATCTACATAAGATCAATGTTGAATATCTAGATCACGATACACTTACAGATATTATTAGTTTTGATTATACTGTTGGTAACGAGTTAAATGGAGATATTTTTGTTTCTGTAGAACGTGTTGCAGACAATGCAAAAGACTTCAATGTTTCATTTACTGAAGAACTAAAGAGAGTGCTATCTCATGGTATACTACATTACTGTGGATACAAAGATAAGTCAGAGAAGGAAGCTGAATTAATGAGACAGAAGGAAGAAGAGAAGATGAAGATGTTTCACGTGGAACGGTAATTAAATCTCTTTTAAGATGTATGTTCCACGTGAAACGTTCTGGTTTTTGATTTTCTTAAACGTTCCACGTGAAACATGTTTAAGAAAATAAAAGAGTTTTATAACGTTCCACGTGGAACGTTATAGTAAAGAATTCGAGTAGAAGATTAAATCGTTCCACGTGGAACGATTTTTAAGTTTGAATTTTAAAGAGAAAAAAAAGATGTTTCACGTGGAACATGGTTTGAAAATGTTCTTTGGGAGTTTAGAATGGAAGTTTAGAATGGAAGTTTAGAATGGAAGTTTAGAATGGAAGTTTAGAATGGAAGTTTAGAATGGAAGTTTAGAATGGAAGTTTAGAATGTTTCACGTGAAACATTTCTTTTAGAAGCTCTGTTTGGAAGTTCTTTTTGGAAGTTCTTTTTGGAAGTTTTGTTTGGAAGTTCTTTTTGGAAGTTCTTTTTGGAAGTTCTTTTTGGAAGTTCTTTTTGGAAGTTCTTTTTGGAAGTTCTTTTTGGAAGTTCTGTTTGGAAGTTCTGTTTGGAAGTTCTGTTTGGAAGTTCTGTTTGGAAGTTCTGTTTGGAAGTTCTGTTTGGAAGTTCTGTTTGGAAGCTCTGTTTCGAAGCTCTGTTTGGAAGCTCTGTTTGGAAGTTCTGCTTTGGAAGTTCTGCTTTGAAAGTTCTGCTTTGAGAGTTCTGCTTTGAGAGTTCTGCTTTGAGAGTTCTGCTTTGAGAGTTCTGCTTTGAGAGTTCTGCTTTGAGAGTTCTGCTTTGAGAGTTCTGATTTGGAAGTTCTGATTTGAGAGTTCTGATTTAAAAGTTCTGATTTAAAAGTTCTGATTTAAAAGTTCTGATTTAAAAGTTCTGATTTGAGAGTTTCGATTTGAGAGTTTCGATTTGAGAGTTTCGATTTGAGAGTTTCGATTTGAGAGTTTCGATTTGAGAGTTTCGATTTGAGAGTTTTGATTTGAGAGTTTTGATTTGAGAGTTTTGATTTGAGAGTTTTGATTTGAATGAAGTAAAATGTTTCACGTGAAACATTTTTATTGATTTCAGAATTTAAGAATTCCAGTTGACCTGTTTCAGTTTGAACTTGAAACCTGAAACTTCAAAACTTGAAACAAAATATAAAGTTCCACGTGGAACAAGGAAAAAATAAATTTAATTCTAAAAACCGTGTTAGCGGTTTTTGGAGAATAATAAAACAAAATGTTTTTAGAAGAATACGATGTTATTGTGGTTGGTGCAGGCCATGCTGGTTCTGAAGCTGCGGCTGCGGCTGCAAATTTGGGATCGAAAACTTTATTGGTTACAATGAGTTTGCAAAACATAGCACAGATGTCTTGTAATCCTGCTATGGGTGGAATTGCAAAAGGACAGATTGTTCGTGAAATTGATGCGCTTGGTGGTTATTCAGGAATCGTTTCAGATAAGACTGCGATCCAGTTCAAGATGCTGAATAAATCAAAAGGACCTGCAATGTGGTCGCCAAGAGTTCAAAGTGATAGAATGCGTTTTGCAGAAGAATGGAGAATGATGTTGGAGGCAACTCCAAATCTTGATTTTTATCAAGAGATGGTAAAAGGATTAATTATTGAAGATGGAAAGATAAAAGGAATTAGAACTTCACTAGGAGTGGAGATTCGTTCCAAATCTGTGGTTTTGACAAATGGTACTTTTTTGAACGGTTTAATTCATATCGGAGAAAAACAATTCGGAGGAGGAAGAGCAGGAGAAAGTGCCGCGACCGGAATTACCGAAGATTTGATCAAAGTAGGTTTTGAAGCTGGAAGAATGAAAACAGGAACGCCACCTCGAGTAGATGGGCGTTCTTTAGATTATTCTAAAATGAATGAAGAAAAAGGAGATGCAAAGCCAGCTAAGTTTTCTTATTCAGATGTGACTGCTCCGTTAACGCATCAGCGTTCTTGTTACATGACATACACTTCGTTGAATGTTCATGATATTTTGAGAGAAGGTTTTGATCGTTCTCCAATGTTCAACGGAAGAATCAAAAGTTTAGGACCAAGATATTGTCCTTCTATCGAAGATAAAATAAATCGTTTTGCAGATAAAGAGCGTCACCAATTATTTGTTGAGCCAGAAGGCTGGAATACTTGCGAAGTTTATGTAAACGGATTTTCAACTTCGCTTCCAGAGGATATTCAATTTAAAGCGCTTCGTTCTGTTGCAGGTTTTGAAAATGTAAAATTCTTTAGACCTGGTTATGCTATCGAATATGATTTCTTTCCACCAACGCAATTGAAACATACTTTAGAAACGAAACTAGTTGAAGGATTATATTTCGCAGGACAGATTAACGGAACAACTGGATATGAAGAAGCAGCTTCTCAAGGTTTGATGGCTGGAATAAATGCGCATTTAAAAGTGCACGAAAAAGATCCATTAATTTTAAAACGTGATGAAGCATACATCGGAGTTCTAATTGACGACTTAATTACTAAAGGAACAGAAGAACCATATCGTATGTTTACATCGAGAGCAGAATATAGAACATTGTTGCGTCAAGATAATGCCGATTTCAGATTGACTCCAATGTCATACGAAATTGGTTTAGCTTCTGAAAATCGTTTACGAAGAATGGAAAAGAAACTAAACGAATCTGAAAAGATGGTTCAATTCTTCAAAGAAACAAGTGTTACGATTGCCGAAACAAATCCGATTTTAGAAGCGAAAGAATCGGCTCCAATTTCTCAAGGAGATAAAATGTTCAAGATTTTCTCTCGTCCACAAATTGAATTGGAGGATATGTTGAAATTTGAAAAGGTTTCAGCGTATGTTGAAGAAAATGATTTGGATGAAGAAATTGTAGAGCAAGCAGTAATTCAAGTTAAATATTCTGGTTATATCGAAAAAGAAAGAAATAATGCAGATAAATTGAATCGTTTGGAAGAAGTAAAAATTCCAGACAATTTCGATTATAATAAAATTAAATCCATGTCGATTGAAGCAAAACAGAAATTAAGCAAGATTCGTCCTGTAACTATTTCGCAAGCTTCAAGAATCAGCGGAGTATCACCGAGTGATATTTCGGTGCTTTTGATTTATATGGGAAGGTAAATAATTTTAGATTTTAGATTGCTGATTTCAGATTATTGTAATATTTTGAAAATGACTTGTTCCACGTGAAACTATTTTTCGGTTTTTTATTTTCAGAATCCATTATAAATCTAAAGTCAGAAATCTAAAATTGTTGCTGTTCCACGTGAAACCTTTTGAAAATTTAGTGAAAGAATATCTTATTAAAGCAACTTTACAGGTGTGCTGAATTATGAAAAGTGAAAGAAATCTACAGAAGAATTAAAAATAAAAAAGACAAAAAAATCCTAAAAGCGATATAATTTCGTTTTTAGGATTTGCTATAAATTAAACCCAATATCTATAAATTTAAAAAATGAACGTTTTAAATAAAAAACATTTTCTTACGGTAAAAGACCACTCTGTTTCAAAAGAAATTTTTGATTTGTATTATGATGAAGATTTAGATATGCTAATTACTTCTCCACAACCTGAACTTCAAAATTTAGGTAAATATTACGAAAGCGAAGATTATATTTCGCATACCGACAACAAACGTTCTTTATTTGAAAAAGCATATCACTTTGTGAAAAATATTGCTCTTAAGAATAAATTGAATTTAATTAATAGCCAACAACCACAAAAAGGAAAACTTTTAGATATTGGAGCTGGAACTGGAGATTTTCTCTTGACAGCAAAAAATGACGGTTGGGAAACAATTGGAGTAGAGCCGAGCGATCGTGCTAAAAACATTGCAAAAGAAAAAGGAATTTCTTTTGTAGAAGAAATAAACACTTTAGAAAATCATTCTCTGGATGTGATTACTATGTGGCACGTTTTAGAACACGTTCCAGATTTAGAACTTCAGATCCAAGAATTGAAGCGTTTATTAAAACCAACTGGAACATTAATTATTGCGGTTCCGAACTACAAATCATTTGATGCAAACCATTATCAAACTTTTTGGGCTGCTTATGATGTGCCAATTCATTTTTGGCATTTTTCAAAAAAATCAATTCAATTGCTTTTTGAAAGAGTAGATATGAAATTGGAAAAAGTTCTTCCAATGAAGTTCGATTCGTTTTACGTAAGCCTTTTGTCTGAAAAATACAAAACGGGAAAGATGAATTATATTAAAGCTTTTTTGATTGGTTTGAAATCAAATTGGAAAGCGAAGAACTCAAAAGAATATTCATCGCATATTTATATTTTAAAAAATAAATAACACAAAAATACAGAAAGCCATTTTACCCTAAAAGGACAGAGTGGCTTTTTATGGTTGATATAAAAAAAGCAAAAAAGCATCTAAAATACAGCGATAGCGTTGGTTTATGGTGATATTTTTTTCGATAAATAAAAACAATATCATAAATTTTACGCATTTTTTAAACTTTATGTTGATGCTATTGATTTTTTTATATTTTTGTCTTCAATACTTAAAAAAATAGAATTAAAAAAAAATGAAAAAAGCATTAGTTATTATCGCACTTTCAGTTTTCGCAGTTTCTTGTAACAAAACAGCAGAGGTAAAGGAAGTAAAAACAGCTTACGTGGATACTTCGGTTTTGATGAAAGAATACACTGAGGCAAAAGATTTAGAGGCAAAGTACAAAGCTCAAGCGGAAGAAAAAGGTAGACAATTACAAGCTGAGATTTCACGTTTTAAACAAGACGCTGCTAATTTTCAAAGCCAGGCACAAGCAAACGGTCAAGCTTGGGCACAGCAAAGAGGAGCTGAATTGCAAAAAAGAGAGCAGCAATTAGGTTATGCACAACAAGCATTAGCACAACAATTACAACAAGAAAGTGGTGTTGAAATGGATTCTCTTGTTAGTGGAGTTAAAAAATTCATTAAAGACTACGGAAAGAAAAACGGTTACTCTTACATCTACGGAACAGGAGATGCTGCTACAATTTTGTATGCTGAAGAGAAATACGATATTACAAAAGAAATTATCAAAGCTTTAAATGATAAATACAAAGCAGAGCCAAAAACAGATGCAAAACCAGCAGCTGAAACAAAAGAAGGCGAAGCTAAAAAATAAAACTACCAAACTAACTAAATTACTGAAAACCTAAATCCACTGCGATTTAGGTTTTTTCTTTTTATAAAAATGCGGTAATTTTATTTTTTTAATACAAGCCCAATGCAGGACGTTTCAGAAGCGGCAGCTTATACTTTGCAATTCATCAATCAGACCCAGAAATCTATTTTCCTTACGGGAAAAGCAGGTACGGGAAAAACTACGCTTTTACGCGAAATTATAGCCACAACGCATAAAAATACTGTGGTCGTTGCACCAACGGGAATCGCTGCTTTGAATGCGGGTGGCGTAACTATTCACTCCATGTTTCAACTTCCGTTTTCTGCGTTTATTCCATCGTATGATGTGAGCGCCCAATTTACAGAAACAGTAAAATTTGAAAACAAAGAATCACTTCGCCGCCATTTCAAAATGAATAACGTCAAGCGAAATGTAATTAAAAACATGGAGCTTCTTGTGATTGATGAAGTGAGTATGATGCGTGCCGATTTGTTGGATGCAGTCGATTTCATGATGCAGACTGTTCGAAGAAACACTCATCCGTTTGGTGGAGTTCAAGTTTTGTTTATTGGAGATTTGCTGCAATTGCCGCCAGTGATTCGCGATGAAGAATGGCGAACACTGAAAAACTACTACCGTGGGAAATTCTTTTTCCATTCTCATGTTCTCCAGACGTATCCGCCGATTTATATCGAATTGTCAAAAATTTACCGCCAGACCGATGATGCTTTTATCTCGGTTTTGAACAATTTAAGAAATAACCAGATCACTCCCGAGGACATAACTATTCTAAATCAATATGTTAAGCCAGATTTTGACTTCAAAGAGAACAAAGGCTATATCACGCTAACAACGCATAATGCTAAGGCTGATTCTATCAACTCGCAGTCAATCAATGATTTAGATGGTAAAGAATATATATATACGCCATTTGTGGTAGGAGATTTTCCAGAAAAGATATTTCCTGTTGAAGAAGAATTGAAATTGAAAGTGGGCGCACAAATCATGTTCGTCAAAAATGACTTGTCTTTTGAAAAGAGATATTTCAACGGAAAGATGGGTGTAATCAAATCGCTTTCTGATGAAGAAATCTTTGTTCACTTTCCAGAAGAGAACATGACACTCGAAGTGGAGAAGTACGAATGGAAAAATATCCGCTACAAAGTCAACGAACAAACCAAAGATATTGAAGAAGAGGTTTTAGGAACTTTTGCGCATTATCCAATCAAGCTAGCATGGGCAATTACGGTGCACAAAAGTCAAGGTTTAACTTTTGACAAAGCAGCGCTCGATGTATCGCAAGTTTTTCTTCCTGGGCAGGCCTATGTAGCACTTTCGCGTTTGCGTTCGTTAGACGGGCTTATTTTGCTTTCTCCGATGCAGATGAATGGCATTTCGAACGACCAAGATGTGATGGATTACGCTTTGAACCGAGCAACGGAAGAAACTTTGGAGAAAGCGCTTCACTTCGAAACCAAAAATTTTATTCACAACTATTTGATAAACAGTTTTAATTGGGGAGAATTGGCGCAAGAATGGCGAAATCATCGTTTCAGTTATAACGAAAACGCAGCAGGTTCCGAAAAAACGAAACATGCGGTTTGGGCGCATAAACGAATGGAAATTATAGAACAGCTTTTAGATCCTTCGCAGAAATTCATTTCGCAACTCAATAAAATCTTCATCAAAGAAACGGTCGATTTGTTTTTTGTGAAAGAAAGGGTAGATGCGGCCTACGATTATTTTTTCAAGCCAATGGACAAATTGGTTGATGATCTGATTTATAAAATGGCCGAAATTCAAAAATTTAAAAAAGTAAAAGAATTCTACGAAGAGCTTAACTTTTTGGAAGATCTTCAGACCAAGGCGGTTTTGAGATTGATGAAAGCCAAGTTATTGATCGAAGTGGTTGTGGCCGGCGAAGAAATCAGTAAAGAAAAGTTAACATCGCCAAATATTAAAAATTACAAAACGAACAAAGCAGAAAGGATTCGAGAAGAGCTGAAAACGACAAATACGGACATTTTTAGGACAGAAGAGCCCGTTGTTCGATACAAATCAACTAAGACGGAGAAAGGCGAGCTTAAAACGGCTAAAAAAACGACAGTCGAAGAAACGTACGATTTGTGGATGGATAAAAATTCGGTTGAAGATATTGCGAGAATGCGTAAATTAAATGTTCAAACGATCGAAGGCCATTTGATAAGACTTATTCAGTCGAAGAAAATCGAAATTACCGATGTTCTTCCGTATGATAAAATTTTGGCTTTGAGAGAAGCTTTTCAGTTTTATCAAGAAGAATCTTTGAGTCCTTTGAAAGAAAAATATGGAGATGAATTTACTTGGGACGAACTAAAAATGTTCAAAGCGAGCATCAATTAATTTTTTGAACGTCCCACGTGAAACACGGTTTTCTGTTTTTCAAAAATCTAATTTCTAACGCATTAAATTATTTTTGACATGAAAACATTTAAAATATTACTAACAATTCTGGTGTTTAATTCTTCGTTTTTGATTGCCCAGGATTTGAAACCAGAATATCAAAAGTTCATTTCGAAATTTATTCTCGAAGTAAAAAATGGCGATAAAGATGCAATTGCAAATCGTATAAAATTTCCATTCAAGCGAGATTATCCAATTCCTTCGGTGAAGGATAAAGCAGATTTTGTGAAAAGATATAACCAAATTTTTGATAAGGTTTTAATTGAAAAAATAACAAAATCGGATCCAAAAGATTGGTCAGAAGTGGGATGGCGCGGAATTATGCTAAATCGTGGAGACATGTGGATCGATATTGATGGAAGAATTATTAGCATCAATAATCAATCGGAGGAAGAATTGAAATTAAAAAATTCATTAATCGCAAAGCAGAAAAAAAGAGTAAATTCTTCACTTTCAAATTTTAAAGAACCTGTTGCAGTTCTTGAAACTTCGAAGTTCAGAATTAGAATCGATGATTTAGGAAATGATAATTATCGCTATGCTTCTTGGTCGATCAAACAGGAAATGACTGAAACTCCAGATCTCGTAATCGAAAAAGGAGTTTTTGTTGCAGATGGAACGGGAGGAAACCATTACTTCGATTTTAAAAAAGGCAATTTCAAATACCGATGCTATTTTATTGTTTTGGGACAAAAAGATTCGCCGCCAGCAATATTGACCGTTTATCAGTCTGGAAAAGAAATCCTATCTCAAGACGCAAAAATTGTTTCACGATAAACATTAAAAAAGCCTGATTCAGAACGAATCAGGCTTTTTTGTTTAGATATTTGATAGTACTTTTTCTAATTCTTTTTCTTGAGAAATTTGCGTAAGCTTCAATTTCTGAATTGTAACTTCATTCTCTTTGGTTTTAATTTTTTGCTTTTGAATCTCTTCGTCAGAAACTGATGTAGTCGAGATTTTGTTTTCGATTTTCTGATTGGCCTTTTCCAACTTTTCAATTTTATCTCTAGTCGATTTTAACTGGTTTTCAGCCTTAACAAGAGTGTTCTTTTTGGTTTCCAATTCTTTCTGTTCTTTTTTGAGTACAGCAATTTTATCATCAAGCTTTTTATAATTTTCTTTAAGAACTTGCTGTGTTTGAGCTTCGTTCTTCTTTATTTGATTTTCTTGATCAGAATTGGTTTGTTGTGCAAAAATGGACTGAGAGCCTAGTAGTAATAAAAAAGCAAAGGTTTTAAAAATTGTCTTCATGATTGTATTAAATTTTATGAAGACGAATTTATTTGAATAGAGTTTAAGAAGTGTCCATTCAAAGATTTTAAAACAACATAATAAGGCAAAAAAAATCCTGCTCTTTCGAACAGGATTAAAAGTATTTTATAGATTTTCGACCAGAATCCAGGCTTGTGGATTTTCGCCTTTTTGTATTTCTTTTTGAGCTTGTTCTGCTTCTTTCATTGTAGCATAACTTCCGTACAAAACAGGAAATAAACCGTGTTTGTTTTCTTTCAGCATTCTAGCTTTGAAACCATCTTTAATTAATTGGTTATAAGCTTTTCTAGCATTTTGCTCACTTCTAAAAGCACCTGCCATAATGTGGTAGGGCATTGTGGTTTCGACAGTTTCGACAGCAGCAGAATCTACAGAAAGAGTTACAGCTGGAAGTGGACTTTTGATAAAGAAAGTGGCTTCTTGAATTTTGTTTTGCACTTTTTTCTGAACCGCTTGTTCTACAACAAGTGTTTGGTTATCAATTTGATTTTGGTATAATGGATAACCAATGCTTCCTGTAATTCCTAGTCCTAAAACAAGAATTGCAGCATATCGCAAGAACGGATTCGAAGATTTGGTTTCTTCTTCACTTTCGTATATTAAAACAGCATCTTTTTCTTTTGCTGCAATCTTTTCGATTTTTTTCTCGAATGCCTCTTTTTTCACCATTGGAGAAACAAAAGGACTCAGTCCAAAAGAAGCAGCTAAATAGTTGGTCTGATCGTTTGGCTTGAAAACAATGTTACTTTCAGAATTTAAACGTAGCTCTCCAATATTTTTTAAAAGAATTACGCCATCTTCTTCTAATGCTTTTTTCCAATTCAAAATTTCAAAAGCAATCGCGCTAACAGCAAAACCATAAGATGTTTTTTCTGCTTGTGCAATATGATTTGCCAACAATCCGTCATTATTTTTGATACGGCTGTTGAAAGAAATGGTTTTTTTTGGTGGAAAAAACGAATTAGTGCTTTCATTTAGCTGCGCCGAATGAGTTTCTGTTAAAAATGCACCAAACCCTGGAACCGTTACACACTGATAACGATACAATAACTGTGAGATATATACTTCGATTTTCATAGTAACAAAGTTAGACAACGCGTATAGTTATCAAAATTTTATTCACAATTTTTATTAACAATTCAGAATTATTTTTAGACAATTCGTTTTCAATTAATTAAGTGGTTGGTTTTTCTTATTTAAAAAGCACCGTAAGAATTATTTTCTAAATTTATTAAGAAATTACTTTGTTTTATAGATATTTGCGCCTCATAAAAAGTAGATTTATTTTTTCTATTTTACATAATGTTAAAAACAATGAACGATCAGGAATTATTTAATTTACTTGCCTTATTAAAGGTTGATGGAGTGGGAGATATAATGGGCAAAAAATTGCTTAATTCTTTTGGTGATGCCTCGGCTGTTTTTAAAGCTAAAAATTCGCAATTGGCAGCTGTTGACGGAATTGGAAGTGTTTTATTGAAAAATCTGAAAGATAAAAGTGTTTTTGAGAAAGCGGATAAAGAACTTTCGTTTATTAAAAATAACAATATTCAGATTTCTTTTTTTCAGGATGAAAACTACCCTGAACGGCTTAAGCATTGCATTGATGCACCAATTCTGATTTTTACCGCTGGAAATCTGGATTTCAAAAACAAAAAAATAATTAGCATTGTTGGTACGCGTCAGATTACTTCTTATGGAACTGATTTCTGTAAAAAATTGATAGAAGATATTGCGCCCTTAGATCCTGTAATTGTGAGTGGATTTGCTTATGGAGTTGACATCGTGGCGCATCAGGCAGCAATGGATTTTAATTTGCAAACTGTTGGCGTACTGGCTCATGGCTTAAATCAAATTTATCCGAGAACTCATAAAAAGTACATGGCCAGAGTGGAAGAGAAGGGCGGATTTATAACCGAGTTTTGGAGTGATTCGAATCCGGATAAAGAAAAATTTGTTCGCCGAAATCGTATCGTGGCAGGAATGGCAGAAGCTACAATTGTGATAGAATCTGCTGATAAAGGCGGATCTTTAATAACGGCAAATATGGCTAATGATTACAATCGGGATGTTTTTGCAGTGCCAGGACGAGTGACCGACAAGTATAGCCAAGGCTGTAATAATTTGATTAAAACTCAGAAAGCAAATGTGTTAACTAGTGCCGCAGATTTGATTTATATGTTGAATTGGGATATTAAAGAAAATCCAAAAACGATTCAGAAACAGCTTTTTGTAGAGTTAGAACCTGTAGAACAAACGATTTATGATTTTCTCCAGAAAAACGGAAAGGAATTATTAGACATCATTGCAATTGAATGTGATATTCCAATCTTCAAATTATCTGGAATTCTGATTGGGATGGAATTAAAAGGCGTTATAAGACCGCTTCCTGGAAAACTTTTTGAGTCAATTTAACGCAGAAAATCCTATACATTATTTTCTTGTAAAATGTTTGTACAATCGGTATAAAATGTAAATCAGCAATAAGCCAAAAACGATATTTAGGATTTGAAATACATACGGCGGAACATTGTAATCTTCAATATACTTATCCATCTTTTTTATTTTTAAGTAGTTAATATACTTGAAGTTACAAAAAATAATTGAAATGAATATTAAAAGAAAAACGCTGACCAATTTTAAAATGATCAGCGTTTCTTTGAAAACATTTTTTAAATGGAATTACTTCCCAAATCCTAAAACCTCTCTAACCTTTGCCAAAACACCATCGGCAATAACCGAAGCTTTTGCAGCGCCTTTTTTCAACAAAGCGTCAACTTCTTCAAGGTTGTTGATATAGTAGTTATATTTTTCTCTTTCTGTTTTAAATTTTTCTGTAATCAATTCGAACAAAGCTTGTTTAGCATGTCCGTAACCGTAATTTCCTCCTAAATAGTTTGCTCTCATTTGTGCAGTTTGTTCTTCGTTTGCTAGCAAAGAATAGATCGCAAATGCATTACAAGTATCTGGATTTTTTGGAGCTTCAAGTGGAGTCGAATCTGTTTCAATACTCATTACTTGTTTGCGTAATGTTTTGTCGTCCAAGAAAATATTGATGATATTGTTTGCAGATTTACTCATTTTTCCTCCGTTAGTTCCAGGAATCAGCATAATGTTTTCCTCAATTTTAGCTTCAGGAAGAACAAAAGTTTCACCCATCTGGTGATTGAAACGAGCCGCAACATCACGAGTAATTTCTAAATGCTGCAACTGATCTTTTCCAACAGGAACAAATTCAGCATCATACAATAAAATATCGGCAGCCATTAGCATCGGATATGTGAAAAGTCCAGCGTTAACATCATCTAAACGATCTGCTTTATCTTTGAAAGAGTGTGCTAATGTCAATCTTTGAAATGGAAAAAAACAACTCAAATACCAAGTCAATTCTGTAGTTTGAACCACATCAGATTGTCTGTAAAAAGTAACTTTGTCAGGATTTAAACCACACGCAAGCCAAGCCGCAGCTGTGCTAAAGGTGTTTTCTCTTAAAGTTTTTCCGTCTTTAATCTGTGTGATGGAATGCAAATCGGCAATAAACAAATAAGATTCATTTGCTGGATCGTTTGATAATTCGATTGCCGGAATAATTGCGCCTAATAAATTTCCTAAATGCGGTGTTCCTGTACTTTGAACACCAGTAAGTATTTTTGCCATTCTAGTTTTTTCTGAAATGCAAATGTCGTGATGTTTTTTTTAATCGCAAAGTGCGCAATGGTTTATCATTAAGTTTTGAAATTTTTTGTGAGTTATTTTTAACGCAAAGTGCGCAAAGGATTTTCGCAAAGAAAAGAAGTTATGTTTCTTTTAGAGATTGCTTTGCGATAAGTTCACAAAGCTTTATTTATAAAATATAAGAAAATATTTATAATTTTGATATTTTTTTATTATGACAGAAAACGAAATATCAAATATTGTAATTGGACTAGCAATTGAAATTCATAAAAAACTTGGACCAGGATTATTAGAAAATGTATACAAAGAATGTTTGTTTTATAAAATTAAACAACATGGACTTCTTGTTGAAAAAGAAAAATCTTTGGCATTAAATTTTGAAGAAGTCCAGCTAGATTGTGGCTACCGCATTGATATACTGGTGGAAAATAAATTACTAATAGAGATAAAAAGTGTGGAATCACTTAGCGTAAATCATTTAGCGCAAACATTAACCTATTTAAGACTAGGAAATTTTAAGCTAGGTTTACTCATAAATTTCAGCGATACTCTTTTGAAAAATGGCATTAGACGAGTTGCAAATAATTTATAGATAAAGCTTTGCGAACTTATCGCAAAGCAAACTTTCACAATGATCACTTTAAAAACTTTACGAAAATCCTTTGCGCGCTTTGCGTTAGAATAGGACTTGTGCTTAGAAAAAAATCTTGTTTAAAATTCATTTCGGTTTTCTTACATTTGAAGCTATGAAAATATTTAAAATTACTTTTTGGATTCTTTGGAGAGTTTGGTTTTACGTTTTGATGGCCATTCCAATACTCATTATGTTACCTTTTCTGGTAGTTTCTATCCTTTCTGAGAAAGGATATCCATATTTCTTTAAAATGGCCCGCATTTGGGCTAAATTCATCCTTTTCGGAATGGGTTTCTTTTATACCGTAAAACGTGAACAGAAGCTCATTAAAGGCAAAAGTTACATGATCGTGGCCAATCACACCTCAATGACCGATATTATGCTTACGTTGGCTTTAATTAAAAATCCGTTTGTTTTTGTTGGGAAGAAAGAGCTGGTAAAGATTCCGCTTTTTGGATTTTTCTATAAAAGAACTTGTATTCTAGTTGACAGAAGTTCGTCTAAAAGTAAAAATGAAGTTTTTAAAAGAGCTCAAAATAGATTAAATCAAGGTTTAAGTATTTGCATTTTCCCAGAGGGAGGAGTTCCAGATGACGAAAGCATTTTGCTGGATGAGTTTAAAGACGGCGCATTTAGATTGGCTATCGATCATCAGATTCCGATTGTGCCAATTGTTTATCCAGATAGTAAGAAACGTTTTTCATATACTTTTTTGAGTGGAAGTCCAGGAAAAATGCGCGCGCGAATTTTACCTTTTGTAGAAACAAAAGGATTGACAAGCGACAACAGAAAAGAATTAAGAGATCAAGTTAGAAACATGATTTATAATGGTTTAATGGATTATCAAAAGGAATAACCATAAAAACATTATGTAAAATACAAAAGCCGATAGATTTAATTATCTACCGGCTTTTCTTTGAATTAAAAACCCCCTATTTTTATTCAAAAGTTATTATCTGTGAATTATCTTTTCTGAAATAAAACGCAATACTTTTTTAAATCTTAATTTGGTTTTTCTTCGGTTTTTACTGTACAACAATTCCATTTTTTCTTTCATGGTTAAAAATATTAATGGTTGATAATAAAGAGTTTAGTTAATAACTCAAGTTAATGTCACATTATTATAGATGTAGAAAAATTAAAAAGGTTGCGTCAAAATTTAAAAAATTTGATAAAACCCGTCAGATGAAGATGCCAACGGGTTTTTAATCAAATAACCAACCAACGTAAATTCTAAAAAAAACTCGAAATTGATATATGGCAGTACCAATTATAAACTGCTTTTTTATAGAGATGGAAGTTTTGTAAAAAGGTTGCGTGAAAATTTCATATTTATTTCAAAATAAAAATAGCCGAGTAATTTTTACATCACTCGGCTATTTAAAAGCGTCTTTTTTCGACTTATTTTTTAGGCATTTGCCAATTCTTTTATGTGTTCTTTAATTTTAATTTCCAGTTCTTCAGCAAGTTCTGGATTATCTTTAATTAAAGTTTTAACAGCGTCACGACCTTGACCTAATTTTGTATCGCCGTAGCTAAACCAAGATCCTGCTTTTTTAACGATATCAAATTCAACTGCTAAGTCTAAGATTTCACCCGTTTTAGAAACACCTTCTCCGTACATAATGTCAAATTCGGCAGTTTTAAATGGTGGTGCAACTTTGTTTTTAACGATTTTTACTTTAGTTCTGTTTCCGATTACATTTTCACCATCTTTAATTTGAGCAGAACGACGAATATCTAAACGAACAGAAGCGTAAAATTTAAGTGCGTTACCTCCAGTTGTAGTTTCTGGATTTCCGAACATAACACCAATTTTTTCACGAAGCTGGTTGATAAAGAAAACAGTACAGTTTGTTTTACTGATAGTTCCAGTAAGTTTTCTCAATGCTTGAGACATCAAACGTGCGTGAAGACCCATTTTAGAATCTCCCATTTCACCTTCAATTTCACTTTTTGGAGTTAAAGCCGCCACAGAGTCAATTACAACAATGTCTATAGCTCCAGAACGAATTAGGTTTTCGGCAATTTCTAAAGCTTGCTCTCCGTTGTCTGGTTGAGAAATAATTAAGTTCTCGATATCAACATTTAATTTCTCAGCATAGTTTCTATCAAATGCGTGCTCGGCATCGATAAAGGCAGCAATACCACCTGCTTTTTGAGCTTCTGCAATAGCGTGAAGCGTCAAAGTTGTTTTTCCAGAAGATTCTGGACCATATATTTCGATAATTCTTCCTTTAGGATATCCGTTTACTCCAAGAGCTAAGTCAACACCTAGTGAGCCAGAAGAAATCGTTTCTACTTCTACAATGGCTCTGTCGCCCATTTTCATTACGGTTCCTTTTCCGTAGGTTTTGTCAAGTTTGTCAAGCGTTAATTGTAGTGCTTTTAATTTGGCTTCTTTCTCTGAACTCATTTTTTTCTAATATCTAAATTATTGTTTTGTCTTTCTGGATAAAAATAAGAAAATTCTTCCGTAATCTTATTGATCTGTTTTATAATTTGTAAAATTACTTCTTTTTTTGAAGTTTGATTGTTCCAAATTGTCACAAAATCGTTCTATAAAAATAAAGCCTTTAATTCTGTAGCATCAGAAGGTTTTATTTTGCCAGCAAGCAATAAACTCAATTGTTTGCGACGAAGCGCTGCATCAAATCGCTGAATTTCTAGCTCGGTTTCTGGAATAATTGCTGGAACTTCAACTGGTCTTCCGGTATCGTCAACAGCAACAAAGGTGTAAATTGCTTCGTTGGCTTTGGTTCTGTTTCCAGATTCGCGGTCTTCTACCCATACGTCAATAAAAACTTCCATCGAACTTTTGAATGATCTTGAAACTTTTGCCTCTACGGTTACAACGCTTCCAAGCGAAATGGCTCTGTTGAAGGCAACGTGATTTACAGAAGCCGTTACTACAATTCGGCGCGAATGTCTGCGGGCTGCAATACTTGCGGCGCGATCCATTCTGGCTAATAATTCACCACCAAAAAGATTGTTTAAAGGATTTGTTTCGCTCGGTAAAACTAAATCAGTTAAAATAGTTAGGGATTCTGAAGGATGTTTTGGATTCATTTTTTTGATCTAAAAATTTAAAAATTGTATTGGTTAATTTAACCAATAAACAGCCATAACGGCTGGTATAAAATATATAACAATGGTTCTCGCACCATCGTAATCTTTTGCAAGTCTTTGTCCGAAAAGCATCATTAACAAACAGATACATGAAAAGATAGCTCCGTAAAAACCAAATTCTCTGCCATTATTTGTAAATAATTGAATTCCTCCAACAACACATAAAATTCCAGAAATTAATTCCAAAATTAGTAAATGTAAAAGAGCCAGCGGAACCTGATTTTTTAGTGGTGTTTTGGCAAAGTGTTCTTTTAGCCAAGCCACATTATCTTTCCAATAAAAAATTTTTTCGTAACCCGATTGTAAAAAAGTTAAAGCTAGAAAAGCTAAAAGTAAAATTGAGGCAACATTGTTCATTATGAATTATTTTTTATGAATTAAACGAGTCAATTTGATGGATAAATCGGTAAGGATTATTTTTGCATTTCCATTTCTTTCAATATGATACAAAGCATCTGAAAGCTCTTTGAATATTTCGTGAATGTTATTTCCGTTTACGAAAGGAGCAAAATTTTCTAATTTGAATTTATCGACCTTGGGCTCTATATAAACCAAACTTGGCGTCTGATAATTTAGCATTAGAGCTTGTCTAAACATTTCGATACAATACTGAATGAATTTTTTCTGACTTTCGCGTCCCAGTGCTGCAATTTGTTCGCTCCAAGAAATTAAATCTTGAATGGCCGCAGCATTTCCTTTTGCTCTAAAAGCGGCGCGTACCCAATTAACAAACCATTGTTCGAACGGAAGATCATCATCATCTTCTTTTAACAAATGCAATGCTTTACTAAAATTACCTTGCGCCTGATGTGCAATTTTTTTGGCTAAGCCGGCATCTATATTTTCTTGGGCAATTAAAGCATCGGCAATAACTTTTTCTGGCAATCCGTTAAAATGAATTACCTGGCAGCGCGAACGTATGGTTTGGATAATATCTTCTTCGTTTTCAGAAATCAGAATAAACATGGTTTTTTCTGAAGGTTCTTCCAGAAGTTTTAGAAGTTTGTTGGAAGCGGCGATATTCATTTTATCGGCCATCCAGATAATCATGATTTTGTATCCGCCTTCGTACGATTTTAGCGAAAGCGATTTTAAAACTTCCTGTGCATCTTCAACACGAATTTCTCCTTGTTTGTTTTGTACACCCAGAATTTTATACCAATCGAACAAACCTCCGTAAGGCATTTCTTGAATAAAGCTGCGCCAATCTTGAATAAAATCTAAACTCTTAGGTTTTGTTTTTACATCTTCGGTTGTAACGGTTGGATAAATAAAATGGAGATCGGGATGAGAGATGTTATCAAACTTTAGATTACAAGAATCGTTTCCGTTTAAATTTTCATCGCCGGTATTGCTACACAAAATATATTGAGCATAAGCAATGGCAGTTATTAATGTGCCACTTCCTTCTGGACCAACAAATAATTGTGCATGAGGAATTCTACCAGAAGCAGCACTTTTTATCAAGTGGCTTTTGATGTAATCTTGACCTAAAATTTGAGAAAATTGCATTGCGCAAAGATAGAAGAAAATGTGGAGGCAAAAATTTTCAGGATAAGATTATTTAGTAGTTCACAATTTTCAAATTCGGAGTCGAAGTGAGGAGATGATTTTTAAAAAATTCGGATCATTTTCGACAGAATTTTGTTAATAAATATCTTCAAGTGAGTAAATATCAAGATGTTTTTGTTAATATTTTTTTTCGAAATTCGACAAACGGAGGTTTTTTTTGGCTATTTATAGAGTTAATTTTTTATTTTTTATAGATAATCTCTTACGATTTTTTAATTAACATTTTTAACAAAAAGCCCGTTAAAACGCACATTTTCTCGACATAAGACTGGTTTTTAAGGTTTTTTTAAGGAAATTTTTTGAAAAAAAAATTCATTAGAGTTGTAATTTAAGTTAATTTCTATATTTTTGTTTTTATCAACAACCAATTATAAAATAAGAATCTATGAAAGGGAAAATTATTCTATTTAGTGCTTTTTTTATCTTAACTACTGCGGCTGTTTCAGCACAAGCTAAAAACGCACCGAGAAGTATTATTAGTACAACTGCTCTTATCCGAAAATACCATGATCAAAAAGAATTAAGTGGTATGCAAAAGGGTGAACTTTTGGAATTATACATCGAGCGTATCAAAGTATTAGTTAAAACTCTCCCTTACATTGCTTTGGTTACTAAACCTGGAGTTACTATGGCCGACCTTGGTATTCCAGACGATAGTGAACACAAAAAAGTTTTGGATGCTCAAGCAGTTGGTACAACAACATTTTTGGATACAACTGTAGAATTCCAAAGAAAAATGATGCCTTACTCTGATAAAGGAAATCTAATCGCGGCAATCTTGTTCTACGAAAGTACATTGAAATCATTACACGAGTTCAACGATTTGAACGAAATGTAATAAAGCATTTTTTTTGAAATTTTTTTCTGGAAAGTCTCAGTAAAATATTGCTTTGACATTCTTCGAAAACAAAATAAAAAAAACTCATTCTCGAGGGTTCTGTAAAATTCCAGAAAATTCGAGAGGAGTTTTTGCATTTGCGCATACCCAAATTTATTATTAACCGTAATACCCCCTTATCATGAAAAAAATTACTCAATTGATCTGCGTTCTTTTGACAGTTACGAGTATGAGTGCTCAACAAGAGAAAGGAATTATGGGCTACACTAATTGGTTAAACAACTGGACCGAGTTTAAGCCTAATAAAGTTGACTATGGAGAAGCAAACCAAATTTTAGCAGGAAACATTTCTGTTAATACTAAATTGCTAAAAAGAAATATCTACGTTCTACAAGGAAACGTTTATGTTACAAACAATGCTGTTTTAACTATCGAACCTGGAACTGTAATTATTGGTGATTTCGAAACAAAAGGAACATTGGTAGTTACAAAAGGTGCACAATTAGTGGCTGATGGTTTAGAAACAGATCCAATTGTATTTACTTCAAACCGCAGCATGAAAAAAGCTGGAGATTGGGGTGGAATTGTAATCCTTGGAGATGCACCAATTAACAAATTCGGAAATGTTGGTTCTTATAACCTAGACCTAGATCCTACAATGACTACTTACGGTGGTGATAATGTAGCTTCAAACTCTGGAGTTTTAAGATTTGTTAGAATCGAGTTTGCTGGTAAAAAAGTAAAAGGTTCAGATACTTTCAATGGTTTGACTCTTGCAGCTGTTGGAAACAAAACTGTTCTTGAAAACATTATGGTAAGTTACGCTGGAGGAGATTCTTTCGGAGTCTTAGGCGGTGACTTAAATGCTACAAAATTCGTATCTTATAAATCAGTTAACGACGACTTTAAATTTTCTCAAGGAGTTCAATGTCGTTTCTTCAACTCTCTAGCAGTTAGATCTTCTTACTTCTCAAGTACTAAAGACGGATCTCGTTGTATGGAGGTTAAATCTTATGAGAAGAAAAGTGAAACAGACTTCACTAAAAAACAAACTTTAGTTGTTGCTAGTAATATTACAATGGTTAACGACAGCGAAAACATTAAAGCTGACATTCAAGCAGGTTTAGTAAAAGAGGCTGTTTATGTAGCAGAGAATGCTTCTCTAGAAATGAAAAGAAGTGTAATCTCTGGATTTAACCCTGCTGTATTATTAGATAGCAAAACTGAAATCAATGATGCCAACCTTAAAAAAATCAAATTTGAGGAAATGTACTTCAACTTATGTAATGGAAACATCTTTACAGAGTACAATTCTAACAATGAAGATCTAGAAAGTTGGTATGGAAACAGTGTTTTCTTTAACGTAATGTCACAAAGTGACAACAAAGAAACATTCATTGATATGTTCAATCCAAAAAAACCAGATTTTAGATTACAATTAGGAAAAATCACAGCTTCTAGCGGTAATAGATAAATAGTTTCGATTTTTATTTCCCACGCGTAAATTTTATTAATTAAGTCCCCAGACACAATTTATGTATCGTCTAAAGGGCCTAAATAAAGATCAAAACATAATGGTATCTACGAAAAAATATTTTTTATATATAATATTTTTGGTTTCGCCTATTTCGTTAACTCTATATGCACAGAATACAGCAGAACAACCTACAAAGGCTGCTGGTTCTGAGCACATTTTAACTTTGGCTTGCAATAACCAAAAGAACAGTAATAATAGTGCTGTTATTGAAAACAGCAATTTTAATCAGTTTATAGTAGGGATGTCCAACCCCAAGGACAGCCTTACTATAGCGGCTGAGTCAAATGCATTATCTAACGATTGTGAAGAGAATTCTACACTTGCGGCTACTTCAGTTCTTGCAAAAGAAGTGATTGAAAACTACAAGTACGATTTCTCAGAAACATTCATAGATATCTTGTTTTTTGAGCGTATAGATCTAGCAAGAACACGCACTATATGATTCAAAAAATTACTTTATCTTTTTTTAAAGTTTTAATATTATTTAGCATTTTACTATTTGCTAGATCGAATGCCTATGCCCAAACTATAGCGCCTCAAACCTTTGATGGGTTAGAAAAGCTTTGTGCTGGTAATTCGTTCAACGAGTTTTATGCTTCTTTTAGTTATATAGATTTTCCCGCAGGTACTACCTTCGTAGTGGAGCTTTCAGACGCTGCGGGAAATTTTACTACTCCTGTTGCCACAACTTTGCTTCAAACTGTTGATGTTTCTGCAACTCAAAAAACAATTAAATATGCAGTGCCTACAAATTTAGTTGGTTCTGATACTTATAGTCTTAGAGTAAAAAGTTCAACAGGCGTTACGAGTACAAGATTTAGAAATTCTTTAGGAAATACTGCATTTCCTGCATACTTCAAACCATACGAATCATCTTTCTTTATCAATGGTAAGACTGATACAGCGATGTTATGTGCTGGCGGTAGTTTAACCCTTTCTGTTAGTGCAGATACTCCATCTCCAATCAATATTTCCAATATTAAATACAAATGGTACAAAGATGATGTTCTTATCGTAGGACAATCCTCTAAAGACATAGTTATTAATAGTACAGGAAAATATTATGCAGAGATTGATTATGGTCAATGTTCTGATGTTAACTTTAGTTCTAATCGTGTTAATGTCGTTTCCTCTTCTAATGGATCTAACGTAACTATTAATTCAAGTTTAGGAAACCCGTTTTGCGCTAGCGGAACAGGAACTATTTTAACTGCAACTTCTGGAAACAGCTATGCTTGGAAAAAGGATGGAGTCTTAATAGCTGGTGCTACTAACCGTACTTATTCTACAAACGAATCTGGATTGTATTCTGTTGAAGTTGATTTTGGCGGATGTAAAGCAACTGGAACTATCGATTTGAAAAGCAATAGTTTTGACGCAAGCATTGATGCTGAGGATGGATATAAATTAAGCGAAGGAGAAACAGTAACGGTTACGATTACTACAGATGCGGCAGACGCAACTTATGAGTGGTATTTAAACGATAACTTAATTCCTAACGAAACAACAAGATCTTATGTTGTAGCTGTTAAAGGTAATTATAAAGCTAAGGTTTCTTTGGCATCTGGATGTGTTTCTAGCAAAGAATTTACATTTAAAATAAATGGAGATTCTGGCCCATCTAGTGTTATTCCAAACATTATCAAGTTAAGTGGTATGAATCCGTACTGGAATATTCCAGACGAGTATAAAAATGCAAATACAAAGGTAATGATCATTAGTTCAAACGGAGATATGGTTTTGGATGTAGTGAATTACCAAGGCGATTGGCCTCAAAACAATGTAGATTTTAAGAATGTAAATCCCGTTTATTACTATGTCATTCAATCCGACACAGGTGAAAAAAAAGGATCAATAACTGTTATAAAATAATATGAAGAAACTTTTACTATTCATCACGTTATTTTACGGTTTATCTAATGTACTCTATTCTCAAAACGCAAGTGAGGATGGAGTTGTTTCGTTTTCATTACCTATTAGAAATTCTTTGAAGTTCAATAGATATTTAATTAACCCAACATTCAGTTTTGTTAGAGAATCAAATCCATACGTAAGTTTCTATAACAAAAGACAATGGGTACAATTTGAGAATGCTCCGCAGACGTATTTGGCCAATTATTCTGGTCGTTTTAGAGAAAACGAAGCATTTGCAGTTGGGTTATTTCAACAAAATTACGGACTTATGACTGTTTTTGGCGGAGTTGCCAATTTCGCTCATAACATCGTTTTAGAAGAAGATAGTAACTTGACTTTTGGTTTAAATGCAGGTATTTATCAAAGCGGAATAAATACAGGAAAAATTATATCAGATGATTCAACGATTTTAACTGGAGATTTTCCAAAAAGCACGCTTTTAACTGTAAATCCTGGGATTAACTATGGTACTGCTTTTTTAGATTTCGGATTGGCTATTAACAATTTAGTACTTTATAATTTCGGATCTGGAATGGTAAAAGAAGATCCAGAAAGAGCAATTCAATTGCACGCCATGTATACTGGATATATTGACAGTTATGGCTTTTTTGATAGAAGTAAATTCTCCGGATTGGTTAGAACAGAAATTAAAAAAGATAAAACAGTTATTTCAGGTCTAGGAATGCTTGCACTTCAACAAGGAGTTTGGGCACAAGTAGGCTATAATACATTATATGGAGTTTCTGCAGGACTTGGGGTTAATATTTCTCCAAGTATTGCTATAGAATACAATTACGAAAGAGGAATGGGCAATTTCTCTAATTTAGGTGGTTCTCATGAATTCGCTATTGCCTACAAATTCAAAAATAGAAATTACTATTACGGAGATGATGATGAAGGTTCGTTGATTGATCCTTCAAAACCAAAATCGGTACCAGCTAAACCAAAGTCAGAAGCAACTCAGGTTAACAGAACTGAAATTGCTGAAAAGAACAGATTAGCTGCAGAAGCAAAAGCAAAAGCCGATGCTGAAGCAAAACAAGCAAGACTAGCAGCAGCAGAAAAGGTTAGAGCGGACGCTGAAGCTGCAGCAAAAGCAAAATTAGAAGCAGACAATAAAGCTAAAGCAGATGCTGAAGCTGTTAAAATAAGATTAGCTGCAGAGGCAAAAGCAAAAGCAGATGCCGCAGCCGCAGCGAGAGCACAAACTGCAACAGCAAATAGAGCCGTTGCTACAACACAAAAAACACAAGCTCAATTAGCTGCTGATAAAGCAAGAGCAGATGCAGAAGAGCGTAGAATAAAATTAGCGGCAGACAACAAAGCTAGAGTAGATGCAGCAGCAGCAGCGAGAGCGCAAGCAGTAGCAAATAAACCGACTGCAACAGCTGCTCAAAAAACACAAGCTCAATTGGCTGCTGATAAAGCAAAAGCTGATGCAGAGGCTATGAAATTGAAATTGGCGGCAGATGCAAAAGCGAAAGCCGATGCAGAGGCAGCTGCTAAAGCAAAAGCCGAAACTGCAAAATCAGCTCAAGCAGAACAAAAAACAGTGGCACAATTAGCTGCTGACAAAGCTCAAGCAGATGCTGAAGCAATGAAATTGAAATTGGCGGCTGATGCAAAAGCGAAAGCCGATGCAGAGGCGGCGGCTAAGGCAAAAGCAGAAGCTGCAAAAACAGCTCCAGCGCCACAAAAAACAGCGGCACAATTGGCTGCTGATAAAGCAAGAGCAGATGCAGAAGCGGCAGCAAAAGCAAGATTAGCCGCAGCTGAAAAAGTAAAAGCTGATGCTGAGGCTGCAAGACAAGCTAGATTGGCAGCGGCAGAGAAAGCAAAAGCAGATGCTGAAACAGCAAGATTGAAATTAATTGCAGATAATAAAGCAAAAGCAGATGCTGCAGAAGCAAAACGTAAAGCAGATGCCAAAGCAAAAGCTGAAGCTGCAGATATGCAATCAATTTTAGCAGCAGATGCTAAAGCAAAAGCAGACTCAGATGCATTACAAGCAAGATTGGCTGCAGAAGCAAAAGCAAAAGCAGCTGCAGAAGCGAAGACAAAAGTTTCTATTGATGCAGCGAACAAAGCGAAACTGGCTGCTGATCAAAAAGCAAAAGCTGCTGAAGAAGCTGCACTTAAAGAAAAATTAGCTGCAGATGCAAAAGCAAAAGCAGATGAAGAAGCAAGACAAGCACTTATTGCCGCAGAAGCAAAAGCAAAAGCTGATGCAGAAGCGCTGAAAATAAAACAAGCTGAAGATGCACGCCAAGCACAATTGGCGGCTGAAGCAAAAGCGAAGGCAGATGCTGAAGCACTTCAGGCGAAACTTGTAGCAGACGCAAAAGCGAAAGCTGATGCCGAAGCTGCTGCAAAAGCGAAATTAGAAGCTGACGCAAAAGCAAAAGCAGATGCAGAAGCAGAAAAAGTAAGATTGGCTGCAGAAGCAAAAGCACAAGCTGACGCCGAAGCAGAGAAAGCAAGATTAGCAGCTGATGCAAAAGCAAAAGCCGATATGGAAGCTTTACAAGCTAAATTAATTGCAGATGCTAGAGTGAAAGCCGATGCAGAAGCAACGGCAAAAGCAAAAGCTGAAGCTGAAGCGAAAAAATTACAAGATGAAGAAAATGCTCGCCAAGCGAAATTAGCAGCAGACGCAAAAGCGAAAGCTGATGCAGAAGCAGAGAAAGCGAGATTGGCAGCAGAGGCAAAAGCAAAAGCCGATGCAGAAGCAGAGAAAGCAAGATTAGCAGCTGAAGCAAAAGCGAAAGCCGATGCAGAAGCATTACAAGCTAAACAAGTTGCTGAAGAAAAGGCTAGAGTAGAGGAAGAAGCTCGTCAAGCGAAATTAGCAGCTGACGCAAAAGCAAAAGCAGACGCAGAAGCGCTTCAAGCGAAATTGGCAGCAGACGCAAAAGCAAAAGCGGATGCAGAAGCATTACAAGCTAAACAAGTAGCCGAAGAAAAAGCTAGAGTAGAAGAAGAAGCTCGTCAAGCGAAATTGGCAGCAGATGCAAAAGCAAAAGCAGACGCAGAAGCGCTTCAAGCAAAATTGGCAGCAGATGCGAAAGCAAAAGCAGATATGGAAGCTCTTCAAGCAAAATTATTAGCTGATGCAAAAGTAAAAGCAGACGCAGAAGCAACGGCAAAAGCGAAAGCAGAAGCAGAAGCTAAAAAATTACAAGAAGAGGAAGAGGCACGTCAAGCGAAATTGGCTGCGGATGCAAAAGCAAAAGCCGATGCTGAGGCATTAAAAGCGCAACAAGCTGCAGAAGAAAAAGCTAGAGTTGAAGAACAAGCTCGCCAAGCGAAATTAGCTGCAGATGCGAAAGCAAAAGCAGACGCTGAAGCTCTTCAAGCAAAACTGGCTGCAGATGCAAAAGCAAAAGCAGATGCTGAGGCTCTTCAAGCAAAACTGGCTGCAGATGCGAAAGCAAAAGCAGATGCTGAGGCTCTTCAAGCAAAACTAGCTGCAGATGCAAAAGCAAAAGCAGATATGGAAGCTCTTCAAGCTAAACTTCTAGCAGACGCAAAAGCAAAAGCAGATGCGGAAGCGACAGAAAAATTAAAAGCAGAAGAGGAAACAAGACTGTTAAGAGAAGAAGAGGAGCGTCAGGCAAAATTAGCAGCAGATAAAGCTAAAGCAGATGCAGCAGCAGCGGCATTAACGGCGAAAGCTAAAGATGATACTGGAAAAGCTATTGAAAACTTGACTCAGTCTGTAGAAAGTACAAGTAAAGTACAAACAGATTTATTAGATCAGTTTAAGGCAACTGTTGCGAATAAGCAAAAAGACTTGAACGATTTAAAAGAGGAGAACGATTTAAGTGAAAAAGGTATTTATAAAGAGCCAAAACCATTCAAGAGTGTAGCGGCAGAAAACAGTCAGATTGAATCATTAAAAGTTCAGATTGCCGATGCAAACAACAGCATGGAAAATGAAATTGGGAAGCTGACAAATCTTTATAACGAAAGAAGTAAAAAGTTCCCTAAAGATGATCCTTTGAATAAAGCTTATCTTGAAAAGATAAACGAATTGAAAGCGGCTCAATTAAAAATGAAACGAGAAGGTGCAGCTTTAATTGCCGATTTAGAGCGTATTAAAACAGAGACTGAAGTTGAGCGTAAACGTAGAATTAAACGTGCAGCTTATGAGAATGATGAAGGAAGATATGCCCAGGACGTTGCCGCTCTTAAACGAATAAAAGAGACAACAAAAGTAAGCAGCACACCACTGAAAGCAAATGATTTTGATTTTGGTGAAGAGCAGTCAAACATGCAGATTATTAAAAATATTAAAAACTCTGATAGTGGATATTACTTGATTCTTGCAGTACACAACAGTGTCGAGAAACGAGATGAGTTTTTAACGAAAGCAGTAGCTGCTGGACTTACAGATGTGAATTTCTTTTATAATGTGACAACAAGTAAATATTACATCTATTATGAAAAATACGACGGTCTACAAGAAGCTACAAAAGCTTTGGAAGCGAAAGGGAGCAAGCCATACAACGGTAGAATGGCTGTCGTAAAAATTGAGAATTAATAGAAATATATATAGATAAGATAGTCCTTCTGAGGTTTCAGAAGGACATAAAATAAAATGTTAAGAATGCTATGATTTATTTTTTAATGCCCCTTAAAAAATTAAAAAAAGGCCACAACAAAATGAAGACTATGAAAAAACCTACTATTTTTAAAGTATTTATTGCAGCTGTATTTCTCTTGCTCGGGATTTCTTCTTACGGTCAGTTAAGAAAGAATTTTGATCCAAGGTATAATACAAGTTTAAAAGGAGATATTTTAGTTATTGGAAACAATATCTTGAATAGAGATGGAGGAGGAAGAAACAACCGTCCAAATAATGCTTTCGATTCGCAAGGTACCGGTACTACAGCGAACGATAATTTGGATATGAAGTATATCGACATAGATAATGATGCAGCAACTTTCAATTCTAGTTCGGCAACATTGGTTATTCCAGATGCAAGTAAAGATTGTTACGAAATTGCTTATGCCGCTTTATATTGGTCGGGAACTTATCAAGGCTCTGATAGAAACAATATTAATAAGGTTAAATTAAAAACGGGCACTAGCGCTTATAAGGATATAACAGGAAGTATAATTTGGGATGAAGGAGCATCAGGAGTAAACAATGCCTATCTTTCAAAGCCTTATGCTTGTTTTAAAGAAATTACGGCAGAAGTTAAGGCTGCCGGTCCGGGTCTATATACTATAGCAGATTTAGTTTGTTCTCAAGGGTCACTTAACCCTGGAGGTGGAAACTCTGCAGGATGGAGTATTTACGTAATTTATAAAGATCCAAAACTGCCAAGTAAATACATTACTAGTTTTGATGGTTTCAGTATGATTAGAAGTACTGATCCTCCTTTGGATATTCCGATTAGTGGCTTTACAACGAATCCTGAAGGAAATGTAAATGTAAAATTAGGATTTAGTGCTTTAGAGGGGGATAATCCTTTAGAAGGTGACGGATTACAATTTAAAGGTGGAAAATCTGCTCTATGGGGGCCTATATCTTCATTAGCTAGACCAATTACGCCAGAAGTCCCTCCTTCTAGATGGGATGCAGGAAGTCCTGCTAAACCTAACTTTTTTAATAGTACGATTACTGACGGAGATGCAATTTTGGGTGGTCGTACACCAGCGAGTAAAAATACTTTAGGTTATGATGCCGGAGTGGTTAAAGTTTTAAATGATGGCAATAATATCATTCAAAATAATGAGACGAGTGCGACGCTAAGAATTAATACTTCGCAGGATTCGTACTTTATGTTCTTTACTGCCATATCGGTTGAAATTATTGAACCTAAAATTGTACTTACAAAAATCGTTAAAAACTCGAATGGAGATAATATTGGAGGGCAAACGGTAACATTAGGTCAGCAATTAAATTACGAAATTGGTTTTAAAAATACAGGTAATGATGATGCGACTTCTTTTACAATTCGTGATCAGCTGCCTATCAATATTATTTTTAATTATCCAACAGATTTATTGCCATTACCAGATGGTGTAACGGTAAAAAGTTGGAACCCTACTACAAGAAGTATTGTTTTTGATGTTCGTAGTGATATCGTTAAAGTAGGTTTAACAGAAAAAACAATAAAATTTAAAGTGCAGGTAATTCCTGATTGTACAATGCTTGATGAAGCTTGTTCAAACAGTATCGATAACTCTGCATACGCTACATATAAAGGTTCTCAAAATACCTCTTTCACAATATCGGATGACCCGAGTGTGGATACTAATACAGGATGTATTTTGGTACCAAAAGCAACCAACTTTTTAGTAGGTGTTGAGGGTTGTCAATATGATAGAAAACGTACTTTGTGTACAGAGACGTTGGATATTACTGCAGCAAATGGTTACTCAACATATACTTGGTACAGCGATAAGGAAAAAACTAAAAAAATAGGAACAGGACAGACTCTAACGGTTAAAGATCCGGGGACTTATTATGTTTACAATGAAGCGCCAGCACCTTGTAGATCTATTTTTGAGAAATTTACTGTTGAAAGATTTGGTGAAACTGCAAAGAATCCAGTATTGGATGTTGCAGATCAAATTGTAATTTGTCCTAACGATGGTAAAGAATTGCCAAAGATATTTTTGTGTGGAGCAAATGCATCAAGACTAATTCAGACAGGAATTAATGATAGTTCTAATATCGTTTGGGAAAGGCTTGACACAAGCAGCTGTAAAGCCGTAACGAACGAAAATTGTGCTAACGAAAGTACAGATTGTAAATGGATACAAGTAAGTACGGGTCCAGATTTTACTGCAAAAGATGCTGGACAATACCGTTTGACA
Organism: Flavobacterium sp. CFBP9031; assembly: GCF_034044945.1. Taxonomy (NCBI): domain Bacteria; kingdom Pseudomonadati; phylum Bacteroidota; class Flavobacteriia; order Flavobacteriales; family Flavobacteriaceae; genus Flavobacterium; species Flavobacterium sp. CFBP9031. The sequence continues at coordinate 105,015 of NZ_JAXCWF010000015.1, forward strand.
ATTAATTATTCTGGTAGCTGTTTCAACCGTTTTTACTTTAATGTTTTCACTAATCCATTAGCACCAACAGAAGAACATGTTGATATGCTTTGTGGTAGCAATGGAAGTATTACAGTACGTGACGTTCCTGCAGGATACCAGTATGCAATTAAAACAAGTCCAACTGCGACTATCCAAGATTGGGAATGGCAAGACAGCAATACTTTCCCTATTTACAATCCGGATGCATATACGATTTATATTAGACAAAAAGGGGTAACTACAAACCCATGTATTTTTAAAATACCTAATATTTTAATCAGAAGATTAAACCTAACATTAGATGGTAAGAAAACAGATCCGATCTGTCCAACTGATTTAGGAAGTGCAAGTGTTGGAATCAAAGATTTTGAAGGGCCATATTATATTTATCTTTATAATCAGGCAACTGGACAAATTGAAAAACAAGATGGTCCTGTTACAGCTTTAGATTATAGTTTTTCATCTTTAAGTTACGGAACTTACGGTAAAAACTATTATATCAGAGTTACAAGCAGTCCTATAGACCAGACTCCAGCGCCAAAATGTGATGTATCTTATTATTTTGAAATAAAAGCGCCTTCAAGCCAATTAAAAGCATTTGCAACATTACAAGAACCTTTTACAGCTTGTAGTGATGGTAAACTATTATTATCAGCTTCGGGAGGAAAAGCACCATACGCTTATTTTATAAACGGATCTCCAACACGTGTTGATACCAATCCGGTTATTATTACAGAAGCAAAAACATACGAGATTAGAGTCGTTGACGATGCAGGTTGTTCTGCAACAACTTCTATTACTATACCAGAAGTTTCAAAACCTACTTTTGATGTGAATCATACAAGTAGTGCTTGTTATGATGGTTCGTCTTCTATTAGAATTGAAAATATTGTGCCTAATGGTAACATTTTGGCCTATAGTATTGACAATGGACTTAGTTATTCTGGAAATACTACTTTCCTTAATTTGAATCCAGGTGTTTATAAAGTTATTGTTAGATATAGTGTTACTTATACAGTAAACAATGTACAACAAAGAAAAGACTGTTTTACTGATCCAATCGATGTAACAATTACAGGTCCAACATCAGCACTTACTGCATCTGGAGGTGTAGCAGCATTAGCAGGCTGTACGTTGCCAGATACAAATGGTGATAATCAAGGAGGAAAATTAAGAATTAACAATGTCGAGGGAGGAACTCCTCCATACCAATACGATTTTGGTGATGGCAAAGGTTGGGTAAATGTAAATGAGGCAGATGTTATGCCAAATACTACTGGTTATACTTTAAGAGTTAAAGATAATGCAGGATGTATTTTTACGATAACAGATAAGATTATTTTAGATCCTAAACCAACAGATCCGACAATTGATGATCCTATTACAGTTTATAGTTGTGATGGTAAGGCTTCTACAACCATAACGGTAAGAAATCCTCAAAACACAAATTATACTTATGAATACTATATTGATGGAACACCTAATACACCAATAACAAATAACGTATTTACAAATGTTCCAGCAGGAAATCATAAAATAAAAGTTAAATATACAGTAACCAAAGTTCCTACTTATAGTAACTTATTAAGAGAGGATTTTGGTCTTGGTTCGTATACAACAACACCAGGAATTAACCCAGGTTATTGCTTTGAAGATGAGACATCAACACATTTAGCTCCAGATTATAAATGTAATAGAGATGAATGGATAAATGATGGTGAATATGCAGTAGCAAGTTCAATTAGAACTAGATTTAATGATTCTTGGATAGTAGCCAAAGATCATACAGTGCCTACTAGTCCGTTAGGAAGATTTTTATGTGTGAACGTTGGAGGTACAGCAGGTATTGGAGGAATCTTATATAGTAAGCCAATTCGAGATGTTATTGTAAATCAACCCGTTATTATTTCGTTATGGGCAGAAAATCTTATTGTTAAAACATCAACTTCTCATGCTGATCCAAAATTAACTATTCAATTAATTAATAACTTGAATGGAGTTGGAGGTACAGAAACGATTGTTGCAACAACAGATACTTCAAACCCTTGGGTAGTTCCAAAAAGCGAGCAATGGGAATATAAAGAATTATCATTAAATCCAGGAGCATACACTAATTTAAGTTTTGTTATTAGATCTTATAGTAACGAATTTAATGGTAACGATGTATTGATTGATGATATCTGGGTACGCCAGATTCCTGCAAGTTGTGATGCAGAGAAAGAATTTACAGCTATTATAGAAGATAACAAAGGCTTTAAAGCCGATACGCCAATTGTTGATAACTTAACTTGTATTGATAAAGCTGACGGAATAATTACAATTCCGGTTAGTAACTTTAATCCTGCAACAGGATATTATTATACAGTAAATGGTGGAGGTTTACAAAATTCAAGTGCTTCACCTCTAGTTTTAGATAAGTTAGCTGCAGGAAATTATACAGTAGTTGTTCAGTATGATACTGCTGGAAATTGTTCTACAAGTTATTCAAGAAGTGTAACTGCTCCAGAAGCTGTTACTGCATTGGCTACTGTAACGACTCAGCCAACATGTATAGACGGTGCTGTAATTAAGGCTTCTGCAAAAGGCGGAAAACCAAATTATAAATATCAGTTAGAACGTCCAGATGGAACAATTGTAATAGCATTCCAGACTGAAGATACTTTCAACTTGCCCTTAACTGCGACAGGTGACTTTGTAGTGGTAGTAAAAGATTCTGGAGATTGTTCTTCAGCAGCTTCTGATAAGGTAACTGTTGTTGGAGCAGTACCTCCTACAGCGACTTTAGATCCTAGTTCAGATCTTTGTTATGATGCTGGAAACAAAGCAACTTTGGTTGTAAGTGTTAGCGGCGGAAAAGCACCTTACCATTACAGTTTGGATGGTGTGAATTATCAGGATTCAGAAAAATTCGAGAATTTAGGTTCAGGTAATTATACAATCTACGTTAGAGATGCAAATGGCTGTAATGCTACGCCACTTACAAATATTGCAATAGGAACACAAGTTACAGCATATGCAGAGGTAACAAAACCATTAGATTGTACAAATTCGCCAAACGCGCAGATTACAATTACAGCTCAAAACGGAACACCAGGCTATACTTATGAAGTATCTATTAATGGAGCTCCTTTTGTAGCAATAGGATCTAATGTTTACCCAGCTTCGGGAACTGGATCTTATGTATTTAGAGTTACAGATTCTAAAGGATGTCCTGCTTTAACAACTGCAGTAACTGTAGATGCTAAACTGGAACCAACAGGATCTACTACGCCAATAAACCCTAAATGTTATAATGGTAATAACGGAAGCTTTACAGTTATACCAGCTGGCGGAAATGGTGGACCATACGAATTTAGTTTTGACGGAGGTAATTTTACCACTTCTGCAACGCATTCTAACTTAGATGCATTTGTTGGTGCAACAAATACAAAAACGTATAAATATCAAGTAAAAGATGGTAAAGGATGTCTTTCACCTATTTACGATGTTGTATTAACAAACCCAACAGAGGTTAAAGTTACTGGTAGCTTCCCTGCTAATACTACATGTAGCTCTACAGCAGTAATTACAATTGTTGGTGCAGGTGGTGCAGGTAACTATACGTACAACTTTGATGGTGGTACAAATTATAATAATGTAACGACTAAAACAGTTACTTTAACTAATGCTGAGCAAACTATTAAATTCTATGTAAAAGATGGAAATGGATGTACAGCTGAAGGTGAAGTTAAAGTTCCGGCATTTAACCCGCCAACAGGAATCACGATTTCTAATCCTGCTGCAATTACATGTAATACAGGAAGTACAACAACAAGTCTTACATTAACAGCCAACGGTGGTATTGCTCCGTATACATACGAAGTTACTGCTGGACCAGTTACGCCAGCAGCGCAAACTGGAAACACAGCTACATTCACTGGTCTAACAGCAGGTTACTATGAATTTAAAGTGACAGATGCAAGAGGTTGTACAGCTACAGGATCAAAAACTATTGCTGATGGGGTTAAAATTAAAGCTGATGTTCAAAAAACAGATGAATTATGTGCGGGTTCTAAAAACGGTACTGCTACATTTACTGTTTCTGATGTAAGCAGTACAGGTAACTTTACATATACTTTTACTCCTAATACAGGTACACCAAATGTTAATGGTAATAAAGTTACTTATACAAATTTAGCGCCTGGAACTTATACTTTTGTTGCTACAGATAGAGCAACGGGTTGTAGCTCTGACAGCAAAGAAGCTATCGTTGGTGCAGCTACTCCAATTACTTTTGATGTTAATGCTTCAAAAATTAGCTGTAATAATAAATTTACAACAATAACAATTTCAAATTTACAGGGTGGAACAGGAAACTATTCTTATGCATTTGCAGCAAGTGGTTCAACAAGTCCATCAACACCTTACGGATCAACTTTAACAGTAGATACATCAGTTCTTACAACAAGTATAGATGTATACGTTAAAGATGCAAATAATTGTGCTATTAAGAAAACAGTCTCTGTTGGAACAGAGGATCTTCCAAAAATGGATCCTATTGCAGCACAGTGTTACCTAGGAACTCCAATTTCTGTAAAAATTACAGGTACATATGCATTGCCAGCAACATTTAGTAAGGATGGTACTAATTTTGGAACTGCTGATACATTTAATTTAACACCTGGAAATTATAAATTAACGGTAAAAGATAAATTCGGTTGTATCGATTTTATTAATTACGTAGTGGCTGAACAATTAACAATTACTCCATCAGTAGTTGCAGATACAGATTGTACGCCAAATACAACAATAAGCTTATCTTCTGCAGGAGGAACAGGAACTCGTACTTATGCAGTTTCATTCAATGGAGGGGGTTACTCAACAGTAACAAGCCCTTACACAGCAAGTGCAGCAGGAACTTATAAATTTAGAGTTAACGATACTGCAAACCCAGTTTGTTATGCTTATACAGCAGATATTACGGTTACTCTAAAATCTACAGTTTTAACAATAAGTACATCTAAAGTTGATGTAAAATGTTATGGAGCAAAAACAGGAAGTATTTTGGTAACATCTACTTCTGGAAAAGCGCCATTTACATATACGATTACCAAAAGAGGTTCTTCACCAGCAGAGGTTTATAATGTAAATAATCCTTCAGGATTAGGGGCAGGTATTTATGATATTGTGGTAGAAGATGCTTTAGGTTGTAAATCGGCTACAGCAGATGTTACTATAGCAGAACCAGCTGAGTTAACAGCCGATGCAAGTATTGACCCATTTACTTGTAACACTACAAATACTAAAGAACCTAAAAATGTTACCGTTACAGGAACAGGAGGAGTGCTTCCTTATTCATACAGCTTTAATGGAGGATCTTATGGTCCATCAAACACTTTAGAAGTTGTAGATAATACAAAAACACAGACTGTTAGATATTCTATCATGGATGGTAATGGTTGTACAACTGCTGTTAAAACACTTACAATCTTACCGCTTAATCCGCCTAAGATTGCAAAAGTTGACGTAACAAAAATTTATTGTGATCCAGTTGCTAGCAGAAAAAGTACCGCAACAATTACATTAGTTGCTGGTAGCGGAGCTGTAACTTCTTACACAATCGTTTCAGGACAAACGAATACTACTGGAGCTACTTCAGGAGTATTTACTGATCTTGATTCTGGTAACTATACTTTCAGAGCAACAGCTTCAAATGGTTGTTATGATGAGTTTAGTATTAATATTCCACCAGTAGTTTCTATTACTGCAGCAGCAAATAAACTTAATGATGTTTATTGTTATGCGATTCCAAAAGAAACTACAGGAGCTATTAGATATACAGTAGGTAAATTTGTAAGTACTTACAGCTATACAGTTAATGGAGTTGTGACAGCTACAAATCAGACTGCGACTTCTTTCGATTTAACTAATCTTGGAGAAGGAACATACGATGTAGTATTTACAGATGAAACTACATTATGTATTTTCTCAACAAAAGTTGTAATTACACAGCCTACAGATGCTTTAGTTTTACATTTAGATTCTAATGTAAATGCAAACTGTAACAAAGCAACGTCTAAAGTAACAGTACATGCTACTGGAGGAACGTTAGATTATAAATATGCATTTAAACAAAACAATGTAGCTCCAACAGATTCTGATTACAAAGATGCTGCAAGTGCAGATCTTAGCCCAGTAATGAACACAGAATGGGATGTTTGGGTTAAAGATGCTAATAATTGTACAGCTAAGATAGACGTAACTATTGATACTGATTTAGCACCAACTGTTGATGTTAAAGTAAACAATCAATGTACAGTTTCTGGTAACGCATTTATTATAGAAGCAACAGGTAATGGTGGTGTTGCACCATATACTTATACAATTAATACAGGTGTTGCACCAAGTCCAGATAATATATTTACTGTTGGCGCAGGAACATACACGATTACGGTTAAAGATGCTAACGGTTGTACAGGAACAGCACCAATTACTGTTTATGATGCAATGACGGTTAGTGCAGACATCACTAAAGAACTTACATGTGCTGCTGTAACACCAGTAGATGGAAACATTAAGGTTAAAGTGGTAACTGGAGGAAAACCAAACTTTACTTATAAAGTAAAAATAGATGCAGGCTCTTACCCAACTACAGGAACACCTTTTACAGGAACATCTTTCGATTATCCAGTAACAGCGGCAGGAACGTATCAGTTTGAAATTACTGATGCTAATGGCTGTATAAAAGAAACAATAGCAGTTGAATTAAAAGATCCTCAAACGGTTGTGGTAAAAGATACTCCAACAAGTCCAACTTGTAATGGAGATGCAGACGGATCTGTAACACTTGAGGCAACAGCAGGAGAAGGACCATTTAAATTTAGTTTTAACGGAGGACTTTTCTTAGATAAATTTATTTATGGAGGATTAATTGCAGGAAACTATCCTTATACAGTAAGAGATAGTAAAGGTTGTGAGGCTTCTGGAATAGCTATTGTTACTGCTCCTGCGGCTATTATACCAGTAATTAAAGCAAATGGAATTACATGTCTAAGTACAAAACCAGGAAGTATAGATGTAAATCTTACAGCTGCTTCTGGAGGTACAGCACCATTTACATACTATTTGTATGATAATACAATGGCAGTAAAAGGAACTTATATTGCAAATGCAGCAGATGCATTGGTAAAGCATAATTTCCCTAATTTAGATTTTGGTGACTACTTTATTCATATAGTAGACGCAAAAGGATGTAAGTATGAGAGTACTGCGATAAGAATTGAACCACTTCCATATTTGGCTTTTGAAGCTGAGACTATTGGAATGGATTGCGAGGAAGGTATCACTGTTAGAGTTAAAGTAACAGGTGGTACAGCAGATTTTGAATATTCTATTTATGGACTTGGTCAGTCTTCTGGCATTGTACCTGACAAAGAGTGGGATTTCAAAAAATTAGAGCAGAATACGACTTATAATTTTATGGTTGTAGATGCGAACGGATGTCCATCGTATTTAGAATATACTACACCTAAGATTTCAGATATTACGGCAGACGTTACGCCAAAAGATGTAACATGTTTTAATGCAGGAAATGGTGAATTAAGTTTTGAAGTAAAAGATTTAGGCGCAGGAACTACTCATATTTATTATGAAGTAAGAGATAACTTAACTAATCTGCCAATTCTAAGCCCTAAATTTGGTGATATCACTGCAGCTCCTTACACAGGAACGATTACAGGTTTATTGCCAGGTAATTATATTCTTTATGTAAAAGAAATAGACGGAACTAAATGTTCTACAACAACGAAATTCCAAATTAAACAGCCAGCTTCAGCACTTGATGCTAGTATTACTAAAGTGGTGAATGCAACTTGCGATAAAAATGCTTTTGTAACAATTAGCGCAGGTGGAGGAACAGGACCTTATACTTATGGTTTCTATACTGCACCAGCTACAGCACCAGCTTCATTTGGAAGTGAAAATGTTTTAGAGTTGCCATATTCTCCAACTACTACAAACTATAACATTGTTATAAAAGATGCTAATGAATGTGAGAAAGAACTAGGTCAGATAATTTCTAAAGACCCAAGTCCAGAAATTAGTTTAGATGTAGATAACAAATGTGTTAGCGAAGATACTTTCGGAATCGTAGTAACATTGTCTAACGTAGGAATGCCAGGATATTCTATTAAAGTTGACGATGGAGTTTTTGTACCATATACTGGAACATTCCCGTATACAATACCAAATTTACACTCTGGAGAACATGAAATTACAATAAAAGACAAAAACAACTGTACAGATGTTAAGAAGATAACAATTGACGCTCCATTAAAACTTGAAGCTTCAAATCTTGTTCTGCCAAATTGTAATGATGATAATGGTGGAGTAACATTAGTTCCAAGTGGAGGATCAGGAAATTATGGTTATAGTATTTTACCAAGTTTCCCAAGTGTATCTATAGTAGGCAATACAATTACAGGATTACAAGCTGGTAAGTATGTAGTAACAATGACCGACCTTACAAATGTTGGATGTACTACTACAACAGAATTTGAATTGCCAGCTGGAACTCCAGTTACTTTTGATGCTGTAGCTACAGATGTACTTTGTCTTGGAGATTCAAACGGAACTATTACAGTAAATTTACTTGCAGGTAATAATGAACCTCCGTATACTTACGAAATTGCATTAGTATCAGGAGCGCCTCTACCATTAGGTATTGTACAGACAGATAACGTATTTAGTAATCTTCCGATAGGAGATTATAGAATTACGGTGACTTCTAAGAGATTGTGTTCTTTATATAAAGATTACACTATTGGAGGACCAACTGTTGCTTTAGGAGCCATTGTTGCTCTGAAAGATTTTGGATGTCTTTCAGGAAGCGATCCAGAACTTGCAGAAGTTACAATTACTGGAACGGGAGGTACAGCATCGTATCTATATAATTTTGATGGAAGTGCAAATTATACGAAAGAAAATAAAGTAACGATTCCAAATGACGGAAACCCTCATACGGTAAATTACTATGTAATCGATAAGAATGGTTGTAAAACAAATGGTTCTACAATTGTTAATCCGTTTACGAAATTAGACGATATTGATTTTGCTCAAACGATAGTAGCAACATGTCCAGATGAAGAAACACAAGTTACTTTAACAGTAATAGGAGGTTATGCAATTGATAAATATGAAATTGTTTCACCATTCACTAAAGACAACGGAACTTCAAATGTATTTGACAACTTACTTGCTGGAACTTATATGTTTAAAGTAACAGATGAGAGAGGATGTTCTATCGAAAGACCTTATGTAATTGAAAAATTAGATAAAATTGATATTGTTAAAACATCACAAATCAATGTAAGCTGTAACACAATAAACGGAACCAATAACAACGGTGAGGCAACTTTCACAGTTTCAGACTTTAGTACTGCTGGTTACACAGTTGTTGTTACAAGTACACCAACTGGATTAGCTCACAACGCTCCTACAACAGCAGGTGATGTAGTTACAATAGATGGTCTTGTTGAAGGAACTTACACAGTAACAGTAACAGATAATACAACAAATTGTTCGAAATCTGCAGATGTTACCATTACAATGCCAGCTCCAATTGTATTTACTGCAACGGGTAGCAATGTATATTGTTCTGAAGATAATTCTACAATTACAATTACAAACATTGTAGGTGGAACGCCAAATTATTCTTATGCAGCAGTTATAAGAAATCAACCAGCTCCAGTAGCGTTTGCAGCGTCTACTGTTCCATTGGTGGTTGATACAGATTTGACAAACCTATTATGGGATGTTTATATTAAAGATGCGAATGGTTGCGTTTCAGCGCCAATCCCAGTAGATATTGATCTTGACGCAGCTCCAGTTCTTAATATGCCTGTACAACAGTGTTTTGTAGATGTTGACTTGACTGTAGATCTTGATGCTCTTGCTACAACATACAATAATGTTAAAACATTTACGATTGATGGATTGCCAACAGGTGCTATAGCGACATTTACAAAAGCAGGTTCATATAAAATCGTTTTAACAGATGAGCATGGTTGTTCAGATGAGAAAATTTATATTATTCAAGAGCGTTTAACAGCTGCAGCAACATTAGAGAAAGATCTTTATTGTGAAGTAGGTAATGAAGCAGCAAAAATTGTTGTTGAAGTAAAAGGTGGTGTAAAAGATTATACATACCAAATGTACCTAGACGGTGTTGCAGTATTCCCAGCTCCAAAAACAGCTACGGGTGATTTTACAGAATTTGTAACTGCTGAAGGAGATTACACTTTTGAAATCTCAGACAGTAACTTACCATGTACATTTACAACTATTCCTGTAACGGTTACAGATCCAGAGCCAATTACTCTTGGAGATTCGCATACAGATGTATTATGTTGGAATGACAGCAATGGAACTTTAACAGTTGTACCAACTGGTGGAGTAGAACCATATTCATATGTGCTTTCTGGAACAGTTACAAATACAACAGGAGATGTAAGCGGTGTTTATACCGATTTACCTCAAGGTACGTATACAGTTCAAGTTACAGATGGTAAAGGTTGTACGACTACTTCGGCTAATATTATAATTATTCAGCCAAATAAGTTAGATCAAGAGTATGCTATTACAGCAAATAATGCTTGTAATAGATTTACAGAAATTGTGGTAACAGGTAAAGAAGGTACGGCACCTTACCAATATAATTTTGACGGAAATGGATACGATGATACAAATAGTATCTCTGTACCAAATGACGGTTCAGTTGCATCAGTTACCTATACGGTTAGAGATGCTAATGGTTGTGAAACACCACCAGTAACAGTTCCGATTGTTCCATTAAACAAACCGAGTGCTTTAGAATTCTTAGCAACTGCTATTACTTGTAATCCTGCAAACGCTACTAGTACTGTTACAGTAACAGCTACAAACGGTGTAGGTGCGTTAGAATTTAAAATTATAGAATTCAACGGTGTGGCAACTACGCTTTATCCACCAGTTTCAACAACTGGAAGTGCAGATCCAGCCGTATTTACAGGATTACCTTTCGGTGAATATAAATTTGAGGTAACAGATAGTTTTAAATGTTCATTCACTGATATATTGACTATCAAAGACGTTGTTAAAATCCAAGCTACAGGTGATGCTTTCGCGAAATCTTGTATCGGTACAGACGACGGAAAAGTAGTCTTTACAATGTCTGATTTCAAAGGAGCATATACTTACTCAGTAACTAAAGATGGTGCTGCTTTTGTTGGACCAATTACAACTGCTGATACAGAGGTTACTTTAGCGAATTTAGCAATAGGAGTTTATGAGATTAGTGTTGTTGATGATATAACAACTTGCCCAATAACTTTCAGCGTTACGGTTAACGATCCTATCGATGTAACTGTTTCAGAAGAAGATAACGTAAATGCTAATTGTAAAACTGGTGCAGTAGTGACAGTTTTAGGACACGGAGGAGCTGGAGATTATACCTATTCTTTTGTTGCAGCGGGAGCAGCTTACGGTACATTTGAACCAGAAGCTACTAGAGTATTAAATCCTGCTACGGCGAGTTGGTATGTATATGCGAAAGATAAAAACGGATGTATCTCTCAACCGATAACGGTTAACATTACAACTGATCCGTTGCCAAGTAACTTTACAGCAAAAGTTACATCACATTGTGCTGATAGTAATGGAAATTATGAAATTGTAGTAGACGATTCTGTTGCTATTGGAGTAGGTCCATTTACATATAGTATTGGTGGAGGATTCCAAATTTCTAAATCATTTACAGTGAACGTGGCAAAAGCTTACGATATCACAGTACGCGATAAATTTGGTTGTGAGACTAAATTCCCAGCTCTAGTAACTATTTTACAGCCTTTAGAATTGGATACTAAAATTTTAGATTGGCCAAGTTGTGATGAAGGAGACGGAAGAATTAGTGTTACAGCAACTGGTGGTTCAGGAAATTACAGTTATTCAATTGACGGACAACCTGCAGTAACAACTACGACAGCTGAATTTACAGGTTTAGATTCTGGTTCTCACACAATCGATGTGATTGATACAACGACTAACTGTCCAATTTCAACAACGGTGGTTATTGCTCCAGCAACTAAAATTGATGGTTTCAAAGCAGTTCCTACTCCTGTTACATGTTTCAGTTATACAGATGGTAAAATTAGAGCAAGCATTACTCCAGGAGTAAATGATAACCCTATATACAAATATAGAATCAACAACGGTCCACTTCAAGAAAGCGGATTGTTTGAAGGATTAGCAGCTGGAGATTACAGAGTTGAAGTATTCTCAGGAAGAGGTTGTACAGCCTTTATTGATGTAAAAGTTGAAGGACCTAAAGCAATTGTGGTTCCAGATCCAGCTGTGGTGCAGTACTTATGTACTAGCGGTAACACTAGCAATTTTGCAACAATCACAGTAACTGGTGTTACTGGAGGTTCTGAAAATTATGATAAGTACACTTATGAGTTTATTAGAAATGGTGTAAGAGTTTACAAAGGAGAAAGAAATGTGTATACTCAAACCGATTTTACAGGTGGAAATTTCGTAGTAAAAGTTTATGACGAAAATGGTTGTGAGGGTACCAATCCAACAACTTGGGTAATTAATCCATTCATCCGTTTAGACAAAGTAAATGTAAGAGTTGATGATGCAATCACTTGTCCTACTAAAGAAAACATTACAGTATCGGTAGATGCGACAGGAGGTACACCAGCTAACTTAGAATATTCAATCGCTTATTCTTCTAGTGCTACTGTACCAGGAAATGCGCCAAATGCAAATGGAGTATTTACAGATTTAGGAATTGGTGAATATATTATTACAGTTCTGAATAAAGATACTGGCTGTTTATTGCAGAAAGTTCACAATGTGTTTGATCCAAATACATTCAGTATTCAAGCAGTTGCTGTAAATGGAGAAATTTGTTTCAATGCTACTGATGGAAGCGTAGATTTAACTTTTGTAGACAATCAGATAGTTCCAAAAGACGATGCTGGTAGATTTGATTATGTAGTGACTGGTCCGTCGCCAAGTACAGCGGTAGTAGCTTCAGGTCAATCACCAACAGCAGGTCCACAAAGGGTTTCTAATTTGAGCGCTGGTTTATACAAAGTTGTGGCTACTTTAGTAGGTGATCCTAAATGTTCTGTAGAAACATTATTTACGATCAGTCAGCCAAACGAAGCATTAGTTGCAACATCAGCAAAAGTGGATATTACATGTATTGCTGGTAACAATGACGGTGAAATCTCTGTTAGTGCAACAGGAGGTTGGAACACATCTTACCAATATCAATTAGTAAGAGGTACAACTGTTGTAGAAGATTATTCAAGTAAGACGAACTATCCAGGTCTAACAGCAGGTGTTTATACCATAAACGTTAAAGACGCTAAAGGTTGTATGGCATCTACAAGTCAGACTTTAATAGTGCCAGTGCCTATTAATGCTACAGCAAGTGCAAATGTTACAACGTTACCATGTTTTGGAGATAAATCTGGTGTAGTTACCGTGAGCCCTCCAACAGGTGGTCAAGGAAGCAACTATATGTATACTTTAAATATACTTTCTGAAGATCCTGTAATTTCATCAGGACCATTCTCTTCTCCAGTTTTCTCTGGATTAGGAGCAGGAAGATATAGTGTAACAATAACTGATGGATTCTCTTGTGAGTTTACAACTAATGAAGTTGAAATAAAAGATCCACTAAAAGTATTAGCTACTTTAGTAGAGTCTAGAGCACAAACTTGTCAGACTTTAACACAGCTTACGCTAAGTGCCGAAGGAGGAACAGGACCATATAGATATAGTGCAGATGGAACAACAATATTAGGTACATTCGCATCTTCAGTTTCATTTGAAGTGCCGGTAGGTTCTTATAAGTATTTTGTTTTTGATGCTAACGGATGTAGAAGTGTTGTTTCTAATACAGTTACAATCTATGCATTAACTCCATTAGATGTTAAACTGGATGTTTCAAGTGCAGTTGTAAAATGTACAGGAGAAGCTACAGGAGTAATTACTGCAGAAGCAGTAGGAGGGTTAGGTCACTATTCTTATACATTGTTAAACGCAACAGACGGAATTGTTCGTCCAGCTCAAGACAATGGAGTATTTGCTGATCTTCCAATTGGAACATATAGAGTAGCAGTTGAAAGTGTGGATTGTAAAGATAGATCTGAATTGGTTGTTATTACGGAACCAAGAGAAGCTTTACAAGCACAATTTAAACCAACTGATGTTACTTGTTTCGGTGAGAATAATGGTAAACTTGAAATAATTGCTTCAGGTGGAACAGGAGTTATTAAATATGCAATTTCTCCAAATCTGAACCAGTTTGATACTAAAGTGATATTTGAGAAATTGGCGCCTGGTGATTACCAAGCTATAGCTCAGGACGAAAACGGATGTTTTGTATTGTACGATTTCACTATCTCACAACCAAGACCTGTAGTTGTAACTGAAGTTCCAAACTCAATGATACCAGAAGTTTGTGACGGAGATAAAGATGGTGCATTTAGTATCGAAATTAAAGGTGGTACTTTACCTTACAGCGTAAGTTTAGATGCTCCAAACGGACCATTTACTGCAGGTACTGCAACACAAACAGTGTTTGACTTTACAAACCTTAAAGGTGGAGCACATACAGTGTATGTAAAAGATGCAAACAACTGTCCGGTAGATTTCGTAGAGAATATGCCAAACGCTGTAATTCTTAACCCAACTGCAGAAGTAACATATGATTGTGTTAACAATGCACAGGCAAATATGGTAGTAGTAACAATCGATGCTTCTATCACAAACCCTGCAGAGGTAGATTACTCTCTTGACAATAATGGAACATTCCAACCAAGTAACATTTTCACAAATGTTGCCCCAGGAAGCCACTTCATTGTTGCTAGACATACTAACGGATGTGAAGTGCCAACTCCAATTTTTGAAGTAGCAGCTGTAGATCCAGTAAGTTTAATTGACGTTACAAACCAAAGCAAAGACATCAACACAATTGTTGTAAAAGCTTCTGGTGGAGTTGCTCCTTACGAGTACAGCTTCAATGGTGAATCATTCTCATCATCTAATAGCTATAGAATCTACAAATCTGGTGATTATGTAGTGATCGTAAGAGACAAAAATGGTTGTGAGGCAACAATAACAGTTCAGGGTACATTCTATGACTTCTGTCTGCCAAACTACTTCACTCCAAACGGTGACGGACAAAATGATACTATTGGTCCAGATTGTGGTGCATTAGCATACAAAGAGTTAACTTTCGATATTTATGATAGATATGGTAGAGTAGTAGCGAAATACCACGTAGGTCAAAAATGGGATGGTAGATATCATGGAAACGAATTACCAACGGGTGATTACTGGTATGTTCTTAAATTAAATGATCCTAAAGATCCAAGAGAATTTGTCGGACATTTCACTTTATACAGATAACAAAATTATAGCCCCAATGATGTTATCTAAAAATATTAATACAATGAAAAAGCTTATTTTATCCTTAGTACTCATGGCTGTAACAACAAGTTACAGCCAAGAGTTAAACCTACCGGTGTTTACCCAGTATTTAGCTGATAACCCTTTTATTCTTTCTCCTGCTTATGCTGGTATTGGAGATAATCTCCGTATTAGAGCCAATGGTTTAACACAGTGGGTCGGAATTAAAGACGCACCAGATAACCAGTCATTGTATGCAGATTTTCGTGTTTTAGATCGTTCTGGAGTTGGTTTGTCATTGTATAATGATAGCAATGGTAATACAAGACAAACGGGAGCCAAAGTTTCATTTGCGCACCACTTGATTCTAGATTATCGTACAGAGCAATACCTTTCATTTGGTATTTCGTATAACATCAATACTTTTCGTTTAGAAACAAATAATTTTACGGGGACTGACGGAGGGATAACAGACGATCGTCGTACATCTAACAACAACTTTGATCTTAGTGCATTGTATCGTAACAGAGGATTTTATTTTAGTTTCAATGCCAACAACGTATTGAAAAAGAATATTAGTCTTGAGAGAGCAAACGAACCAGATCTTTTATCGAACTTTCAGGTATATTCTGGATTTACTTTTAAAGATGGAGAAAACAGACGTATCGAATACGAACCATCGGTTTTCTTACAGTACTTTGCAAATGACCAGCGTTCTACAACCGATTTTAACTTCAAATACAGACGTTACAATCGTTACGAAGATTACTATTGGATTGGAGTTTCTTACCGTTTCTTAAATGACCAGTTCCCAAAACCTTTGGCAATGGGACCAATGGCTGGTTTTATGAAATCTAAATTCTATTTTGCATACTCTTACCAGTTAATGTTTAATGGACTTGGAACGTATAACACAGGAACACATTCCATCACAATCGGATTCGATTTCTTACAATCTATCAGTAACTGTCCTTGTACACAAAGTCCAGTTCACGATTAGACAAGTAATTTTTATCATCTTTGAGAATTATTTTGTTTGTTTTCATAATTTACAACGTTTTCGTTTTTATTAATGGATTATTTTTGCTTTTTTGAAATTTAGACTACTGTAAAAGTTCTATATTTGTTATTCTTTCAAAAAATTAAAAAAATTAGCAGATGAAAACTTTAAACGATTTCGATTTTAAAAATAAAAAAGCAATTATCCGTGTTGACTTCAACGTGCCATTGGATGAGAATTTTAATGTAACAGATACAACACGTATTGAAGCTGCAAAGCCAACAATTGACGCTATTTTAGCTCAAGGTGGAAGTGTGATTTTAATGTCGCACCTTGGAAGACCAAAAGGAGCAGAAGAGAAATACTCTCTAAAACATATCTTAAAAACAGCTTCTGATATTTTAGGAGTTCAAGTAAAATTTGCTGAAAACTGCGTTGGAGAACCAGCTCAAACTGCAGCAAAAGATTTAAAACCAGGCGAAGTTCTTTTATTAGAAAATTTACGTTTCCATGCTGAAGAAGAAGCAGGAGATGTAGCTTTCGCTAAAGAATTAGCTTCTCTGGGAGATATTTATGTAAACGATGCATTTGGTACAGCTCACAGAGCACACGCATCTACTACAATTATTGCACAGTTTTTTCCAAACGATAAAACCTTTGGAACATTATTGGCAAAAGAAATTGACAGTTTAAATAAAGTTCTTAAAAACAGTGAAAAACCTGTAACTGCTGTTCTTGGAGGTTCTAAAGTTTCTTCTAAAATCACCGTTATCGAAAATATCTTAGATAAAGTAGATCACATGATTATTGGAGGAGGAATGACTTTTACTTTCGTTAAAGCGCAAGGAGGAAAAATCGGAGAGTCTATCTGCGAAGATGACAAATTAGATTTGGCTTTAGAAATTTTAAGACTAGCAAAAGAAAAAGGAGTGCAGGTACATATTCCTGTTGATGTTGTTGCTGCAGACGATTTCTCAAACAATGCAAATACTCAGATTGTAGACGTTACTGCAATTCCTGACGGATGGCAAGGTTTAGATGCGGGTCCAAAATCTTTGGAGAACTTCAAAAAAGTTATTTTAGAGTCAAAAACAATTCTTTGGAATGGTCCATTAGGAGTTTTTGAAATGGAAACTTTCTCTAAAGGAACAATCGCATTAGGAGATTATATCGCTGAAGCTACAGAAAATGGAGCATTTTCTTTAGTAGGAGGTGGAGATTCTGTTGCAGCAGTAAAACAGTTCGGATTTGAAGACAAAATGAGCTATGTTTCTACTGGTGGTGGGGCAATGCTAGAAATGTTAGAAGGAAGAATTTTACCTGGAATCGCAGCGATTTTAGACTAAAATATCACAATTAACATTTTTTTAAACACTTTTCTTCAATAAAGGGCTTAGATTTGCAAAAATACAACTCTTGTAATAGATTGAATTACAGAATTTTAAAATAATGTTATATGATTGTAAAAAAATTATCATTAGTGGTTTCCGCTTTCTTTTCGTTAGCTGTCTGTGCACAGGAAACGGCAAAGGCAGATGTAGAACTGAAGCCAGAGGTTAAGCTTTCATATTTAGATTCTATTAAAAGCACATTCAAAAAAGATCATTTAGCTACAAAAGTAGATAGTCTTTGGATGAATGAATTAGTAAGTCTAGATATTTATGATGATCTGACCAAAGAAATTCAAACCATTAACAAAGATGTTACTGTTGATGAAGAACTTCCAACCGAACTGCTAAAACAGCGTTTGGCGGCGATGAATCAGAAATCACCTTTTGAGATAGAATACAATCAAGGTTTAGAAAATATAATAAAGTCATTTCTTAAGAACCGTAAAAAATCGTTTTCTCGATTAATGGCTTTATCAGAATATTATTTCCCAATGTTCGAGGATGCTTTTGCAAAACAAAACGTTCCTTTGGAAATAAAATATTTAGCCGTTGTAGAATCTGCTTTAAATCCTAAAGCAGTTTCTAAAATGGGCGCTACGGGACTTTGGCAGTTTATGTACGGAACCGGAAAACAATACGCTTTAAAAATCGATTCTTATATCGACGAAAGAAGTGATCCTCTTAAAGCTACGGCAGCGGCTTCAGAATATATGACCAAAATGTTCAATATTTTTGGCGACTGGGAACTGGTTTTAGCTTCTTACAACTCAGGTCCAGGAAATGTTACTAAAGCGATTCGTCGTTCTGGAGGAAAAACAAAATACTGGGACATTCGTAATTATCTTCCAAAAGAAACTCAAGGTTATGTACCCGCTTTCTTAGCAACAATGTACCTTTTTGAATACCACAAAGAACACGGAATCAATCCGGAAAGAGCTGTGGTTAAAAACTTTGAAACAGATACAGTAGCGATCAAAAATCAAATGTCTTTCAAACAAATTGCCGATTTGTTAGACATGCCACAATCACAGATTCAGCTTTTAAATCCGTCATACAAAATGGGAGTTGTTCCGTTTTATCAGGGAGAACAGCATTTTATCAGACTTCCAAAAGATAAAGTAGCAACTTTTGTATCAAACGAAGAGCAAATTTATGCTTACGTAAAACACAATACAGAATTTAGATCTACATCTTCTAGATTAGCAGTAAAATATGCTCCAAAAGCAAAACCAGCAACAGTTAAACCTGCTGCGATTGATAATGGAGATTTCGAATTTTATAAAGTTAGAAAAGGAGATAATTTAGGAGCAATTGCTTCTAAATATAATGTGAGCATTGGCGAGATTAAAAAATGGAATAATTTAAAAACAAATGCAGTTGCAATTGGCAGAAGTTTAAAAATTAAACCAGAAGAGCCTTCACCTTCTGCTATTAAGGCAAATGCAATTGTAGATAAAAAAGAAGAAGCAATCGCATCTGCTGAAAATAAAGAGAAAACAGCTGTCGATATGGACTATGTTGTAGTGGCTGGCGACAATTTAGGAAGCATTGCAAAGAAATTCGGTACGACTATTGCGGAGTTAAAAGAACTTAACGATTTAACTTCAAATAACATTGGTTTAGGAAAAACACTTATTATTTCTAAAGCAGCAATAGTTATAGAAGAGCCGGCTTCAACAGCAATTGCATCAAACTCGGTTGATTCATTCAAGAAAAAAGCACCTTCTAAAAACGTTAGCGAAGATTATTACGTTAAAAAAGGAGATTCTTTATACAGCATTTCTAAAAAATATCCTGGAGTAACAATTTCAGATATTAAAAAATGGAATGGTATTAAAGATGAAGATATTAAACCGGGAATGAAACTTAAAATAAACGGATAATAGAAAAATCTTATTAAATTTGGGTTTTATTTCATAAATTAAAAAAATGAATAAAACCCATTTTTTATTGCTATTAGTTCCATTTTTCCTGACTTCTTGTTTCAAAAGTGAAAAACAAAGTGAAACAGTTTCTGGAAAAACCAATACCATTTCGGTCATTATTGATGATCAGTTGTGGTACGGAGAAGTAGGCGATAGTATTAGAAATAAATTTGCCTCACCGGTTCTTGGACTTACTCAAGAAGAACCGCTTTTTACCATTAATCAATATCCTGCGAGATTGCTTGAAGGTTTTGTTACCGACAGCCGAAGCATCATTGTAGTCAAAAAAACAAACGCAGAGAAATTCGAAATCATTCGAAGCACAACCCTTCCTCACAATACTTTTCGCATTTATGGAAAATCGGTAGACGATATTATATGCAGTCTTGAACTGAACGCACCGCAAATAATCAAAATTATTCACGATGCCGAAATTCAGAAAATTCAAGAAGATAATAGTGCTTCATTGCTAAATAAAGCAATTATTAAGAACAAATTTCACATCAATATTCAAATCCCGACAGGATATGAATACATGTTGCATAAAAAGAAATTCATATGGCTTAAGAAGGAAATTATAAGTGGTAATACCAGTTTATTAATTTATCAGATTCCGCTATATAATTTCAAGAAGAAAAAAGACGTTGTAAATGCTATTGTCAAAATGCGCGATTCAATCGGTAAATACATTCAAGGACGCGAACCCAATACACAAATGATTACCAGTGAAGCTTACGCACCCTATTTCTCAAAAATAATGTTGGACAATAAAGAAGCCTTTGAAACAAAAGGAACATGGGAATTGAAAAATGATTTCATGACTGGACCATTTATCAATTATGCTATTATAGACCCAACCTTTAATCGCGTTTTGGTTATTGAAGGATTCTCTTATTCACCCTCACATCAAGAACGCGATCTAATGCTAGAACTTGAAGCCATTATTAAAACAGTCAGAATAGACAAGCGATAGGTGTTTCGGTTCATGTTTGAAGTTTCTTTGCGGTTCAATTCGTTCAGTTTGTCAACGTGAAACCTGAAACTTTAAACGTGAAACAAAAAATTTCGTACTTTTATTCATAACAAACATAAAAACAATTAGTTATGAAAAAATTAACCGTAACCTTAGCACTAATAACGCTGTGTTTTATTTCTTGTAAAAAAGAAGTGAAAGAAGAAGCGACACCTACAACAGCGACAGATTCTGTTAAAACGGAAGAACCAGTTGCTGAAGCACCATTAGATTCTGCAACGCAGATGAAAGCTTGGCAAGAATATGCAACACCAGGAAATCCGCATAAAATACTGGCTGATGAAGTTGGAACATGGAATTGTGATATGACATTTTGGTCGGATGCCAATGCAAAACCTGAAAAAGAAACTTGTGTAGCCGAAATCAAAATGATCTTAGGAGGACGCTTTCAAGAAGCAACTTACAAAGGAACTATGATGGGACAGCCATTTGATGGTAAAGGAACAGTAGGCTATAATAACGCGAGCAAAGAATACGTCTCCACATTTATTGATAATATGGGAACCGGAATGATGATAGGTAGAGGAAAGTATAATGAAAGTACTAAGAGTATAGATTACGACGGAGAAATGGCCGATCCAGTAACAGCAAAAAATACCAAGTACAGAGAAGTTTACACCATCGTAGATGCTAAAACCCGAAAAATGGAAATGTACGATACAAAAAACGGAACTGAATATAAAAGCATGGAAATCGTAATGACGAAAAAGTAGTTTTCTAGTTAGTTACAAAGAAACAAAGGCGCAAAGACACAAAGGTTTATTCTACAAGATATAACTTTGTGTCTTTGTGATTTCTATAATAAACTTTAGCACAGCTAAAAAAATAATATAACTTAGCGCCTTTGTGTCTTCGTGGCAAAAAATTAAAAGAAGAATGGAATTAAAATGGAAAATAAAGCCTTTTGAGGCATTAACTGTTCATGAGTTATATGATTTGCTCAGATTGCGAAGTGAAATCTTTGTAGTCGAGCAAAATTGCGTTTATTTGGACCTTGATGGCAAAGACAAGAAAGCATTGCACCTTTTGGGGGAATTTGAAGGTAAAATAGTAGCTTATTCGCGCTTATTTGATGCGGGGATTAGTTTCGACAATGCTTCGATTGGAAGAGTCGTTGTAGATCAAAATTACAGAGACAGAAAATGGGGACACGAATTAATGCAAGAAGCCATAGCCCAAATTCAATCCAATTTTGGAAAAGATAAAATCACGATAGGAGCACAATTGTATTTGAAGAAATTCTACGAAAGCCACGGTTTTGTTCAAACCAGCGAAATGTATTTAGAAGATGATATTCCGCATATCGAGATGATTCGAGAATGATTAAAAATGAAGTAAATCCGTAAGGATTTTTAGCATATTCCAATAAGTAAAAAAACTTAGAATCTTAGCACCTCAGTTTCTTAGGATCTTAGAAATACTAAATTTTAGTAATCACAAACTCCACCCGCCGATCGTAATTATCACCTCGGCCTAAAGGATATCGATTGCCGCATCCAATATAGGTCATGCGGCTTTTGGATACTTTTTTGGACATTAGATAATGAAAAACAGTTTTGGCGCGATTCCAAGAAAGTCTTCTTTCTTTAGTGTCTCTATCAATTCCGTCGCTGTAAATTTCTGGCGTGCAGCAAACGTGTCCACGTATTTCAAAATTTAAGTTTCGATGATCTTGAAGCGTTGTCGCAATTTTATCCAGTTCTTTTTTAGAATTAGGAGTAAGTTTGGCACTTCCAATTTCAAACAAAATAGATTCCAGACAAACTTTATCGCCTACTTTTAACTTGTCTTTAAAAGAAGTGTGAATTCCTTTTCCGAAACTATTCTTTTTAACCACAATTAAGTCAACCCGCCGATTTCGGAGACGTGTTTCGTACAGATTTTCTATCGTATCTGCTTTTACGACAACACGCCCTTTTCCTTCAAGAATAACAATTTTACTTTGGTTGAATCCTTTTTTGATCAACAGATCCTGAATCGTATTGGCTCGATTGTTTGACAATCTAAAGTTATACTCATCATTTCCGCGATCATCACAATAGCCATAAATCTGTATAGACTCTACTTTAGAAGTGTCTATGCTCTTTATAAAATTAGAAACCACACTGATTTGCTTTTCTGTCAAATCATACTTGTCGAATTCAAAATAAATAGTCTCAACAGGTTTTTGTTGTGCGTTTACTGTATAATATGAAAAAAGAATCAGGGCTAGAGTTATCTTCATTCACTACATTTTTAAAATCGTCTTATATTCTGTTTGGTTATTTAATACGCTAACTGCTCTTTTAATTTCAGAATTGTTTTTTAAGTAATACTGATACAAACCTTCCTGATATTGGTATCTTTTAATCAATTCTTCCAAAATCATGTTTTTAATCTCTTTTTGGTTTTTATCTAGTAAAGTAGTCTCGCTTTTTTCCAAAGCATTTAACAATTGCTGATATTCGGCAGTAATGGTCTCGTCTATTTTTTCTTTTTTAGCTGCAGCTAAAGTATTTTTCAAAGCCACTTCAGTTTCTGTGTCAAAAGTGATTTTGTTAGTTTTTAGATATTGTTTGAAAGCAGTATAGTCTGCATCGGTCAAAGTTGGAATCTTATCACCCAAATTTGGATTTTTATAATAATATGTTGTTGCATAATCAAAAACACCATCATTTTTGATTAAAGCAGTAGCAATCGAACTGGTTTTTGCCTCTTCCAATTCTATGTCTGGTAAAACTCCTCCGCCATCATAAACCGTTCTGCCTTTTCTAGTTTTAAAAGCATTATAGTTTTTGGCATCCGTTTTTTGGGCTACGCCATTTTTGTCTTTGTGTGCATAATCCAAAGCCTGAATACATCTTCCTGAAGGCGTATAATATCTTGAAATAGTTACTTTTAATTGTGTTCCATAAGTTAAATCGACAGAACGCTGTACCAAACCTTTACCGAAACTTCTGCTTCCTAAAATTACAGCGCGATCCAAATCTTGCAAAGCACCCGAAACAATTTCAGAAGCCGAAGCACTTCTTCCGTTTACTAAAATTGCTAACGGAATTTCAGTGTCAACTGGTTCTTTCTGTGTTTTGTATGTATTATTGTGTTTTTCAATTCTAGATTTTGTTGTTACAATAACTTCATTTTTCGGAACAAACAAATTACAGATATCAATGGCTTCGTTTAATAAACCACCAGGATTTCCTCTTAAATCCAAAACAATTTGCTTGGCACCGTCGGCTTTTAGTTTTTCCAATGCGTCTTTCACTTCGGCAGAAGCTTTTCTGCTAAAATGCGCTAAAACAATATAACCCGTTTTATCATCTATTTTTCCGTAAAAAGGAACCGATTTAATATCAACTTCATCCAAAACTAAAACGGTAGTGTTTGGTTTTCCTTGACGAAGGTATTTGATGTTGATTTTCGTGTTTTTTGTTCCTTTCAATAATTGAGAGGCATCATCCTTAAAATCAGCAATTAGAACATCGCCAATCTGAATAATTTCGTCACCAGCTTTTAGTCCGGCTTTATCTGCGGGATAATTTTTGTATGGTTCACGAACAACCAAACGGTCTTTTTTTCTAGAAATCAGAGCGCCAATTCCAGTATATTCTCCCGTATTATTGATTTTAAAGTTAACAACATCTTGCTCATTAAAATAAACCGTATATGGATCTAGACTTCCCAACATACTTTTGATCGCTTTGTCCATCAAATCTCCAGGATTGGTTTCGTCAACATAATTGGTATTTACGGCTTTAAACAAAGTGGTGAAAATCTCAATTTGTTTGGCAATTTCAAAAAAGTCTTCTTTAAAACTGGTTCCAACAAACAACATTCCCGCCGCAGCGACTGGTATAATAAATTTCTTTTTGAAATACGGATACATGATTATTCTTTTTTTCTTCTTTTTAATCTTCTTCTTATAAAATAGGCAAATACAACAAATAAAATTACAAACGGCCAAGCGCTTAATAGTGAAATCAATAAATCAGATAAAGTATAGAATCCAGATTTAACAGCGTTCCAAAGTTTTGAACCGTATGATATTTTAACGCCTTCTTTTTCGGCAATCGTTTTATAAAATTCTATTGTAATTGTGCTTTCAGAAACACGGCTTTCCAAATATTTTAGCTGTCCTTCTTTGGCTTCAATTTCTTCGCGAATAGCTGAAATCTGTTCTTCAATTTCTAAAATCTCACTGACTTTATTTGCTTTCTTTAATATTTCAAGATAACGTTCTTCGAGTTTTTTCTTGGTTTTTAATCTTGAAGTAAGATCAATATATTGTTCAGTAACATCTTCGGCAGATATGTTTTTGACCTCAAAATAAGAAACACCTTTTGAAACATCACTTATAAAACGGTCAAAATTCTGGCTTGGTACTTTTACAATAAGATTTCTAAAAACAGTTCCATAATCTTTACCCTCAGAATCGTTAATAATTCGAGCTTTGTTATTTGAGACAGCTTTTTGAACTTGATTGAAAGTGTTTTCCAAATTATCGGTTTCAAATCGTAAAGTGGCTTCCTTTATAATCTTTTGCTCAATTTCTTGTTTGACTTTTGGAGGCGGTGGTGCTTTAGCGGGATCTGCGTCATAAGAAGATGCTTCTGCTTTTGCAGGAAGTTTTACTGACTGAATAGAGATTGCGCTTGCTTCTGGTTCGTAAGATTTACTGCATCCAGAAAGAATCAAGAAAAAAACACATAAAAAGAAAAGTTGACGCATAAAATTTCAATTTAGAGCTAAAACTACGATTTTTTTGTCTAACTTGATTAATAATCTTACGTTTTGAAATTTACGCTTCTGTTTTCGTCTCAGAATCTTGAGGTTTGTTGATTTGCGCTGCAAATTTCTCAAACAATTGAATCATTTTAGTATTGATTTCTTCGTAGGATAAACGGTCTTTGGTCTGATAAAAAAGCATTATCGAATAGGGCTGATCCAGATTATCTAAAAGTAAATGTTTGTTTAATCGATAGGTTTCTCTCAAAACTCTTTTAAAGTAATTGCGGTCAACGGCTTTCTTGAAATATTTCTTAGAAACCGAAACTCCAATTTTGGTTTGTTCTTCTGAATTTTCCTCCGCTTGACGGTAAACCAAACGAAGCGGATATTTGGACACCGATTTTCCATTAGAAAACAGTAATCCAATTGTCGTTTTGCTTTTTAAACGCTCGTTTTTAGGGTAAGTAAAGTTCATTTAATTCAGAAAAAATTTGCAAATTCTAGTGCAAAGGTACAATTAAACCATAAAAACAGTTATTGTTTTCAATTTTAATAAGTCTAAAAATATATTTACTACTTTTGCGCATTAATTTTTGAAGCATGGAAAAAATTATTTCTTATCCCATATCGGTAATTTACTATTTATTATTTGGTTTGTGTTTGGCTGTTTTTCATCCAATTCAGTGGATTTGTTTAAATGTTTTTGGTTACCAAGCTCACAAAAAAAGTGTTGATTATTTAAATTTCTGTCTTTTAAAATGTACTAATCTTGTCGGGACAAGATATACAATTGAGGGCGTGGACACGGTTCCGAAGGGTGTGCCAATTATTTTTGTGGCAAATCACCAAAGTATGTATGATATCGTGGCAATGATTTGGTACTTTAGACGTTTTCATTGTAAATTTGTAAGTAAGAAGGAGTTAGGCAGCGGAATTCCAAGTGTTTCTTTCAATTTGAAATATGGAGGATCTGTCCTAATTGACCGTAAAGACCCTAAACAAGCGATACCCGTTATTAAAAGCTTGTCTGAATATATCGAAAAAAACACAAGATCTGCCGTTATTTTCCCAGAAGGGACAAGAAGTAAAACGGGAGTACCAAAAGAATTTGCGCAAAGCGGTTTAAAAATTTTATGCAAATATGCACCATCTGCGTATGTTGTACCGGTAAGCATCAATAATTCTTGGAAAATGGTAAAGTTTGGTTTTTTTCCTGTTGGTTTAGGAAATCACCTGAAGTTTACAGCTCATAAAGCTTTGGCTGTTAAAGATTACAAGTTTGAAGAGCTAATGGAGATAACTGAAAAAGCAGTTAAAGAAGGAATAAATGAATATAAACAAGTTTAAGTTTTAGTCCGAGCTAAAACGTACAACTCAAATCTATAATAAGTAATGTCTATAAAAAACATTAGATTAGAAGTAATGCAGTTTTTGGAAAAAAACGTGGATAGCTTCGTTGAACAGTATTTAATTCCAGTGGAAAAAATCTGGCAGCCGTCTGATTTCTTGCCTAATTCTGAAGGAGAAAATTTCTTTGAAGAGGTTAAAGAATTACGCGAGATTGCAAAAGAACTTCCATACGATTTCTGGGTTACGCTTGTTGGTGATACTATCACTGAGGAAGCATTGCCTACATATGAGTCATGGTTAATGGATGTAGAAGGGGTAAACCAAGTAGAAAATGGTGGAAACGGTTGGTCGAAATGGATTCGTCAATGGACTGGAGAAGAAAACCGCCACGGAGATCTTTTAAATAAATACTTGTATTTGTCTGGTCGTGTGAACATGCGTGAAATCGAAATGACGACACAGCATTTGATCAACGACGGTTTTGATATTGGAACTGGAAGTGACCCATACAAAAACTTTGTATACACTAGTTTTCAGGAATTAGCAACTTATGTTTCGCACAATAGAGTAGCACAGATGGCTAAGAAATTTGGTGATAACAAGTTGTCTAAAATGTGCAAAATGATTGCGGGAGACGAAATGCGTCACCACCACGCTTATAGCGAATTTGTTACTAGAATTTTCCAAGTGGATCCAAGCGAGATGATGTTGGCTTTTCAATACATGATGAAGCAGAAAATTGTTATGCCTGCTCACTTTTTGAGAGAATCTGGTCAAAAAATAAGCACAGCTTTCGAACAGTTTTCAGATTCTGCGCAACGTATCGGAGTTTATACAGCAAACGATTATGTTGAAATCATGCAGAAATTAATCAACAAATGGGAAATTGATAAAATTTCTAATTTGACTGATGAAGCAGAAAAAGCTCGTGATTACTTAATGAAATTGCCAGGTCGTATGGCCAAAATCTCTGAAAGAATTGTTATTCCACAAGAATCACATATTTTCAAATGGGTTGAACCAGCGAGACTTTAAATTTTAGATTTTAGATTTTCGTGATGATTTTATAAAGCTTGTCTTCCTGAGCGAAGTCGAAGGATCTCACGCTAAATGTCTTTCGAATGAGAATTTAAAAAATTTGAAACTTTAAAGAAACGCAACATCGTTGCTTTAAAATATATTTGTTGATTGTTAGAGATTAAAAATCTTTGACAATCAACATTTTTTATTAACTGTAAAAACCTCTATATGAGCGATTCACAACTGATTATTAAAACTATTGCTTTTGTTAAAGAAAAACTAAACGATGCCGAAGGCGGACATGATTGGTTTCATATTGAGCGAGTTTATAAGAACGCAATTTTGATTGCCAGAGAAACAGAGTGCGATCTTACAGTTGTGCAATTAGGTGCTTTATTGCATGATATTGCCGATAGTAAATTTCACAACGGAGATGAAACAATCGGGCCAAAAACAGCAAGAGCGTTTTTAGAGAAAGAAAATGTTGATGAGGACACAATTGCTCAAGTTGTCAATATCATTGAAAATATCTCTTATAAAGGCGGAAATTTTGAGAGAAAGTTCTCTTCAGTCGAATTGGATATCGTTCAAGATGCTGATCGTCTTGACGCAATTGGTGCAATTGGTGTTGCAAGAGCATTTAATTACGGCGGATTTAAAAACCGGGCGTTATACAATCCAGAAATTGAGCCGGTGACCAATATGACAAAAGAGGAGTATAAAAAGAATAGCGCTCCAACCATTAATCATTTCTACGAAAAGCTTTTACTGCTTAAGGACAAAATGAATACCGAAAAAGGAAAAGAAATTGCGACAGAAAGACATCGTTTTATGGAAACTTTTCTAGCTCAGTTTTATGCCGAATGGGAAGGGTTGAAATAGAAATTACATTCAGATTATAAACATAAAAAACGGCTCTAATCTAGAGCCGTTTTTTATTTTGTGATAAGGTATATCAGAAGCTTTAAAGGATTATAATCGGGATTTTAAAAAGCACATTATTACAAAAGCGCATAAAAAACCAATTGAAAACCATAGTATCCTAGTTATGTTGATATTTCGAATCATTTCCCTTTTTTCAAACCTTGTCATTTCAAATGTATTTTTAATAATTCAAAAATAATTTGACTTAAGGTATGATGGTGCCTTGAAAAGCTTTTAAACCATTATAATAAGACATTTTTTAATCTCAGTTCTCAGTCTCAATCAGAGTTACAGTCTATATTCTTTATTCTATATTCTTAATTAGATAAAATTGAGAAAAAAACTAATGATGATGTTTCATTATCAAATAAGTAATAATTGTTGCACATAAAAAACCTATTGCAAACCACAGTAATCGAGCAACTCTGTTGTCTCGTATTACTTCCATTCTATCTTCTGGTGTCATTTTTAATAAATTTAGAAGGCAAAAGTAGTTTTAGAAAATATACTATTAAGCTATTATAGGTTTTTAAAACAACAGAATAAGACATTTTTGATGGTTGCAAAAAAAAAGCTTCAAATAGAAATTAAATCCATTTGAAGCTTTTAGTGTTTTGGTCTTAGTGCCTTAGAATCTTAGGGTCTTAGAACCTTAAAATTAGGAACATCCACAATCGGTTCCGCTACCGCAGTCTTTTTTCTTTTTGGATTTAAAGAAGAACTTTTTAATTAAAAAAGCAACGGCAATTCCTAATATCGCAAAGGCTATTATTTCCTGAAACATGACTTTTTATTTTAAAAGTTGATACGCAATTAATGCGGTAAAATAAGCGAGACCACTCATTAAAAACAGTTGCATTGCAGGCCATTTCCATGAATTGGTTTCTTTTTTGGTAATCGCCAATGTACTAGCGCATTGCATAGCAAAAGCATAAAATAGCAATAAAGAAATTCCGGTGGCAAAATCAAATATTTTTTTTCCGGTATTTGGCCAAACTTCTGCCTGCATTTTGCTTTTTATGGTCGACTCATTATCAGTATCTCCAACACTGTAAATGGTTGCCAACGTTCCTACGAAAACTTCGCGGGCAGCAAAAGAACTGATTAAAGCAATTCCGATTTTCCAATCGTAACCCAAAGGCTTAATTGCTGGCTCGATCGCGCGTCCCATTAATCCAATATAGGAATTCTCTAATTTTTGAGAATTAACTTCATTTTCAAACTGAGTTTCATCCAAAGCTGTATTGGCAAATCTTTCTTTTACGATAGTTTCGGCTTCGTTGAATTCTTTTCCAGGTCCGTATGAGGCCAAAAACCAAAGAATAACAGAGATCGCCAAGATAATTTTACCTGCTCCAACAACAAAAGCTTTTGTTTTTTCTACAACGTTGATTCCAACATTCTTTAAAAGAGGCATTTTATAACTTGGCATTTCCACAACGAAATACGTTTTAGAATCTAACTTTAATACTTTATTCAAGATATAGGCCGATAAAATAGCTGTAAAAAATCCTAAAACATAAAGCGCCATAAGCGTTAATCCCTGAAGATTTAAAACTCCAAAAAGGCGTTTGCTCGGAATTACAAGTGAAATAATAATGGCATAAACAGGTAACCTTGCCGAACAAGTGGTGAATGGCGTTACTAAGATCGTAATAAGGCGTTCTTTCCAGTTTTCGATATTTCGAGTCGCCATAATCGCGGGAATGGCACAGGCAGTTCCAGAAATTAAAGGCACAACGCTTTTTCCCGAAAGTCCAAACTTGCGCATGATTTTATCCATTAAGAATACAACACGGCTCATATAACCGCTTTCTTCTAAAATCGAAATGAATAAAAACAAGAAAGCAATCTGCGGAATGAAAATAATAACTCCACCAATTCCTGGAATAATTCCCTGCGAAAGTAAATCGGTTAAAATACCGCTTGGCAGTTCTTCTGCAACCCAGCTGCTTAAAGAAGCAAAAGTGCTATCAATGAAATCCATTGGAATAGTTGACCAGCTGAAAATTGATTGGAAAATCAAGAATAAAATGGCAAAGAAAATAAAGTAACCCCAAACTTTGTGCGTTAAAACGCGATCCAATTTTGCTCGGATATCTTTCGCGGTCGAAGCATCAATCTTTAAACCTTCTTTTAAAACATCATTGATAAATTGATATCTTTTGATGGTTTCTTTCTGCTGTAAACGCTTTAATTCTGAATGTGATTTGGTAAAAGTGCTTCGGATTTCATTTCGATCTAAATTCAAGAAATTGACATCTTGCGTAATGACCAACCACAATTTATACATCAATTGGTTTGGAAATGCTTTTTGTAATTTTTCAAAATATTCAGGATCAATTACAGAAGCATTCAAACACGGTTCGTGCGGAAGTGTTTTATAAGAAACAATCAGTTCTTTTAATTCTTCAATTCCTAAACCTTTGCGAGAACTTACTAATGCAATTTTTGTTTTTAGTTTCTCTTCTAAATACGGAATATCCAAAGAAATTCCTTTACGCTCCATACGATCAGACATATTGATAACCAAAATCGTCGGAATTTCTAGATCTTTTATTTGGGTGTAGATGAGTAGATTTCGTTTCAGATTTTCAACATCTGTTACAACAACCGCTACATCTGGATATAGTTTATCGTTTTTGTTTAGCAAAAGCTCGATTACAACACTTTCGTCCATCGAACTCGCATTCAAACTGTACGTTCCAGGTAAATCTAGAATATTGGCTTTTACGTTATTAGGTAATTTGCAAAATCCTATTTTCTTCTCAACCGTGATTCCAGGATAATTTCCAACTTGTTGGTTCAGACCTGTTAATTGATTGAAGACAGAGGTTTTTCCGGTATTGGGATTTCCGATAAGGGCAACATTTATATTCTGAACACTCATTACAAATTGGTTTTGATAAGTTCAACTTCAATTTCACGAGCTGTTTCAATACGAATGGCAACATGAGAACCGTTAATATCTAAATATAAAGGATCGCCAAAAGGAGCAACCTGTAGCAATTCAACTAAGCTACCAGGCAGACAACCCATTTCTAATAATTTAAGTGGAATAAGATCGATATCAAAATCTTTGATAATGGCTTTTTCGCCTTTTTTCAGAGTGTGTATTGTATTTTGCAAGCTTATTTAGATTGAATTTAGATTGCAAAAGTAGACAATTATTCTTTATTTCAAGGTATTTAACCGTTCCACAAATGCTAAATGTTTCTAAAAATAAGGGTTTTTACTCTTGAGAAAGGAATTCGATGTCTTCTAAAAGACGTTTTACATCTTCTTTATTTGTTCCGTCATAAAAACCTCTAACGCGGCGTTTTTGATCGACCAAAACAAAATTTTCTGTATGAACCATATCATAAAGCTGATCTGGTCTACCCAATTTCACAGCCAAATACGATTTTCTGGCCATAGTGTAGATTTGTTTTTTATCTCCAGTAACCAGATTCCATTTGCTGTCTACAACACCATATTTAATGGCATAAGCTTTTAAAACGGAAACACTGTCAACTTCAGGAAAAACAGTATGAGAAAGCAACATTACTTTAGGATTGTTTAAAACTGCTTTTTGAACCTCAACAAGATTGGTTGACATTTTTGGGCAGATCGATCCGCAAGTGGTAAAGAAGAAATCGGCAACATAAATTTTCCCTTCGTAATTTTTCTGGGTAATGGTATCACCATTTTGATTGATAAAAGAAAAATCGGCAATAGTGTGGTATTTGCTTTTATATTGAACTGTACTATCTACCAATTCAGGATTTACATCAGCTGGATTGTAAATCGGAAGCGTTTTTTTAGGTTTTAAAGCCGAGTAAAACAAGGATATCGTAACAACCGAAAATACTATTAGAACAATGAAGAATTTGCGGTATTTATATAAAAGCGATTTCATAAAAATAATTTGGCGCAAAAATACAAAAAGCAGATTCTAAAAACTTTACTGGATTAATTTTTTAACAGCCTTTTGTAACTTTTACCAGTATCTGTAGACATATACCTCAATGTTTAAGTTCTATTTGTGAAATTTATCCGTCTTTTTGATTGTACAGTTAGAATTTTAACATAATTTTTGAAATAATAACAATATGTTTGTATTTTCCCTTAAACTATAATTTTTTATGAAAAAACAATTTGCTAAACCTGTGTTTGGTGTGATATCTGCAATGTTTGCAATTACCGCAGCCCAAGCTCAAAATGCTCCAAAGGAACCAGGTATTAATGTTTCGTACATGAATACGAATATTAGCCCAAGTCAGGATTTTTTCAAATATGTAAACGGTACTTGGCTAGAAAAAACAGAAATCCCGAGTGATCGTACGACATGGGGAAGTTTTAATGAACTGATTAAGAAAACTGACAAAGATGTTATGGCAGTTTTGCAGGAGGCTGCAAAGAATCCAAAGTACAAATCAAATACAGATCAAGGAAAAGCGGTGAATCTGTATAATACTTACTTAGATTCTATTGGAAGAAATAAAAAAGGAATCGAGCCATTAAAGCCATATCTGAAAAAAATTGATGCAATTAAAAACATTGCCGATGTTCAGAAATATTTGGTTGAAATGGAAAAAGAAGGAAATGCTGGATTTTTCGGAATTTACATTGGAGCTGATGATAAAGACAGTTCTAAAAACTCTGTAAATTTAGGACCAAACCAATTAGGACTTCCTGATAAAGATTACTACACTTCTGAAGATAAAGATTCAAAAGAAAAACGTGTAAAATATGAATTGCATGTTGCGAGAATGCTTCAGTTTATTGGAGAATCTCCAGAAAAAGCAAAACAAAGTGCTGCTGAGGTTTTAGCTCTTGAAACAGAATTGTCAAAACCAAGATTAAACAGAGTAGAAAGAAGAGACAGTCGTTTGCAATACAACCCAATGACAGTTGCTGAACTTCAAAAATTGACTCCTGCTATTAAATGGAACGAATATTTTGCTGGTTTAGGAATTACTAATTTACAGAATGTAATTGTTTCTGAGCCTAAATATATGACTGCTTTAGAAACTGTTTTCAAAGAAAATAAAGTAGCACAATGGAAAGAATACCTAAAATGGGATTTGATTAACAGTGCTGCAGGTAAACTGACAACAGCAATTGATAATGCTAATTTTGATTTCTACAGCAAAACATTAAGAGGTGCAATTAAACAGCTTCCGTCTGAAGAAAGAGCACTGAATGTTGTTAACGGAAATGTTGGTGAAGCTCTTGGAAAACTTTATGTAGAGAAGGTTTTTCCAGCTGAGGCTAAAACTAAAGCGATTGATATGATTCATAATGTTATTACGGCTTACCAAAATCGTATTAACAATTTAACTTGGATGTCTAAAGATACTAAGGCAAAAGCAATCGAAAAGCTGAACAAAATAACGATTAAAGTTGGATATCCTGATAAATGGAAAGACTATTCGGCTTTGGAAATTAAAAGTATTGCAGACGGAGGAAGCTATTTTGAGAATTCTAAAAACTTAGCGTTATGGAGATTTAAGAAAAGCGTCGATAAATTGTCTAAACCAGTTGATAAAACAGAATGGCATATGTCGCCTCAAACGGTAAATGCTTACTACAATCCATCTTATAACGAAATTGTATTTCCAGCTGCAATCTTACAACCGCCTTTCTATAATTACCAAGCTGACGAAGCGGTTAATTATGGTGGAATTGGTGCTGTAATTGGTCACGAGATTTCTCACGGATTTGATGATTCTGGTGCGCGTTACAACGCAGAAGGAAATTTGGTTGACTGGTGGACAGAAGATGATTTGAAACAATTCACTGCTCTTGGAACAGATTTGGCAAATCAGTACAGCGCTCTTGAGCCGTTGCCAGGAATTCATGTAGATGGTCATTTTACTTTAGGTGAAAACATTGGTGACTTAGGCGGAATCAACGCTGCTTATGATGGTTTGCAATTGTATTTGAAAGCTCATGGAAATCCAGGTTTAATCGACGGATTTACTCCAGAACAGCGTTTCTTTATTTCATGGGCTACAGTTTGGAGAACAAAATCTAGAGAAGAAGCAATCAAAAATCAAGTAAAAACAGATCCGCACTCACCGGGAATGTACAGAGCTTATGTTCCAATTCAGAATGTTGATGCTTTCTACAAAGCTTTCGATATTAAGAAAGGAGATAAAATGTATGTTGAACCAGAAAAACGAGTTAAAATCTGGTAATCAATTTTAATAATCATAAAAAGGGCGGTTTCGAATTTCGGAACCGCCCTTTTGCTTTATTATTTTTAGATAATCAGAAGATGTTCCTACGGAACACCATTGTGCTATTATTTCAAATGACTATAAATGTAAGCTTCAATTGCTTTTAATTCTTCGTCAGACATGGCCTGAGTAATAGCAAAATTGGTTTTCATAACCTCAAACTGACTTGGGTCAACAATTGGTTCTGCATTTCCTTTTAAGAAAGTAACGATATTGCCATTTTTGTCCTTGTAGATTTTGGCAATTTCTTTAATGCTTGGGCCAATCACTTTTTGATCTGGCTGATGGCATGCAAAACAATTTCCGCTGCTTTCAAAAAGTTGTTTTCCTAGTTCTTCTGGACTTTTGGCTTTCGCCGATTCGCCTTCAGAAACCGATTCTGTTGCTGTATTTGTTGATTCAGCATTTTCTTTTTTACAAGAAGTAAAGGCTAAAACAGCAGCTAAAAATAAAATCTTTTTCATCTTATTTCTTTAAAAGTATTGCCGCTTCTTTAGCAAAATAAGTCGAAATAAGATTAGCACCCGAACGTTTGATGCACATTAATTGTTCCATCATAATCTTGTCGTGATCTAGCCAGCCTCTTTCAGATGCCGCTTTAATCATGGCATATTCTCCAGAAACTTGATAAACGGTTACAGGAACATGCACTGTGTTTTTTATTTCGCGAACAATATCCAAATAAGCAATTCCAGGTTTTACCATAACCATATCTGCACCTTCTTCAACGTCAGACAACGCTTCTTTAATCGCTTCGATTCGGTTTGCATAATCCATTTGGTATGTTTTTTTATCTTTTGGAACCACAACATCAGC
This sequence comes from Flavobacterium sp. CFBP9031, assembly GCF_034044945.1. NCBI lineage: Bacteria > Pseudomonadati > Bacteroidota > Flavobacteriia > Flavobacteriales > Flavobacteriaceae > Flavobacterium > Flavobacterium sp. CFBP9031. The sequence continues at coordinate 140,870 of NZ_JAXCWF010000015.1, forward strand.
TTCTTTTGGAGCCGAATCTAAAGCATCTCTAAACGGACCATAAAAAGCTGAAGCATATTTAGCAGAATAACTCATGATGCCAACATTCTGAAATCCAGCAGCATCTAAACCTTCGCGAAGGCGTAAAACACGCCCGTCCATCATATCGCTTGGCGCTACAAAATCGGCACCAGCTTCTGCGTGAGAAATGGCCATTTTCACTAAAGCATCAACTGTGCTGTCGTTTTCTACATCTCCATTTTTTATAATTCCATCATGGCCATAAATAGAATAAGGGTCTAATGCAACATCTGGCATAACGATCATTTCTGGACAAGCCGCTTTTATAGCACGAATAGCCTGCTGCATTAATCCGTTAGCATTCCAAGCCTCTTTTCCAGTATTGTCTTTTAGGTTTTCACTAACTTTTACATAAATATTTACGGCGCGAATTCCTAAATCATAAAGTTCTTTCACTTCTTCAACCGTTAAATCTATAGATCTTCTGAAAATTCCCGGCATTGACGGAATTTCGACTTTTACATTTTCGCCTTCAGCAATAAACATTGGAAACATAAAATCCGATGGACTTAAACTGGTTTCACGAACTAAAGAACGAATGGATTCATTTACTCTTAATCTTCTGCCTCTTTGTAATGGGAACATATAATTTTAGATTTTAGATTTTAGATTTTAGATTTTTAGTTGATTTTCTTTGAAACTCAGACTGAGAATCTATTTCTAAAACTGCAGTTGTTTTTATTTTTTTTGAAGTTTATCTCAATTTTTAATGAGTGGCGCAAAGTTAAAGAAAAAGGAACAAAATAAGGCGTTTAGCTTGCTGTAGAATGAGTTAATATTATCTAAAAATTTGGTTTGATGTTTTTATTTTGAAGTAGATTTACAAAATTAGGAAAAATCTTATATTTTGTAAAGCGTAATGGAAAAACTTATATTAATTTCAAGATTTCGCAGTCCAGTTCTGACTTTGAAAGATTACTTTTCATTTAGTAAAAATGTTTTAATTGAACTAGGCAAGTTGGATTCTGTTTTTGCAAACACTTTTAGTTGGGCAGGTAATAAAAAACATAGGATTTCTGGCTTTGATAATGATTACACTAATTTTGAGGAAATTGTTTTTTCTCAGAAAATTTGGGATGAAGAAATAAGATACAATAATCCAGACACAAGCAATTTTGATTGCACTATGGATTCGACCTCGTTTATAGGTTTTTTAAATTCTTATTCGAATGTTAATGATAATTTTTTAAATCAGTTTGTAGTAAGAATATCGGCAGGAGGGAATAAGGGAGACGATATAGGTTATATTAATATAGAATTTCCGCCATCTTTTGATACAAAATACTATGATTACTTTTTTGTAAAAAAATTAATGCTGAAAATAATTGAATTGGCAGATCCAATTTATGCAGTTGTTACTACAGATAATTTCATTGACTTGGTAGAACTCGAAAATACTGATTTCTGGATTGGCTGGTTTACATACTTGAGGAAGCAGAAGATTGAATTCAATATTAATAATTTAATAGAAGAAGAATTTATTACAGATCAAGGCATTGTTCTAACGCTAGGAAAAGAAACAATATCGAGCAATAATGAAATTATCGTTTCAAAAGCAATTGCAGTGCGCAATGAATTACTTAAATTGAATCTGCTTAATTATTCATAGTTTAGTTTAAGAATTTAGACATATCATGGTTTTTCAGAATATTCCATCTAAATTTGTCTAATGAAGAAAATTCTCGCTTTATTTTGTTGTCTGCTCTTAACGAGTTGTTTTGAGATTACAGAAAGAATCAAACATCACGACGATCAAAGTGGTGAATATACTCTTATCATCGACTTTTCGCGATCATGGTTTAAAACCAAATCGGCTATTTGGTTGGAAGAAGTCGATGGTGTAAAAATTCCGAACGAGGAGGAAATTACCGCGAAACTTAGTGATTTTAAAGAAAAAGCTTTAAAGATTAAAGGAATTTCCAACGTTAGCACCAAAACAGATTTTCAGAATTACGTTTTCATTATCAAACTCAACTACGCCAATTTGAAAGCACTGAACGCCGCTGTAAATACAATTAACAATCAGCGTGATCAGATTCACTTTAGCGGAAGTGGCAAAACTTTCGAAAGAATTGCTTCGTATGCCGTTCCAGAAAAAGTGGTAAACGACCCAAAGAAAAAGAAAGATCTAGAAGAAGCCAACATTATTTCTATTTATACTTTCGATAAAGATATTCTGTCTGCAGACAATGCAAACAGCAAAATTTCAAAAAACAAAAAGACGGTTTTTTTAAAACAAAGTATGTACAGCGTTTTTAAAAAATCGATATTAATGAATAATACCATCCAATTAACGCCTTGATTTTATGAAGCATTTTTACACACTCATTTTTCTATTCGCCACGTATTTCTCTTTTGGACAGACCGTTCCAGAAAAATACGATTATTTTGTACAGTTTAACGGAAGTCAGCTTTCTAAAAAAGTTAGCGTCGATGAGGTTTTAAATCATCCGATTTTAACCAAATACATCAGTAAAAAACCTGATTTTGATCTTCGTAAATATGCCGATATTATTAAATTGAATGAAAAAGTTACCATTCACGGGAACTTCTTAGATTCTGTTCCGTTTTACCAAGTTACGATTCCGGTAAAAAGCAAAGAAGCGGTTAGAAAATATTTAATCGAAAAGCAGGGAGCAAACGGAACAAACAGTTCAATTGAAGATTTTGGAAAATACGAAGTTTATACACCAAATGGAGTAAAAAGATCGTTTGTCTGGAACGACAATTATTTGGTTGTTATTGAATTGACAAAACGACTTCCTTCTAAATTTTATGATGTTGCAGAAACTTCTGTAGCAACAGATTCTGTTTCAATATCTGAGCCTTATGAAGAGACTACTGTAATTGAAGCACCAGTTTATCCGCCAGCGATTCCCGTACCTGCAGAAAGAAGTACCGACTCAATAATATTGGAAGAACCAGCAGAGAACGATTATCTGTATGATGGAAATCCGTATGAAGAATATACTGTTGAACAAGCAGAATTTGATAAAAAATTAGCTGAAAGGCAGCGAGAAATCATAAAAGCATTATTCGAAAATGGATTTACAGCGCCGATTTCTCCAAAAATAAATGTTGCTGCCGATATTTCTTCTTGGGTAAATTATGGCGGAATGATGTCTAGTTTGTATTCCATGTATAATTATCCGCTTTCGTTATTTGGCGGTTACGATAAATATTTGCCAATGCAGAATAATTTTGGGAATTTTATAAAGGGCATCAATTTGGATTTTTATTTTGATAATGATAATGCCCGAATCGAAGAAGAGGTAGAATATTCTCCAGAGATTGCCAATGTTGTTAGCAAAATCAGCAATAGAAAAATCAATAAAAATATCTTTAATTATTTTCCTGCTCAGAAACCTTTGGGTTATATTTCGTATCATGGCAATACAAAAGCGGCGTTAGAAAACTTTCCTTTATTAATGACAGAATTATTTCAAAATCCGAAATTCGCAAAAGAAGATATTACACTTATTACAGATTTAATTTCGACCATTGTAGATGAAGAAGCTACAGCAAAGCTTTTTGATGGCGATTTAAGCGCGTTTTTGTATGATGTGAAAGAAGTTGAAGTAATGACCAAAAAGTATGGCTACGATGAGAATTATGAAGAAAAAATAACGGAGGAGAAAGTGAAAAAAGAAATTCCGTTGTTTTCTGTAATTTTTACTTCTACGCATCCAACATTTGGAGATAAATTATTGCAATTGGGTGTTCGCAAAAAAGTATTGGTTCAAAATGGAAATTTCTACACGATTGTTGGAACTCAAGAATATGATAATATATTTATTCTGAAAGACAAAGACGTGGTAATTGTTGCCAATACAAAAGAGTATTTTGGTGCAGGAAACGGATCTTTTACAAAAGACACCAAGAAAGATTTGAGCAAAAACTATATTTCTGGAAAACTCAATATTGCGCAAACAGTTAAAACATTTGGTAAAAACGCAAAAGACTCCGAATTGGATCGAATGACTAAAATTTCTTCTCAGTTTTCGGATATTGCTATAGAATCGCCTAAAAAGTTAATTGATAATAAATTGAAATTTGTTTTTAAATTGAATTCTTTCAAGTCTGATAAAAATATCATTTTACAGACTTTAGACATGGCCGCAGAAATGACTTCTAAATAATTGAAAAACAAAATCCCTGAAACTCTTCAGGGATTTTTTTTATGATTTTATTGAATGGAAGCTTCGTAAATCTCTTTAATTGAATTTCCTAGTTGCGAATTAAATTCAGCGTCAGATTGCCCAGCGCTAAGCCCTTCTGATAAAGCTCTTGAAAAACTCGCAATCAATCCATGATTTTCTGCTAGTTTCTGATTGGCATCTTCTCGAGAATATCCGCCAGAAAGCGCTACAACACGAACCACATGAGGATCAGTCATTAAATCGCCGTAAAAATTATTTATAGTCGGGATAGAAAGTTTCAGCATAACTTTCACGTCTTGGTCTAAAGAATTTAGGTGTTTTTGAATTTCATCTTTCAAAATCTGTTCTGATTTTTCTTTATCAGTACTGTAAATATCAACTTCAGGTTCAATTATCGGAACAAGTCCTTTCTTAAATATCTGCAGACCAACTTCAAATTGCTGTTTCACCACTTCCTGAATTCCTTTTGGATTTGCTTCTTTTATAACAGAGCGCATCTTGGTTCCAAAAATCTTTCGCTCTACAGCGCGATCAAGCAATTCGTTTAAATTAGAAATCGGTTTCATTAACTGAACGCCATTGGAAAGATCGGCAAGACCTTTGTCTACTTTTAGAAATGGAATAATATGTTTTTTCTCCCAAAGATAATCTGCTGTCCATTGTCCGTCAATTTTTCGATCCATTGTGTTTTCAAACAAAATAGCACCAAGAATATATTGGCTGTCAAAAACGGGACTTTTGATAATTCTGGTTCTCATTTCATGTACAAGAGTGTACATTTCTTCATCATTTGTGTATTGACTTTCTTCAACGCCATATTGCGATAATGCCTTAGGTGTACTGCCGCCACTTTGATCTAATGCTGCAATAAAACCTTTTCCAGAATGCATGAGATTTAACTGTTCGCTGTTTATACCTTTCATAACAATGAATTTTAGTTTTTATAAATCTCTGTAATTTAAGCATTTTAATTGGGTTGTATGCTTATTTCGGGTTAAGATTTCTTACAAACCTATTTTTTTATTGACATTGTCGTAGACTTCTTTTACTTTTTTTGGAGGATCAAATCGGTAACCAACAGAAAGTTTTACCGTAGCAATATTGTCATTCAATCTTGGATCAACTTTATCATCTTGCGCAAAACTTACGGTATTGAGACTGGCAAAACCAAAGAAACGATCTTTATTGTAGGCCAGTTTTAAATTGAAATCGGCTTGATATAAAGCTGAGGTTTCTTTATCAATAATATTTAACCCACCACCCAAAGCAAGTCCTGCGCCAATTAAAACGCGATCACTGATTACGAAATTGTAAAAATAGGCGGGAGCCAAAGTGAATACATAAATATCCCCAGGTGACGAATCGGGAGTGTTTAAATCGAGATTGGTGTAGTAAAAAGAAAATGAAGGGATAAAACTTCCAGAGCTTTTAGTCTGCCATTCGTTTTGGCTCACCAATGTTTTAAAAGAGAATTTATCATTAAAAATGTAAGCTGTCGATCCACCAATTTTTGTTGTTCGCATGTTTGGCAGCTGTGCAATAATATTATCATCGCTAATGTAAAATCCTTTTTGGTTGATAAAAGTAAAAGACTGCATCCATTTTTTATAGTAAAAACGGGTGTTGAAATTAAAGTTTTTGGAATGAGAATCGCCCTTATTCTGACTTAGAAATTTGGGTGCAAAACCAATCGTGATATCAACGATCTTATAATTTAAGGTAAAACCGATCTGTTCTCTTCGATTTGGAATTAGATTCACATACGTTTGCGAATCCTGACCTGAAGCAATTTGAAAACTATTGGAAGTGTCCAAATAATAAACGCTGGCTGTGATTTTATCGTTATAAGATTTAAAATACGAATTGTGCAGGGAATCGTTTTGGGCAAAACATCCAAAAAAGCTGATAAAAAATGTGATATAAATCAGTTTCAAACGCATAGAAACATAGTTTTAGATAATTTTAAAAGAAGTTTCATTCCGAACAATCAGACTATGTGAAAAAATATAATTTTCTAAAAATTAGCCCTAAGATAGGTCTTTAAATCTATGTTTCTATGTGTTAAATAAATTTTTAGATTAAGAAATCCACTCAATCGGGTTCTGCAATATATTTATCAATTTCTCCTCTTCGCTTCCCGCTTCTGGATGATGATCGTAAACCCATTGAACATGCGGAGGCAAACTCATTAAAATACTTTCAATTCTTCCGTTGGTTTTTAATCCGAATAAAGTTCCTTTATCGTGTACTAGATTAAACTCCACATAACGACCGCGACGGATTTCCTGCCAGTTTCTGTTTTCTGGAGTATATTCTAAATTCTTTCTTCTTTCTACAATTGGTACATAAGCTTCAAGAAAACTATTTCCAACTTCGGTTACAAAATCGTACCAGTTTTCCATTGACATTGCTTCACTTGCTTTGCAATAATCAAAGAACAAACCGCCAAGTCCGCGGGCTTCATTTCGGTGTGCATTCCAGAAATACGAATCGCACTGTTTTTTATATTTTGAATAAAACTCTGGATTGTGTTTGTCACAAGCGGTTTTACACGTTTGGTGAAAATGTTTTGCATCTTCTTCAAACAAATAATATGGTGTTAAATCCTGTCCGCCACCAAACCATTGTTCAATTACATTTCCGTTTTCGTCATACATTTCGAAATATCGCCAATTGGCGTGAACAGTAGGAACCATCGGGTTTTTCGGGTGAATGACCAAGCTTAATCCACAAGCAAAGAAATCGGCTTCGCCAACGCCAAACATTTTTTGCATCGTTTCAGGAAGTTTTCCATGAACAGCAGAAATGTTGACACCGCCTTTTTCAAAAACAGCACCGTTTTCTATAACGCGCGTTCTCCCGCCTCCGCCTTCAGGACGTTTCCATAAGTCTTCACGGAATTTTGTAGTTCCGTCAACAGCTTCTAATCCAGCACAGATTTGGTCTTGTAAATTTTGTATGTATGCGTAAAATTTGTCTTTCATGGTTTAATATATTCTGATTTAAGCAATCCGAAGTAAACAGTGTTTTGCAATTCTCCATCACCGTTTCGAAATTCGTCTCTTAAAATTCCTTCTTGTTTAAAATTATGTTTCAATGCGATGCTCTGACTCGCCAGATTAACTTCTGATGTACAAATGAAAACTTTGTTCATCAGTAATTCGTTAAAGCAAAATTCCAAGGCATGTGATACCATTTTGGACGTGATCCCTTTTCCTTGAAAATCTTCGTCGATAAAATAGCCTAATTCACATTTTGAAATCTGGTAATCAATGGTTTTTACACATAAATAACCTATTAAATCATTTGTGTCAATTTCTCTAGCATAAAAATAATATCCTTCGTTGTTTTTTTCTTTGTCTTTGCTAACCGATAAAAAGTTTTCGGCATTTTCTGGTGAGTCAGAATTAGCCAGCGTAACGGGAAAAGTGTGTCCGATATGATTTCTATTTTTATCAATTAATCTATAGAATTCTTCGGGAAGAATGTTTTCAATTCGGTCTATTTTCCAATCTGTAAAACTCATTTTTATTTGTCTTTTAGAGAAGTAATTTTAGTATTGATTCCGAAAGAAAAAACCTTGCTTTCTTGTTGGATATATTGATAAACGGCCAATGCTTTTCCTGTAAAAGTATAGTTTTCTATTTTAGAAAATTCAATTAAAACATCAGCAAATTGTTCTAATTGATCCCAATCAAAATGAAGACGCATTAATAATGTGATTAATTCGTCATTTGAATAATCGACTAAAGTTTCAATATTTAATCCAAATTCTTTCAGTTGATTTTCAATTTCTGTTTTTTGTAAAACAGTCAAAGGATAAGGTACAAAAACAAGAGTTCGTAACGTTTTGAGAACGTTATCAATTCTGATTTTTTCTTCGTCTCTTAAACCTTTGTTGAGCATGTTTTTGAGTTTTGAGTTTTAGTTTTCAGTCGCAGTAAAATCTAAAAACTGCGACTGAAAACTGAATACTAGTTTCCGTATTCCTTCACAGCGTCAATAAACGCTTTGGCGTGATCTACAGGTATATTTGGTAAAATTCCGTGACCTAAATTTACGATATATTTATCTTTTCCGAACTCATCGATCATTTCATGAACCATTTTCTTGATAGTCGGAATTGGAGAAAGTAATCTTGACGGATCAAAATTTCCTTGTAAAGTAATATTTCCACCAGACAAATAACGAGCATTTCTAGCCGAACAAGTCCAGTCAACTCCTAATGCAGAAGCTTTACTTTTACCCATTTCGCCAAGAGCAAACCAGCATCCTTTTCCGAAAACAATAACAGGAGTAATATCAGCTAAAGCGTCAACAATCTGGTTGATGTATTTCCATGAAAATTCCTGATAATCAACAGGAGAAAGCATTCCTCCCCAAGAATCAAAAATCTGAACGGCATTTACTCCCGACTTTACTTTTTCTTTTAAATATAAAATAGTCGTATCGGTAATTTTTTGCAATAAAGTATGTGCTGCAGCTGGGTTTGAGAAACAGAATCCTTTTGCAGTATCAAAACTTTTAGAACCTTTTCCTTCAACAGCGTAGCAGAAAATAGTCCAAGGCGAACCTGCGAAACCAATTAACGGAACTTCATCATTCAGCATTTCCTTAGTCAATTTCACAGCGTCAAAAACGTAGCCTAAAGTCTCATTTACATCTGGAACGTAAACTTTATGAACATCTGCTAGAGAACGAATCGGATTTGGAATAATTGGTCCCAAATTGTCTTTTAATTCTACATGAATTCCCATAGCACGTGGAACTACTAAAATATCCGAAAATAAAATCGCAGCATCTGGAGCGATTCTTCGGATAGGTTGAACTGTAATTTCAGCAGCTAATTCTGGAGTTTCACAACGCGTAAAAAAATCATATTTATCACGAAGTTCTCTAAATTCAGGTAAATATCTTCCTGCCTGACGCATCATCCATACCGGCGGACGTTGCACAGTTTCTCCTTTTAATGCTCTTAAAAATAGGTCGTTTTTTAACATTTTTTCTTGCTTTAGGCTTTAAGCTTTAGGCTTTAAGCTTGTTTTTAACTATGATTTTTTTGCTTACGGCTTACTGCCTAAAGCTTATTGCTTTAATTTATTTGTATTCGTGAATTACATCTTCAATCACGTCTTCAATTGTGGGCTGATCTGCGATGATGATATTCTTTGTGATTTTTGATAAAGCTTCTGCGGTAGTATCACCAATGCAAAAGCAGATTTGTTTATTGATGGTATTATGTTTCAGATAACTTTTGACTCCAGACGGACTAAAAAACAAAATCGCTTCAGGATTTGCTTTTATTTTCTGTGGCTGAAGTGTGGTTTCGTAAACCTGAATTTCATTGAATTTAATTCCGTTTTCTTTGAAAGCTTCAGGCAAAGTGTCTCTTCTAAGATTTCCGCTAAAAAAAGTGTAGCTTTCATTCGCATAAATCAAAGTGATAATTTCTGCTAAATCTGATGCATAGCCGGTATAAGCCACTACATTAAAACCATTATCGCTTAAAAGCGTTTTGGTCTTAAGACCCACGCAGTACACGTTTTTCTTTTTTAGTTCTTCTGATTTTGGGTCTGATAAAACACTGTGAACAGCATTCTGACTTGTAAAAATCAGGCTTTCGTTAATGTCTTTTAATTCGAAGGGTTTGTTTTCGGTTTTAATGAAATCGGCTTCTATTAATTCTACGCCATATTTCATCAGCTCTTGTTTATGAAGAGGAGATAATATTTTAGTAGATAGTATTTGAACTGCGTTTGCCATTATTTCTTCAAAGATTCTTTAATTTTCTGCATTAATTCTGTTCCACCATTATTCAAAATCTCATGAGCAGAATTGAAACCTAATTTTTTCCATTCTGAAATATCAACCGTTTTGTTGATTTCTAGTTTTTGTTTTCCGTCAATAGAAAGTAAAACACCTTGAAAATGCAAAGTATCTTCATCTTCATTATAATTTACTAGAGCACCAATTGGAGCAGTACATCCACCTTCAAGCGTTCTCAAAAACTGACGTTCGATATAGGTGCAAATTTCAGTTTCGATATCATTTAACTGCGAAAGGGCATCCAGTGTATAATTGTCATTTTCCATTCCCACGACAAGCATTGCGCCTTGTGCTGGAGCAGGAATCATCCAATCTAAATTGATATAATTTTCAGGTTTTAAGTTGATGCGCTCTAAACCTGCAGCTGCAAAAACAGCTCCATCCCAATTATTGTCCTGAAGTTTTTGCATACGCGTATTTACGTTCCCACGTAAATCTACAACAGTATGATTTGGGTATTTATTGAACCATTGTGCCTGGCGACGCAAACTTCCAGTTGCAATGGTACTTGGATTTGTAAAGTCAGGATTTCCTTTATGAACTAAAATGTCCAGAACATTGGCTCTTGATAAAACAGCACCTTGAACGATACCTTTTGGTAAAGCCGTTGGAACATCTTTCATAGAATGCACTGCAATATCAACATCGCCATTGATCATAGCAATATCAAGCGTTTTGGTAAAAATTCCAGTAATCCCTAATTCGTAAAGAGGTTTATCCAGAATAATATCGCCTTGAGATTTAACCGCAACAATCGAGGTTTTATAACCTAAGTCGTTTAGTTTTTTCTCGACAGTATGTGCTTGCCAAAGTGCTAATTCGCTGTCACGCGTTCCAATTCTGATTGTTTTTTCAGCCATGTTTTGTTTTTTAAACCATATAAGTTATATAAGTAAATTTAAGCGGTTTGAGTAAAACACAGTTTAAATAGTGTGATATAACTTTTTGTTTTTTTAAACTATATAAGTTATATAAGTAAATTTAAGCGGTTTGGGTAAAACACAGTTTTTAAATGAACTTAGATAACTTGTATGGTTTAAACTGTATTTAAGATGCTTTTATTTTGAAGACTTTCTCGATCCATTCGATGCTTTCATCGACCATGGTATCGTCGTCTTTTAAATGATTTGCGAAATGTGTAGTGATTTTTTGAATGATTCTGTTACTGATGATTTCAGCTTGCTCTTCATTAAAATCGGCAATTTTTTTGCTTTGAAAATCTAGTTCTGAAGCTTTAATAGCGTTTAATTTTTCTTTTAAAGCATTGATTGTCGGAGCAAATTTTCTGCCTTTCATCCAAGTAACAAATTCTTCTTTGATTTCTTCGATGATTGCTTCAGCTGCCGGAATGTGTAATTTTCTGTTTTCCAAAGTTTCATCTGTCAATTGAGACAGATAATCCATGTGGATTAAAGTTACACCTTCTAATTCTTCTACGTTTTCATTTACGTTTTTCGGAATCGACAAATCCAGAATCAACAAAGGTTTTTTAAGATTCAAAATCGCTTTGTCAACCGTTGGGTTTTGAGCGCCAGTTGCAACAACCACAACATCGGCTTTTTGAAGTTCTAAATGTAATTCAGAGTAATCTTTAACAATTAGATTTAATTTTCCTGCTAATTTTTCTGCTTTATCTTTAGTACGGTTGATTAAAGTAATGTGTTCGTTTTTGGTATGTTTTACTAAATTCTCACACGTGTTTCTCCCGATTTTTCCAGTTCCAAAAAGTAAAATGTTTTTGTTGCTGATATCTTCAACATTCTTCAAAATATATTGTACAGATGCAAAAGAAACTGAAGTAGCACCAGAACTAATTTCTGTTTCCGTTTTAATTCTTTTGCTTGCCTGAATTACCGCATTGACCAATCTTTCCATAAAAGCATTGGCTAATCCCATTGATTTTGAATGTGTAAAACTGGTTTTTATTTGAGATATAATTTCGAAATCGCCTAAGATCTGACTGTCTAAACCAGTTCCTACGCGAAACATATGATTAATTGCTTCTTGATTTTTGTAAACGAAACCAACTTTTTGAAAAGCATCGACAGAACCGTTGCTGTTGTCGCAGATAAGTTTTATTAATTGAAATGGGTGTTCGGCAAAACCGTAGATTTCGGTTCTGTTGCAAGTTGAAGTAACCAGTAAACTTTCTATTCCATCGTTTTTAGCTTGTTCCAGTAAACGTGTTTTCGCAACGGCATCCAAACTAAATTGACCTCTAACCTCAGCATCAGCTTTTTTATAACTCAGACCAACTGAGTAAAAATAAAGGTGTTTCGGTACGTTATTGTTTTCCATAAATTCACTTTCATAAAAGTGCAACAAAATTATTACTATACCATCGATAAAAATAACGCTAAAAGTACTTTTTATGTCGCTGTATGTTTTTTTGAACCTAAATAGGTGTTTTTGAGTAAAAAGGACTACTTTTGTAGCAAAATCAACTCATTTGAAGTGATTAGTTTAGAGTCGTTCTAAATAACATTTTGAGTTTGTTTCGATTTTTGTTTCAAAAAAATATCGCTATGGGTTCTCAAGAAATTATAAAAATTGAAGACGACTTTACGCTGATCCGTTTTCAAAATGACGGTCTAGAGCCATTTTATGCACAGCATGAAATAATAGGTACTGGCCTGATACAGTTTCACTTCGGGATAAAAGGAAATGCAAAATTCTTATTCAATCAAGGCAATTATGCTTTAGAATTGAAAGAAGAAAAATCGCTACTTTTATACAATCCGCAGAAAGAATTACCGCTAAATTTAGAATTGGCTCCAAACTCTTGGGCGATTTCGGTAATTGTATCGATTAAAAAATTTCACGCGTTGTTTTCTGCCGAAGCCGATTATATTACTTTTTTGAGTCCAGACAATAAGGATAAAAAGTATTATAACGAAGGAAATATCAGTCCGTCAATGGCGATTGTGCTGAGTCAGTTGTTTCATTACAATCTTCATCCGTCTATAAAAAACCTTTATTATAAAGGAAAAGGATACGAATTATTGAGTTTGTATTTTAATAGAACTGAAGATCCAAATGCAGAACAATGTCCGTTTTTAATTGATGAAGATAACGTTCTGAAAATCAGAAAAGCTAAAGAAATTATTATCGCTAATATGGCCGAACCGCCAGGATTGCAAGAATTGGCAGACGAAATTGGTTTGAATTTGAAGAAACTTAAAATGGGTTTCAAACAAATTTACGGCGACACGGTATACGGTTTTCTTTTCGATTACAAAATGGATTTCGCCCGAAAACTTTTAGACAGCGGTTCCTATAATGTAAATGAAGTTGGTTTGAAAATCGGTTACAGTACAGGAAGTCATTTCATCGCGGCATTCAAGAAAAAATTTGCGACAACTCCAAAGAAGTATTTAATGTCGATTAATGCGAATGTGTAAGTTTTTGTTCGCCACTAATTCACGAATTGGCACAAAATAAATAGTTGCTAAATTTCCCGAATCTGCGAGAGAAATCAATTTTATAAATAAAGACATAATTAAAAAGTAATAATTATCATATTTCTAAAAAGTAGCAAGTTCTACTTTTGACGAAATTTTTAAAAACAAATAAAAGCTTAAAGCCTAATGCTTAAAGCCTAATGCAAAAAAACAATAATGAAAGGCGTATTATTAGTAAATCTTGGATCTCCAGAAAGTCCAACTCCAAAAGATGTTAAACCTTATTTAGATGAATTTTTAATGGATAAATACGTGATCGATGTTCCGTATTTATTAAGAGCATTATTAGTTCGCGGTATTATTTTAAGAAAAAGACCAGAAGAATCTGCGCATGCTTATGCAAAAATTTGGTGGGAAGAAGGTTCTCCATTAGTTGTTCTTTCAGAAAGAATGCAGAAAAAGGTTCAGCCTCTTGTAAATGTTCCTGTTTCTTTAGCAATGCGTTACGGAAGTATGACAATCGAAAAAGGACTTCAAGAATTGAGCGATAAAGGAGTTACAGATGTAATGCTTTTTCCTTTATATCCACAATATGCAATGGCTTCAACTTTGACTATTTTAGTAAAAGCAGAGGAAATCCGTAAGAAGAAATTCCCACACATGAAGTTTACAGATGTTCCGGCATTTTACAATAAACCGGATTATATCAAGAATTTAGCCGATTCAATTCAGAAACATTTAGTTGGTTTTGATTACGATCATTTATTGTTTTCTTACCACGGAATTCCAGAGCGTCATATTCGCAAAACGGATGTAACTAAATCGCATTGTAAAATTGACGGTTCTTGTTGCAATACGCCTTCACCAGCGCACGAGTTTTGTTATCGTCACCAATGTTACGAAACAACAAGACAAGTTGTAAAATTATTAGGGCTTCCTGAAGATAAATACAGTCTGACATTTCAATCACGTTTAGCGGGAGATAAATGGTTGGAACCTTATACCGATGTTGAAATTGATAACATGCCAGCAAAAGGAATCAAGAAATTGGCAGTTGTTACACCGGCTTTCGTTTCAGATTGTTTAGAAACTTTAGAAGAAATTGCCATGCGCGCCAAAGAGGATTTTGAAGCAAATGGAGGAGAAGAGTTCTTAGCAATTCCTTGTTTGAATGACGATGACGAATGGTGTAAGACGGTTTCTAACTGGATTAATGATTGGGCGAAATAATATTTAGTTTCAAGTTTCAGGTTTCAAGTTTTTCTCAAAGTTGATAACTTGAAACTTTAAACCTGAAACTTTAAACCGAAAATAATGGAATACTATAATTACTTAAAATCACTGCATCTTATTTTTGTAATTACTTGGTTTGCGGGTTTGTTTTATATTGTGCGTTTGTTTGTTTATCAAATTGAAGCCAATGAAAAACCTTCGCCAGAAAAAGAAATTCTGCAGGCGCAATACAAAATAATGGCCTATCGTTTGTGGTACATTATTACTTGGCCATCGGCGGTTTTGGCGAGTATTTTTGCTTTTTGGATGTTGTTTTTTACAGATGCGGGAAGTGTTTGGATCAAAATGCCATGGATGCACGTAAAATTATGTTTCGTTTTTCTTTTATATTTATATCACGGAAAATGTCATCAGATTTTTAAACAACTGCAAAACGATGAGGTAAAATATACCAATAATTTTATGCGTTTATGGAATGAAGGCGCAACCATTATTCTATTTGCGGTTGTCTTTTTAGTAGTTTTAAAAAGTGCCATCAACTGGATTTTCGGCGTAATCGGAATTATTTTATTCTCCGTTTTAATTATGCTGGGTTTCCGATTTTATAAAAGAATAAGAGAAAAAAAGTAATTAGTAAAAAGTGAATAGTAATTAGTTTCAAGCTTTTACTATTCACTAATTACTATTCACTAATCACTAAAAACATGCTAAACTTCAAAATGACAATGCTATCACTTCGAACTAGGATTTTCCTATCGATGATTGTATTGATTGTTGTGGCATCTTTTTTATTGGCTTCGATTTCGATTATTCAGTTTAAAACTGAGGCCAAAGAATACCATCAGGAACGTTTAGAACGAAAAGAAAATGCGGTAAAAGAACATATTAATTATGTTCTGGCAACTACAACTTATCCGCTAAAAACTCAGAATTTAGATTTAATCTTTAAAGATAAAATTCACGAGTTAGCGCAGATTCATAAAATTGAAATCAACATTTACAGTTTGGATGGAAAACTTTTAAAGTCATCCAAAGAATCTTTCGCTGTAGATAAAATTGCACCTCCAATTCCAGAATATATTCTTAAACTGGTTCGTTCTTCCATCGAAAAACGTTTTGTGGATATTAAAACTATCGATGGAGTCAAAAACCGCTCTTCATACAGTTTAATTAAAGACGAAAAATTTAAACCGCTTGGAATCCTGAATCTTCCTTATTTAGAAGACGATGGTTATTATGATAACGAGTTGAATACTTTCCTAATTCGTCTGAGTCAGGTTTATTCTTTTATGCTGATTGTTGCTTTTGCATTGGCGTATTTCCTTTCAACGTATATCACGAAATCATTAAAAACGATTTCAGAGCGACTAGAAGAGACTAATCTGGATCAGAAGAACGAAAAAATTGTTCTGGAAGCCAACAGTAAAGAAGTTAATTTCTTGATTAGAGCTTACAACGGAATGGTAGACAAATTGGAAACCAGTGCTATCAAACTAGCGCAAAGCGAACGTGAAGAAGCTTGGCGTGAAATGGCGAAACAGGTCGCGCACGAAATTAAAAATCCGCTTACGCCGATGCGTTTGACGGTTCAGAGTTTCCAAAGAAAATTCGATCCTGCTGCTCCAGATGTGAAGCAGAAAATGAATGATTACTCCGAAACTTTAATTCAACAGATAGATACAATGACAGCTGTTGCTTCCGCATTTTCAAACTTTGCTTCGATGCCAGCACAGCAAAACGAAACGCTGAATGTAGTTGAGGTTGTCGAATTGGCTTTGGATATCTTCAACGAAGATTATATTTCTTTTGAAAAAGAAGAAGAAGAAATCATTTCCAAAATGGATCGTACGCAATTGATTCGTGTAATTACCAACTTGGTTAAAAATGCCACTCAGGCTATTCCAGAAAGTCAATTTCAGAAATCGATAGTAGTTTCGGTAAAAAGGCGAAATAACGATGTTGAAATTGCCGTAAAAGACAACGGAATCGGTATTCAGAAACAAGATATCGGAAGAATTTTCGAACCAAAATTTACTACCAAAACCAGCGGTATGGGACTTGGACTCGGAATTATCAAAAACATTATCGAAAATTACAAAGGAACAATTACCTTTGAGTCAACTTACGGAAAAGGAACAACATTTACGGTTTCTCTCCCTATCACCAACTCATAAATATAGCGTCATGGATTACGAAAATATCTTAATTTCAATTGTAGAAAAAGTTGCTACCATCACTATTAACAGACCAACTAAATTAAATGCTTTAAACAAAGCAACCATTAGTGATCTGAGTAATGCGATTCAATCATTATCTAAAAATGATGATGTTCGTATTATTATTTTAACCGGAAGCGGAGAGAAAGCCTTTGTTGCTGGGGCAGATATTTCGGAATTTGCAAATTATACCACTGTTGAAGGAGCACAACTAGCTGCTGAAGGACAGGAGTCTTTATTTGATTTCATCGAAAACCTTAAAAAGCCAGTTATTGCAGCCGTTAATGGTTTTGCTCTTGGCGGCGGATTAGAATTGGCAATGGCATGTCATTTTAGAGTTGCTTCAGACAATGCAAAAATGGGACTTCCAGAAGTAACTTTAGGATTAATTCCTGGTTATGGTGGAACACAGCGTTTACCGCAATTAGTTGGAAAAGGCCGTGCAATGGAAATGATCATGACCGCAGCTATGATTACTGCTGAACAAGCAAAAGATTACGGTTTAGTAAATCATGTTGTGCCTCAAGAAGAACTTCTGTCATTTACAAACGTAATCGCTCAGAAAATTATCAAAAATGCACCATTCGCAATTGGAAAAGCAATCAAAGCAATCAATGCCAACTTTAAAGACGGTAAAAATGGTTTTGATACTGAAATAAAATCATTCGGAGAATGTTTTGGAACCGAGGATTTTAAAGAAGGAACCACAGCATTCTTAGAAAAACGTAAAGCTGAATTTACAGGAAAGTAATTTTTTCTTAACCGCAAAGGTCGCAAGGGATTACGCAAAGCACACAAGGAAAATTAAAAAACTTAGCGAACCTTGCGTAAATCTTTGCGACCTTTGCGGTTAAAAAAGACAAAGATTCTTAAAAAAAACTTAGCATCTCAGAACCTTAGCAACTTAAAAAAATGTACGAACCAATATTTGCCCTTTTTTGTGAACGAGTTAAAGAAAGCATCCAAAAAGGAACTTTCGCCAAACTGACTTTGGCCAAAACCATGGGCGATACAGAACTCAAAAATGTTTATTTCCGATTGGTTCTCAATGAAGATAATACATTCTCAATTTCGCTGACTTTTCGATATAAAACAGAAGAAATAGAAAGCATTCATACTTTAGATGAAGCCTTGTTGGTTTTAGGCTCACATATCAAAAATCCTTTTTTGACGGCATTGCTTTTTACAACTGATGATGATGTTACGTTTAAAGTAAATAAAAAGAACGCTGGAAGTATTATCGAGCAAGCACCAACTTTTAAAAATGCTTCGCCAGTTATGCTGGAAATGATTGAAAAGGGGATTGTTTAAAGAATAATTTAAGTGGCTATGGTCGCTATAGAACTTATTTGTCAGGCTGAGCGAAGTCGAAGCCTACGTTTGCAGAATCACTTTGCGGGGGCTTCGACTTCGCTCAGCCTGACAGAAAAAACCTTGTTCAAACTCTTAAGGGTGTCTCTGTGAACTTCTTTGTGAATCTCTCCGAAATAACCTTTAAACCAGCTTCACAAACAAATTAGAAGCAATTTTATTAGAAATAGACAATTCTCTATCATTCACTTTAATTTTAACCGATAGATCGAAGGATTCTTTAGAAAGCAATTCAATTTTTGATCCTAAAGCGATTCTTTGTTTATCCAGATATTTTAAAAATTCTGACGAAGTATCTTTTACGCCGACACAAACTCCGATTTGATTCTCTTCAAGCTCTGATAAAAGGTGTTTCTCGATTTTAATGATTCGTCCATTTGCATCCGGAATTGGATCGCCGTGCGGATCTTCGGTTGGATTTCCAAGAAAATCGTCCAGACGGTTAATCAATTGCTCCGATTTGATGTGTTCCAACTGTTCCGCAATATCGTGGACTTCATCCCAGCTAAAGTTTAGTTTCTCCACCAAAAATACTTCCCAAAGACGATGTTTTCTCACAATCATTTTTGCAGCCAGTTTTCCGTTTTCGGTTAAAGAAACTCCTTGATATTTTTTATAATTTACTAAATCTTTCTCTGCCAACTTTTTAAGCATATCGGTCACAGAGGAAGCTTTCGTTTCCATAATTTCTGCAATAGCATTGGTGCTCACTTCAGTTTCTAAAGCCGCTGTTAGATGGTATATCGATTTTAAGTAATTTTCTTCTGAAAAGGTCATTTTTTTTAAGCTTCTAAGTTTCTAAGATGCTGAGATTCTAAGTTTTCTTTTCAGGCTTTTTAATAAAAACCTTAGAGTTTTAGTAGCTTAGCATCTTAGAAACTTTATTTAACAATCAACAAAGGTATTGAAATTTTATGTCTCAATTTATCTACTGTTGTGCCGAAAAGAATATCTTTCAATCCAGTGTGGCCGTGGGTTCCCATGACGAGAATGTCAAAATTTCCTTCGTTTATAATTTTCGGAATTACTTTGTTTGGTTTTCCAAAACCAAGTTCTGTTTTGATCTTGAATCCTTTATCTGAAAGCATGTCCTTGTATTTCAGCAATAATTTCTCATCGATTGTGGTTTCGTGATCGTGAACATGAACGCCATACATTAAGGCTCCGACCGTTTCTACAATGTGAATGAGGGTATATTCGGTGTCAATGCCACCCAATTCAAAGGCTTTATTCAAAGCCGCTTCGTCGGCATGTGAGAAATCGACAGAAACTGCAATGTTTTTGATGCTTTGGCTTTCTCTTGGCGAAAACTTCAATTTAAGATTATGAGGCGAATGATTTATGTTTTTGTTTTTTGCTTTTGCAATAAAAGGATTGAAAATGATGTAGAGCAATAAACCTAAAAAACCGAATGCTAAAGGAACTACTGTAAACCAAAGAATCATCGGATGGTTTGAGTTTGCTAGCCAAGAAGTGATTTCGTCATAAACCAATTTGGCATTTAAAGAAACAATAATCGCTGCGATAATCCAAGATACGACTTGAGTAGTTCTCGAAATGTGAAAACCTTTCATTTTCGACTTATCACTCACAAAATGTATAAGCGGGATAATTGCAAAACCTAATTGCAAACTCAAAATGACCTGACTTAGAATTAAAAGCTTTCCGGTTACGCTTTCGCCATAAATCAAAATCACGATTACAGCTGGTATAATGGCAATTAAACGTGTTATAATTCTACGTACCCAAGGCTGAATTCTAAAATGAAGATAACCTTCCATTACGATTTGCCCGGCGAGCGTTCCTGTTACAGTCGAACTTTGCCCGGCAGCAATTAGCGCAATAGCAAATAAAGCTGGTGCCCATTTTGTTCCCAGTAGTGGTTCTAAAAATTTGTGCGCGTCTTGAATTTCGGCCACTTCATACATTCCGTTTTTATGGAAAGTGGCTGCTGCCAGAATTAAAATAGCCGCATTTACAAAGAAAGCAAGATTTAAGGCGATAGTAGAATCTATAAAGTTATATTTTAAAGCTTGTTTGATTCCCGCTGGCGTTCTATCAAATTTTCGGGTTTGCACTAAAGACGAATGCAAGTACAAGTTGTGCGGCATTACAGTTGCCCCAATAATCCCGATTGCAATATATAAAGCGGCTGAATTTGGAATCGAAGGAATAAGTCCTTGTAAAACTTTGCCCATTTCTGGCTCGGCAAAAATCATTTCGAAAATGAAAGAGAAGCCAATTATGGCAACCAAAGCAATAATGAAGGCTTCCATCTTGCGAATTCCTTTATTGATCAGGAAAAGCAGTAAAAAGGTGTCTAAAACGGTAATTAGAACAGCTTCAAGCAACGGAATTCCGAAAAGCAGATTAATTCCGATTGCCATTCCAAGAACTTCTGCCAGATCGCAGGCCGCAATGGCAATTTCGGCAAGAAAGTATAAAATGTAGTTGATGTATTTGGAATAGGTTTCTCGAGAGGCTTGTGCAAGGTCGCGCTGTGTTACAATTCCGAGGCGCGCACTTAAACTCTGCAAAAGCAACGCCATTAAATTGCTCATTAATAAAACCCAAACCAAAGTGTATCCGAATTGGCTTCCGCCGGCAATGTCAGTCGCCCAGTTTCCTGGATCCATGTAGCCAACGCTTACTAAATATGCAGGGCCTAAGAAGGCTAAAATTTTTCTAAAACCTTTTTTTTTGTTTTCTGTAGAAACCGATTCGTGGACTTCTTCTAAAGATTTGGTCATTGTAAAAGTATTGTTTTCACAAATATAGAGAAAAATTATATTCGCGAAACAATATTTTTAGACGAGTCTAAAAGTTAAATGTTAGAATTTAAACAATTCGGACATAATCCTGATAACGTAAAATTGATTTCGTTCACTTTATAATTGTGTGGCATAATGTAACTCGGTTTTACAGTCTCAAGGCAAGTAATCTCATGACAATTCTCGCAACTAAAGTGAGCATGGTTGTGAATGTGTACACGTTGATGCGAATGATTGCATTTGGCATACTTTACCGTTCCATCCAAATTCGAAATCTTATGAATTACATCTTCATTAATCAAACGATCCAAAATTCTGTAAATGGTAACGCGATCGCACAAATCATTTAATTGTTTCTGAATTTCGGTATGCGAAAGAGCCGTTTTAGATTTCTCAAACACCTCTAAAACAGCTGTCTTTGCTGCGGTATTACGTGTAGTCTTCATTTTTTACGGAATTAAAATTTAAACGCAACAATGTTGCAATTGATAAAATTGTATATATTTGCAACAAAATTGCATTAAGCAAAAGTACACATAATGAAGAAAATAAGCACATCTTTTTACGATATTTTAGGAATTTCGAGCGCGACCATTTGTCTGGTGCATTGTTTGATTTTTCCTCTTTTAACGATTCTCCCTTTAGGCTTGAGTCACAACCCAATTATAGATTTACTATTTGCTTCGATAGGTTTATTTGCAATTCTCAAAATTATAAAAAAATCAGCTCTGTTGGTATCGTCAATTTTGGTTGTTTCAATGGCGCTGATTTGGATTAGTATTTTGACAGAACTCTTTTTCGAAATTCATCTTGATCTGATTTATTTTGGAGGAATTGGAATGATCATCGGGCATTTAATCAATTACAAATTACATAGAAAACAAAATCATTAAAGATAGAAATATGGAACAGAAGCATTTTGAAGTGATTATCATTGGTGGCAGTTACAGCGGATTGTCTGCCGCAATGAGTTTAGGACGTTCATTACGTCAGGTTTTGGTTATCGACAGCGGTTTGCCTTGCAACAGACAGACACCGCATTCTCATAATTTTATTACTCAAGATGGCGAGAAGCCAGCAGTTATTTCGGCGAAAGCCAAATTACAAGTCGACATTTATAAAACTGTTCAATTTTTTAATGGACTTGCGATAAAAGCACTTAAAACAGAAGGCGGTTTCGAAATTGAAATGGAGTCGGGAGTTATTTTTACTTCGAAAAAAGTATTGTTTGCGACGGGAGTTAAAGATTTGCTTCCTGAAATTGAAGGTTTTGCAGCTTGTTGGGGAATTTCTGTTTTGCATTGTCCGTATTGTCATGGCTATGAAGTAAAAAATGAAAAAACTGCTATTATTGCCAATGGTGAAATGGGATTTGAATTTGCTAAATTAATCTCCAATTGGACAAAAGACTTGAGATTATGCACCAACGGAAAATCGGAATTGAGTTTAGAGCAAACACAAATTCTTAAAAATCATGGTGTTCAGATTTTCGAAGAAGAAATAGATTCTTTTGAGCATAATGAGGGTTATATTAAAAAGATCATTTTTAATAACGGAGAAAAAGTGAAGGTAAAAGCTATTTATGCCCGACCGCCTTTTGAACAGCATTGTCCAATTCCTGAAACTTTGGGATGCGATAGTAGCGAACAAGGTTTGTTAAAAGTAGATGGCATGCAGAAAACAAATATTGCTGGAATTTTTGCTAGCGGAGATTGCACAACACAAATGCGATCTGTGGCTATTGCGGTTTCTACCGGTTCTTTTGCTGGCGCCGTAATTAATAAAGAACTTATTGACGAAGATTTTTAGTCAATAGAAAAGAGTAGTTAAGCCATATAAGTTATATAAGTCCATTTTAGCACAAACTTAAATTATCTTATATAACTTATATGGTTTTAAAAAAATATAACATCTTGATTTCAATCAGTTTGAAATTTTTGTTTTAAGAATGATTGTTTGTCGAATTTAATTTTTAGTTTTGTCTAAATTTAATTTTACAACAATGAAATATTTATTTTTGACAATATTAATAATTTCAACACAAAGCATTTTCTCTCAAAATATTACTGGAAAAGTAGAAAGTATACTTCCTATTGGTCAGGAAATTACCATTCGTTTATTAAATACAAACTTTAGAACACAAACTGATTCTTTAGGACTTTATAAATTAGAAAATATTCCTAGCGGAACATATAAAATAAATGTAACCTCAACAGGATTCAAACCCATAACGCAAAGAATTTCAGTTTTAGAAAATGAAAATCTGAACTTGGATTTTGAATTAGAAGAAGATCAAAATGAATTGAACGAAGTGGTAGTTTCAGGAACTCTAAAACCTGTAAAACGATTAGAAAGTGCCGTTCCCGTTGAGGTATATTCTCCAACTTTCTTTAAGAAAAACCCAACCCCAAGTATTTACGATGCGCTTCAGAACATAAATGGTGTCCGCCCGCAGTTGAATTGTGGCGTTTGTAATACGGGAGACATTCACATAAACGGATTGGAAGGGCCATACACTTTGGTTATGATAGACGGAATGCCAATTGTAAGCAGTCTTTCGACAGTTTATGGTTTGTCTGGAATTCCGAATTCTTTGGTGGAACGAATCGAGATTGTAAAAGGTCCAGCGTCGTCTCTTTATGGGAGTGAAGCCGTTGGTGGTTTGATTAATATTATCACTAAAAATCCAACGAATGCACCAACTTTTTCTGCTGATTATTTTACAACTTCCTATTTTGAAAGCAATCTTGATTTAGGAACGAAATTTAATGTTGGAAAAAAAGCGACTTCGCTTATCGGAATTAATTACTTCAACTACGATCAAGTTATAGATAAAGACAAAGATAATTTTACCGATGTTACGCTTTCTGAACGTATTTCGGTTTTTAATAAATGGAGTTTTAAACGAAATCATAATCGATTATTTACCATTGCAGCGCGCGGAATGTATGAAGATCGTTGGGGCGGAGACATTCGTTGGGAAAAAAAATACCGTGGAGGCGATGAAATTTATGGGGAAAGTATTTATACCAAAAGAGCCGAATTAATTGGAAGTTACCAATTGCCGTTTGAAGAAAAATTGATGCTTTCTTTCTCTGGAAATGTTCATTATCAGGACAGCCGTTATGGAACAACTTCGTATATCGCCAATCAGAAAATTGGATTTTTGCAATTGACTTGGGATAAAAAAATTGGACGAAACGATTTGCTGGCAGGAATCGCAAGCCGATATACCTATTATGACGATAACACGACTGCAACCAAAGAAGCTGAAAATACTTGGCTTCCAGGAATTTTTGTTCAGGACGAAATTACATTTTCTCCAAAAAGTCAGGTTTTGTTGGGAATGCGTTATGATTATAACTCTATTCACGGATCTATTTTTACACCAAGATTTGCCTATAGATTTAAGGCAAGCGAAAACACCATTTTTAGATTAAATGCTGGAACGGGTTTTAGAGTTGTGAATTTGTTTACCGAAGATCATGCGGCGTTGACGGGTTCAAGAGATGTTATTATTAAAAATGATTTGAAACCCGAACAATCTGTAAATGTTAATTTGAATTACATTCAGAAAATCAATTTCGGAAACGGAACGTTTATGGGAATTGAAACGACTGCTTTCTATACGAGATTCAGTAATAAGATTATTTCAGATTACGAAACTAATCCAAACGAAATTATCTACGACAATATTGATGGTTATGCAATAAGCCAAGGAATCAGTACAAATGTCGATCTTAATTTTCCTTCTGGATTAAAATTTATTGTTGGAGCAACGGTTTTAGACAACAAAAATGTTGAAAACGGAATTTCGGAAAGACCCTTTTTGACTGAGAATTTCACCGGAACTTGGAGTGTTTCATACAAAATTCAACCTTGGAATTTATCCATGGATTATACAGGAAATGTTTACAGTCCGATGAAATTGCCTTTGTTGAGCGAAACCGATCCGAGAAGTCCAAATTCGCCTTGGTATAGCATTCAGAACATTCAGTTTACGTATTCAGGATGGAAAGATTTTGAAGTTTATGGAGGAATTAAAAACCTGTTGAACTTTACACCAAAACAAAATAATCCGTTTTTGATTTCGAGAACGAACGACCCATTTGATAAAAATGTGCAATATGATTCGGCAGGAAAAGTATTAGTAACACCAGACAATCCATACGGTTTGACATTTGACACCACTTATGTTTATGGGCAGAACCAAACTATTCGCGGATTTTTGGGATTACGATATACTTTTAGGTAAATTTATAGGCCACAGATTACACAGATTAAGAGGATTATACTTTTTGTCAGGCTGAGTGAAGTCGAAACCCACGTCTAATTGAACGCCCTTCGACTTCGCTAAGTGACAAAAAAATAATTAAAAAGCTTAGAGAATAAAAATCCTTTCTAATCATTTTAATCTGTGGCAAACAAAACAAAAAAATGAAAAAGCTATTTCTATTTATTTTCTTCTTCGGGATAACTTCAACAGGATTTTGCCAATTAAAAAGCAGAACTTTTGAAGAAATAGATAGCTTGCAACAAATTCAAAAACGAAAAATCATTGTTTTCATCCATACCGATTGGTGTCAGTTTTGCCAAAGAATGAAAGCGACAACTTTCAAGAATCACGAGATTATAGAAAAACTAAACTCCGATTTCTATTTCATTGATTTCAATGCAGAGGAAAAACGAGATATTAGATTTAATAATCACACTTTTAAATTTAAACCTTCGGGGAATAATGTTGGTGTTCATGAATTGGCTTTGGAGCTTGGAACGATAAACAATCAAGTAACATATCCTGTTTTATGTGTTTTGAACGATAAGAATGAAATTATCTTTCAATACAACAATTATATGGCGCTAAAAGATTTTAAAGTGTTATTAGAAAATCTGGAAAAGTAAATTTTCTTATTTTTGAGAATGAATTCTTCACAAATCCCACATTTCGACTACATATTTACAGGAACAGGACTAGCATCTTTGATGACGGTTTACAAAATGGTTTTGTCTGGAAAATTCTCCG
Source organism: Flavobacterium sp. CFBP9031 (assembly GCF_034044945.1). Classification (NCBI taxonomy): domain Bacteria; kingdom Pseudomonadati; phylum Bacteroidota; class Flavobacteriia; order Flavobacteriales; family Flavobacteriaceae; genus Flavobacterium; species Flavobacterium sp. CFBP9031. Next base: position 166,931 of record NZ_JAXCWF010000015.1, read on the forward strand.
ATAAGTCGATTTTATTGCTAGATAAGAATTCAAAGAAAACCAATGACAGAACTTGGTGTTTTTGGGAGAAAGAAGAAAGTGTTTGGAATTCGGTTATTTCAAAAAAATGGGATTCGGCCTTATTTGCCAATGAGAATTTCAAACGCGATTTGGATCTTAGACCTTATTCATATAATAAAATCAAGGGTTTAGATTTTTATGATTTTGTTTTCAAAACCATCTCAAAACAACCGAATATTACTTTTTTAAACGAAAAAGTGACCGATATCAACGAATTGGAAACGCACGTTTTTGTCGGAACAGAAGAGAATCGATATACTTGCGATTATCTTTTCAATAGCACTTATACTAAGGCTTTCGCCGAAAGGCAAAACAAATATCCCGTTTTGCAACAGCATTTTGTGGGTTGGTTTGTGAAAACGAAAGAGGAAGTTTTCAATCCAGAAGAAGTCACTTTCATGGATTTTTCTGTTGAACAAAAAGGAAATACGCGATTTATGTATGTTTTGCCAACTTCAAAAACGGAGGCTTTGGTTGAATATACTTTATTTTCCGAAAAACTCCTTCCGCAAAAAGAATACGAAAAAGCCATTGAGCTTTATCTGAAAAAATTAGGGACAGAAAACTACGAAATTCTCGAAAAAGAGGAGGGAAGTATCCCAATGACTTGCTATCCTTTTTGGAAAAAAAACACCAAACGGGTTTTGAATATTGGTACGGCTGGTGGCTGGACAAAAGCCAGTACAGGTTATACTTTTAAAAACGCAGATAAAAAATCTTCAGATTTGGTGGAGTTTATTCAAGAGAAAGATTTCGAAATGAAAAGTTTTCATAAAAAGTCTAAGTTTTGGTTTTACGATTTATTGCTTTTGGATATTCTCTATCGTCATAACGAACTGGGAAGTTCTATTTTCTCCTCCTTATTTCGAAAAGGAAATCCAAAATTGATTTTTAAATTTTTAGATGAAGAAACGAGTTTTTTTGAAGATGTTAAAGTTATTTTAAAGTGTCCAAAAATACCATTTATTAAAGCGTTATTTAGAGTGATTTTTCTTTCAAATAAATCTAACTAAAAAACGTAACCATTGAAAAACATTATTCTAGGATTCAGTTTATTTTTTACTCTTTTATCGTTTGGACAAGTGTCTAAAAACAAAGCGCAAGATGAGATTGTTACTCAATATCTCGACAGTTGTGCTTATAAGCATAATTATGTTTTTGAAATGTCTGAATGGCAAAATTGTATTGACGAAGGTTTGAAAAAAGACAGTACAATTGCCTATTTATGGCAACAGAAAGCAATGCCGTATTTTAAATGCAAAAAGTATGAAGTTGGCATGCCTTATTTAGATAAAGCAGTGTTCTATGATAAAGAACGCTGGCTTTCTTATCGTGCCTTTATGAAATGCATTTTTTCACATAATTACAAAGCGGCCATTGTTGATTTTGATGAAGCTATAAAATTATACGGAAACAGCTATGTTATGGACCATTCGTTTAATTTTTATAAAGCGCTATGCTATCTTCAGTTAAATGAATACGAAAAAGCAGAAAAGCTTTTAGATGATTATGTGAATGATATTTATAAAAACAGGCAGCAGCTGGAGCATCCTACGGCTTATTTTTATCAAGGAATTGCAAAGTATGAACTTAAAAAATGGGATGAAGCAATTGCTATTTTTGATAAAGCATTAAAAATATATCCAGAATTCTCAGATGCTAAATATTATAAAGCGATTTGCTGGCTCAAGCAAGGTAAATCTCGAGATGAAGTTATCGCATTGGTTGGCATAGCAAGAGAAGATGCCGCAAAAGGATTTTCGATAAACGAAGACAATACTATTTATGAGACGTATCCGTATCAAAAGAAATTTGGCAAGTAGTATTTTATAATCGTAAAAAATAGTTGATAGCCCAAAGTACGTGGTTTTTAGTATGGCAAAATAGAAGCTGGCGCGAATAATTTGTCTTATTCTTTTACTTTAACGACTTTCAGGGGTAGTTATAGATTTGCATTGTACTTAGATTTGTTTATTGTCTAAAGACATAATATGTCGCTTATGATAGACAATTAACGATGAAAGAATTTGTAAATCAATAAGAATGGCCAAGCCTCTAAAATTTGATGAAGAAACAGAAGTAATAGCTGAAATTTGTAAAGCACTCGGACATCCGACGAGAGTTCAGATTATGACTCTTCTGTGGAAAAGAGATCAAAGAACTTGTGGTGAAATAGTGGAATTAATTCCACTAGCGCAATCAACGATATCCAAGCATTTGTTAGAGCTAAAAAAGGCAAATCTGGTTCAGATACAATATGAAGGCAAGAAGACCATTTATTCTGTTGGGGTAGATAATATTAATGCCCTAAAAAAATATTGTAGCAGTTATCTTTTGACAATTGAAATTTCTGAAGAGAATAAAGAAACAGTTCTAACTACTAAGCATAAAGTAAGAGGCAAGAATAGTCATTTGAAGAAATATAATTATCAGTTCTCGCATAAAAAATCAAAAGAAGAAAGCTAAGTTATTGCTGAAATTTTGCCGTAAGAAGTGAGAACTCGTACTATATTAAATTTAATATTAAACTATAACAAAACTTTATACTTGAAAGTAACTAGTTGCGAGTAAACTTTGTAACTTTGCAGTTCAAAAAGTACAATTTAAAACAAAAGAATATGTATCCACTAGATATGGTAAAACCAATGGAGGCTGAATTAACAGCAGCTGGTTTTCAAGATTTACATAGTGCTGAAGCTGTAGAGAATGCTATCAAAGCTGAAGGTACCACTTTAGTTGTTGTAAACTCTGTTTGTGGGTGTGCTGCAAGAAATGCACGTCCGGGAGCAAAAATGAGTTTGGATAATGCTAAAAAACCAGATCATTTAATTACTGTTTTCGCAGGTGTAGACAAAGAAGCTGTTGATGCTGCGAGACAACATATGTTTCCATTTCCTCCATCTTCGCCATCTATGGCTTTGTTTAAAAACGGAGAATTGGTTCACATGTTAGAGCGTCACCACATCGAAGGACGCCCAGCTGAATTAATCGCTGAGAATTTACAGGATGCGTTTAACGAGTTTTGTTAATTTTTAAGGTACTAAGGTTCTGAGTTGCTGAGGCTCTAAGGTTTTAGATACAAAGTGACAGAGTAACATAGGCACAAAGCATAAAAACAAAAAGCACTATTAAAATAGTGCTTTTTTTTATGCTTTTCGGGTCAAAAAACTTAGAGCCTCAGCAACTCAGAATCTCAGAACCTTAAAGATTCCATCCCCCTCCAAGTGCTTTATACAATTCAATCATAGAGCTTAATTGTCTTTCTGATAATTGTGCTAGACTTAATTGTGCATTGAAGAGATTTGTTTCTACATCTAAAACTTCTAAGTAAGAAACGTAACCGCTATCATATCTTTCATGAGAGAGTTTGAAATTTATTAAAGCCGCCTGAACTTGTCTGTTGCGGGCTTTCCATTCTTCTTGATAAGTTCTAACGTTTTGTATCGATTGTTCTACTTCAGAAACGGCGCCGATATAGGTTTGTTGATAAAGAAACTTAAACTGTTCTGCTTGTTGTCTGTTTATTTCAACTCTTCTTTTGTTTTTCCCGAAGGCAAATATTGGCCCTGCAATTCCACCAGAAGCATTTTGCATATAAGAACTTCCGAGAAATAGATTACTCAGATCGGCACTGGCAAATCCAGCAATGGCTGCTAGATTAATAGACGGGAAACGCATGGCTTGAGCTACGCCAATTCTTTCGTTTGCTGCCGCATATCTTAATTCGGCCGCTTTGACATCAGGTCTGTTTTCTAATAGAGCAGACGGAATTGACAATGGAATCTTACTGACGATCTGCAACTCGGTATTGCTTTTTCCTCTAGGAATTTCAGAAGGAAGCTGACCGGTAAGCAAAGCAATTGCATTTTCTTGATACGTTATTTGTCTTTCAATGTTAGGAATTGCTGCTTCGGCAATGGCAACCTGCTGTTCAATCTGTACTTTGTCTACTTCAGAGATATATCCTTTTTCGAATCTTTCGGTTATAATCTGATAGTACTTCTCTCTTGTTTCAAGGGTATGTTTGGTTATTTCCAGCTGATCATCAAAATTCCGCATCTGAAAGTACGCTATTGCAATATTGGCAACAATATCAGACAATATTACTTTACGAGCTTCCTCTGTGGCAAGAAGTTCATTTTTAACAGCATTGTTTTCATGACGATATTTTCCCCAGAAATCAAGTTCCCAAGACATAGTCGCACCCGCGGTCGATGGAGTAATATATTTCTTGTTGCTGTTTATCGTAGCTCCATATTGAAAAGACGGAAATAAATCGGCTTTAGTATAACCCAATTCAGCACGAAACTGCTCAATTCTCGAAACCGCAATTTTTAAATCATAATTATTCTCAAGACCTTTTTGTATAAGACCTTTTAAAACATCATCATTAAACAGATCAAACCATTTTAAATTGGTTACCGAAGCGAGACTGTCTAAATTTCTTTCGTTTCTATAAGAATCTGATTTTAACTGCTCAGGTTTTTTATATTTTGGCCCGACCATACATCCTACAGGAAATAAGGAAAGAACCAATACAATAACGATTATCTTATATTTCTTACTCATGGTCTGTAGTATTTGATTCTACATTGTTTTCTCCTGTTGTGATTGTTTCTTCTTTCTTGTGTCCAATTTTTTCAATCATAACAAATAGACCTGGTACAATTAATACACCCAAAACGGTGGCGATCAACATGCCGCTAAACACGGCCATTCCCATTACAATACGAGCTTGTGAACCCGCACCTGTAGCGGTCAGTAACGGAACTACTCCAAGGATGAAAGCAAAAGCAGTCATCAGGATCGGTCGAAAACGAAGTCTCGCGGCATACATTGCCGATTCGTAAAGCGGTTTCCCTTTCTCATATTCTTCTTTCGCAAATTCAACGATAAGAATGGCATTTTTTGCCACTAATCCGATAAGTAAAACGAGTCCGATTTGAGCAAAAACGTTATTGACGTAAGCATCGCTTCCAAATCTTGCCAAAAGCAGTCCTAAAAATGCTCCAAATACGGCGAAAGGCGCTCCAAGGAGTACACTAAAAGGCAATTTCCAGCTTTCGTATTGTGCGGCTAGGATTAAGAATACAAAAACTAATGCCATAATAAATACGGAAGATCCTCCAGGCGAATGTTTTTCCTGATAAGACAAGTTGATGTAATCGTAACTCATATCTGCTGGCAAGGTTTGTTTGGCCACTTCTTCTAATGCAGTTAAGGCTTGCGCGCTACTGTAACCATCATTTGGGCTACCTCCAATTTCAGCAGATCGGAATAAATTTAAACGATTCGTAAAATCAGGTCCAGATACTTTGGTTGCTGTAACCAATGTGGAGACTGGGAGCATGTCGCCTTTATTGTTCTTCACATAAATCATGTTTAGATCTTCTGGTTTGACACGATTGACGGCTTCTCCTTGCACATAAACTTTATATTGGCGTCCAAAGCGGTTAAAGTCATTTACATAACTTCCTCCCAAAAATGCCCCAAGTGCTTCGGTGACTTTAGAAACTGGTATTCCTAATTTCATCGCTTTGTCATTGTCGATATCCAGTTTGATTTGCGGAGTACCCGCATTAAAAGTGGTATAAATTCGTTTTATTTCAGGACGTTGCTGGGCTGCGGCAATAAAATTTTGTGTCTGTTCTGCTAAATATTGAGGCGTATTTCCTCCTCGGTCTTGTAGCATTAAACTAAATCCTGCGGAGGCGCCAAGACCTTGAATTGCGGGTGGACCAAATGAAAAACAAGTCGCAGTTGTAATTTGAGTGGCCAGTTTTTTATTGAATCTGTCTACAAACTGCTTAGCCGTTTCAGCTCTGTCTTCCCAAGGTTTTAGGGAAATAAAAATGAAAGCATTGTTGGGCTGATAAGAGTTGGTAAGCATACTAAATCCGTTTATCGTAGTATAAGATAAAATAGATTTTTCTTCTTTAAGGAAACTATCAACTTTTTTCGATATTTCATCGGTGCGCTGTAAAGATGATGCAGGAGGTAAAGCAATATTTACCAAAACATAACCTTGATCTTCTTCTGGAATAAATCCTAACGGAATCTTTTTGCCTAAAAGGACAATTGAAACCAGTATGACAGCTAGCAAAACAACAATACGAATTGCTTTTTTGGCAAAAAATGTTGCTCCACCAATATATTTTCCTGTAACATTTTCGAAAACCCTATTAAACCAAGAAAAGAATTTAGCTAGCCATCCTTTTTGCTGATCTACTGGTTTTGTTGGTTTTAAAAGCATGGCACAAAGTGCGGGACTTAAAGACAAAGCACTAAATGCCGAAAAGGCGACCGAGACGGCAATGGTTATGGCAAACTGTTGATAAAAACGTCCCGTAATTCCGGGTGTCATAGCAACGGGGATAAATACGGCGCAGAGGATTAATGCAATTGCAATTACAGGTCCAGAAACGTCTTTCATGGCCTGAATAGTTGCTTCCCGCGGATTTTTCCCATGTTCGATATGATGTATTACGGCTTCTACAACCACAATAGCATCATCGACCACGATACCAATCGCTAATACTAATCCTAAAAGCGAAAGTGTATTGATCGAAAAACCTAACATTGGAAAAACGGCAATAGTACCAATTAAAGAAACAGGAACGGTAATTAACGGAATTAAAGTGGCACGCCAGTTTTGAAGGAATATAAAAACCACCAAAATAACTAGTATAATAGCTTCAAAAAGAGTGTGCACAATATCATCAACTCCTGCAGTAATAGCCAATGTTGTATCTAAAGATTCTTGATAAACAATGTCTTGCGGAAATCTTTCAGACAATTGTTTCATGGTTGTTTTTGCCATTTCTGCCACATCAAGAGCATTACTTCCGGGCATTTGATATAAGGCAATAACCGCACTTGGAGAACTGTTTCTTCTGGCTGTTGAGCTGTAGTTTTCGGTTCCTAATTCAATTCGGGCAATATCGGCCAATAAAACCTGAGCTCCATCTTCTTTGCTTCGAACTACGATATTTCCAAATTCTTGTTCGGTTACCAATCGGTCTTGGAGTGTTACACCATATGTAAATTCGGTATTTGGAGGTGCGGGTTCAGCTCCAAATTTTCCTCCTGGGCTAATCATGTTTTGTGCATTCAGAGCATTTTTAACATCTTCAACCGTTACGCCGAGTTTATTCATTATATCTGCCTTTAGCCAAATACGCATAGAATAATCACTTCCTCCAAAAAGAGCAACCTCTCCAACTCCTTTTATACGAGCAAGCTGGTCAACAACATTGATACTGGCGTAGTTATTTAAAAACTTGGCATCATATTTTGGATTATTGGATGTAATGGTAAATAACATCATAGGGAATGAAAGGGACTTTTTTACCACCACACCCTGCTGTTTTACGCTTGAAGGCATAAACGGAGCAGACTGGTTTTGTCTGTTTTGCGTTAGCATATTGGCATTGTCCAAATTTGTACCTACGTCAAAAGTTACCTCAATGGTACAAGCACCATCAGAAGTATTAACTGATTTCATGTACAACATGTTTTCAACACCATTCACTTTTTGCTCGATAGGAGTAGCAACTGCCTGTTCTACATTGAGCGCATTTGCTCCTGTAAAAGAAGTAGTGATTTTTACAACTGGCGGATTGATATCCGGATATTGCGAAATAGGTGTTTTTTGCAGTGCCAGTAATCCAAGTATCACAATAATAATACTAATTACAATGGCAACAATTGGTCTTCGGACGAAAAATTCTCCCATAATAGTATGTGATTTAGATTACTTTGTAGCTACAGTTTCTGGATCGCCCAATTGCCATTGAACAATTTTAGGAGTAATAACACTTCCATTTTTCAACAAAGAAGTACCTCCCATGGCTATCTTATCACCTGGTTTTAATCCTTCTTCAATAATATAGCCGTTTTTAACAGAAGGGCCTGGTTTTACAATCTGCATCTGGACTTTATTATCATTGCCCACTACATAAACCTGATAGATTCCTTGAACTTCGATAACAGCTCGTTGCGGAATTACAATGGCTTCTTTGCGAATATCGGTAAGCAAAGAGACTTTTACATATTGACCCGGACGAAGTAATTTATCAGGATTAGGAAATGCTGCTTCAAATGTGATAGCTCCCGTAGAAGGGTCGATTTGTCTGTCGGCAAAACTTACTTTTCCTTTTTCTGGATAGGCAGAACCGTCAGATAATTTTATAGTGACAATCGCGCCAGAGCCTTTTAAGGCAGAATTTGGTTTGCTAAACTCTCTAAAGAGGCGCAGAAATTCCTGTTCGCTTATAGTAAAGCGTACTCGCACATCGCCAAGATCAGAAATAGTATTTAAAATAGATACGGCACCAGGTCTTACATAATCACCAACGCGGACTTTAGAAATACCGATTAATCCTGAAATTGGGGCTAAAATTTGGCAATAACCCAATTCGATTTTAGCATTTTGTACAGAAGCATCGGAAGCTTTTATTTGAGCTAATGAAGCAGAATATGCTGATTTTGCCGAAACTAATTCGCGCTGGCTGACCGCATTCATTTTGGCCAGCGGAGTAATCATGTCCAAATCTGATTTGGTTTTAGATAATCTTGCCTGCGACTCTGCCGCAATTCCTTGCGCTTCGTTAAGTTTTGCTTTATATGGCAAAGGATCAATTGTATAAAGGACTTGTCCTTTCTTAACAAAACTTCCTTCTTTGAAATTCATACTTTCAATAATACCATCAACTCGTGGGTTAATTTGTATATCCGATTGACCAAAAGTCTGCCCCGTATATTCAGATTCTAAATTTACATCTTGCTGTAAAACTGTTGTAACTGAAATTTCTAATGGTTTGGGGCTTGGTGGTGTTTCTTTTTTGCAAGAAAGCATCAAAAGACTTAGTAAGATTGCTGAGGAGTAGATTTTGTTCATTGTTAAATTCTTTTAGATAAAATTCATTAAATACAACTAATTAAAAACCAGTAAAGTGCATTAGCTAAGTTAGCGTTTTTTTGGTTAGGTGGTTAAATATTGTGCGAATTTTGTTAATTTTAGTTGAAATTACATCTATCTGTTTATCAGTTAATAATGCAAAGTCGGATGAAAGGCCATTTATTGCCGATAAACTGCATTTTTGTAAGAATAGATTATTCAATGAACAAGAAATAATAATTCAAAAACTTTTGTAATCATGTCAAAAAATAACAAGAAAAAACATCAAAAAGAAGATGATGATGATTTGAAAAAATTAAATAAAAAGGAATTATTACATCGGGCAAAAAAATTTTCTGAGCAATATTGTGTTGGAGATGATAAGAACTTCACATTAGAGGACAAACCAACTTCTTACTCTATGGAAGGAGATAAAACACAGGTTAGAAAAATATTAAAAATGGGAGTCAAAGCACTAGCTGCCATGCAGGATATTTTGTACGCACAAGATAAATGGTCGGTTCTTATTATTTTTCAAGCCATGGATGCAGCCGGAAAAGATGGCGCGATCAAACATGTCATGTCGGGTATAAATCCGCAAGGCTGTCAGGTTTCTTCTTTTAAAGGACCAAGCTCAGAAGAATTAGACCATGATTATTTATGGCGCTGCCAGAAACATCTTCCAGAAAGAGGCCGAATAGGAATTTTTAATCGCTCTTATTATGAAGAAGTATTAGTAGTTCGTGTTCATGAACAGATATTGAGAAGTCAAAAGATTCCTGAAAAATTGATTACTAAAGACATCTGGGAAGATCGTTTTGAAGATATTCGAAACTTTGAAAAATACCTTAATAGAAACGGAACGGTTGTTATTAAATTTTTTCTAAACCTTTCTAAAGAAGAACAAAAGAAAAGATTTATTGAAAGGGTTGACAATCCTGATAAAAATTGGAAATTTAGTGCAGCCGATGCCAAAGAAAGAGGCTATTGGAATGATTATATGCATGCGTATGAGGAATTAATTAAAAATACATCTACCAAAAAATCACCTTGGTACGTAATTCCTGCTGATGATAAATCGTATGCTCGAATTGCAATTGCTTCTGCAATAATTCATGCGTTAGACGAAATGGATTTGGAATATCCTAAAGTAAGTGCAGAAAAAATTGCTGAACTTAATGAGGTTAAAAAAGCATTGCTAGAAGAGAAAGAATAAGCTTTTGAATATGATTTCTAAACTTTTGCCCGCTGAAGACTGGATTAAAAATTATAAAAAGCAGGATCTCAAAAGAGATTTTATGGCAGGCGTAACTCTTGCTGCTTACGGAATTCCTGTATCTCTTGCCTATGCCACTCTTTCGGGATTGCCTCCTCAATATGGAGTTTATGGTTATCTCATTGGTGGAATATTTTATGCTTTGTTTGGAACCAGCCGACAGCTTGCCATAGGTCCAACATCTGCAATTTCTTTATTAGTAGGCACAACTATTGCAAGTATGGCAAATGGGAATGTAGAACGTTGGGCTGAGATTGCTTCTCTTACCGCATTAGTATTTTCAGGAATGGCGATTGTTGCCTATCTGTTGAGGTTAAGCGGGATCATTAATTTTATTAGCGAAACGGTTTTGGTTGGTTTCAAAGCAGGTGCGGCTATTACTATCGGTTTAACACAATTGCCGAAATTGTTTGGAGTTAAAGGAGGTGGAGATAATTTTTTAGAACGAATTGTCACTCTATTTCATCAAATTCCTGATATGAATACTACTGTTTTTATTTTTGGAATAATCGCTATTTCAATATTAATCATAGGAGAAAAGATAGCGCCGCAGTTTCCTGTTGCAATATTGATTGTCATTTTATCTATTATCCTTATTTCGGTTACCTCACTAAAATATGCCGAGTTTAATACGGTTGGAATTATTCCGACTGGGCTTCCTGAGTTTCATCTGCCTTCGCTCCGAATTCGAGATGTTGAAGGAGTTTTGCCGCTCGCGATGGCTTGTTTCTTATTGTCTTACATAGAAAGTGTTTCTGCTGGCCGGACATTGGCACAAAAAAACGGGTATGTTATAGATCCGCGTCAGGAACTTCTGGCACTTGGAGTCGCTAATGCAGCTGTTTCATTGGGACACGGTTATCCTGTTGCAGGAGGTTTGTCGCAATCAGCTGTAAATGATGCTGCAGGCGCCAAAACACCGTTGTCGCTTTTATTTGCTTCAGGTGCAATTGCCTGCTGTCTCTTGTTTTTAACAGGATATCTTCAGAATCTTCCAACCGTAATTCTGGCTGCTATCGTTTTAGTTGCCATTAGAGGACTTTTTGATTGGAAAGAAATGAAACATCTCTATAAAATAAACAAACAAGAATTTGCTGTAGTAATGGTTGCACTTGCGGGAGTGCTTATTTGGGGAATCCTTGCAGGAGTTTTGTTAGCTACAATCGTGACCTTGCTGTTATTACTGAAAGCTGCATCAAAACCGCACGTAGCTTTTTTGGGCAGAATTCCAGGAACAAGAATTTACACCGATTTAAAGAGACATCCTGACAATGAGATAATAGAAAACATATTGATTGTTAGAGTTGAATCTTCCATATTTTATTTCAATGCAGAATATATAAAAGAACGAATCTTGGAAAAAATCTACAGCGAACAGGATTCTTTAAAAATAGTAATATTAGATCTCAATTCGTCTCCACGTATTGATATTGCTGGCGCACGTTTCTTAAAGAATTTATTTGTCGATTTACAAAAAAAGAATATTAGCCTAAAAATTGCCGAAGCCCGCTCTGACGTTCGCGACAGTCTTCGGGCAGAAAATCTCGAAATTCTGTTTGGGCACATTAGCCGTTCTGTATCTGTAGACGATTTAGTGCAGCATGCTATACAGGATAATAGAAAATAAAAAGAAAGATTGTTGGGAGCAGAATTCTGTTTTTGATGTTAAAAAAATCAGATAATTAGGGCAAGATCATTTTTAATCTCAAAATAAACCCTAAATTTGCCGCAGATTTAGAGAAAAATCTAAAAACACATATATTCTTAACTTAAAACTGTTTATAGCATGCAACTGTATAACACTTTGAGCGCAGAAGAAAGAGCCATCATGATCGATGATGCAGGTAAACAACGACTAACGTTGTCTTTCTATGCGTATGCCAAAATTCAAGATCCACAAAAATTTCGTAATGACTTATTCGTAGCCTGGAATGCCCTAGATGCATTAGGACGAATTTATGTTGCCAATGAAGGGATAAATGCTCAAATGAGTATTCCTACCGAAAATTTGGAGGCTTTTAGAACAACTCTTGAAGTTTATGATTTCATGAAAGGCATTCGTTTGAATGAAGCTGTAGAACATGATGACCATTCGTTTTTAAAATTGACAATCAAAGTGCGTCACAAAATCGTTGCAGACGGCTTAAACGACGACACTTTTGATGTTACCAATATAGGCGTTCACTTGAAAGCCAAAGAATTCAATGAGATTTTAGATGATCCGAACACGATTGTGGTTGATTTTAGAAATCATTATGAAAGTGAAGTAGGGCATTTTAAAAACGCCATCACTCCAGATGTTGAAACTTTTAGAGAGAGTTTGCCAATTATCAACGATCAGCTTAAAGATCACAAAGACGATAAAAATCTGGTAATGTACTGTACTGGAGGTATTCGTTGTGAAAAAGCGAGTGCTTACTTTAAACATCAAGGTTTCAAAAACGTTTATCAATTAGAAGGCGGAATTATTAATTACGCTAAACAATTGAAAGAAGAAGGTTTAGAAAGTAAGTTCATTGGGAAAAACTTCGTATTTGATAATCGTCTAGGCGAAAGAATTACGGATGATATTATTTCACAATGCCACCAATGCGGAAAACCTTGCGATAACCACACCAATTGCGAAAATGATGGTTGTCATTTATTGTTTATTCAATGTGATGATTGTAAAGCAGCAATGGAAAACTGCTGTTCAACAGAATGCTTGGATATCATACATATGCCTTTGGTTGACCAAGTTCGTTTAAGAACAGGTAAACAAGTTGGAAACAAAGTATTTCGAAAAGGTAAATCTGAAAATCTGAAATTCAAACATTCAGGCGAATTGCCAGAAACTGCTTTGGCTACAGCGCAAAAGCCAGCTGATATCCGTCAGAAAGTAAAAGTAAAAAAAGTACTTCTTGGAAAAGCAGAACATTATTATGTAAAAGCACAAGTTGGACAATTTACAGTAGAAAATCACGAATTAAACATTGGTGATAAAATCCTTATTTCTGGTCCAACTACAGGAGATCAGGAATTGGTTTTGAATAGGATCATTGTTAATGGTGCAGAAACTCAATCTGCTAAAGTTGGTGATAAGGTTACTTTTGAGGTTCCTTTCCGTATGCGTTTGTCGGATAAATTGTATAAAATTTTAAATTAGCGATTTTTAAAATCCTAATTTAAAATGTCGTAGCCGTATTTTTACCAAATTATAGATTCGTGCCATTTGGGCAACCAAAAATCAATATTAAATATAGCCCACGGTTTCAATCGTGGGTTATATTCATCTGTTACGAATAATTTTTAAAACATAGACTATGATATAAATCATAGGAATCTAATCTATACCCACATTATTTTTGTCATTTGAATAATAAATCAAAAATGACGATTAACAATACAATTGAACTCATGGCTCCCGCTGGGAACTTTGAGTCGCTTCAGGCTGCTTTAGACAATGGATGTGATTCTGTATATTTTGGTGTTGAACAACTCAACATGCGTGCAAGATCGACCGTTAATTTTACTATTGAAGATTTAAAAGAAATAGCTAATCGATGTGAAGAAAAAAATGTTCGAAGCTATCTTACTTTAAATACCATTATTTACGATCACGATCTATCTGTCGTAAAAACATTATTGACAAAAGCTAAAGATGCTAATATTACTGCTGTAATTGCATCAGACCAAGCTGTAATTGCAATGGCAAGATCGATTGGAATGGAAGTTCATATTTCGACCCAATTGAATGTAACGAACATCGAAACCATTAGATTCTATAGTTTATTTGCAGATACGATGGTTTTAAGTCGTGAATTGAGTTTACGTCAAGTAAAGAAAATCACAGAACAAATAGAAAAGGATCAGATCAAAGGGCCAAACGGAAATTTAGTAGAAATCGAAATTTTTGGTCACGGAGCTTTGTGTATGGCAGTTTCAGGAAAATGTTATTTGAGTTTACATTCACATAATTCCTCTGCCAATCGTGGTGCCTGCAAACAAAATTGTCGAAAAAAATATACCGTTATCGATCAAGAAACAGGTTTCGAAATCGAATTGGATAACGAATACATGATGTCGCCAAAAGATTTATGTACTTTGGATTTCTTAGATCAAGTAATTGATTCTGGAGTTCAGGTTTTAAAAATCGAAGGTCGAGGTCGTGCGCCAGAATATGTGGCAACGGTCATTAAAACCTATCGTGAAGCGATCGATGCGTATTACGAAGGCACTTTCTCAAAAGAGAAAACGGCAGTTTGGATGGAAGCTTTGAATACCGTTTACAATCGCGGTTTTTGGTCAGGATATTATTTGGGACAAGAATTAGGAGAATGGAGCGATATTCCTGGATCTGCAGCAACTCAAAAGAAAGTTTATGTTGGAAAAGGAACGCATTATTTCCCAAAAGCCGAAGTTGGACAATTCAAAATTGAAGCTTACGATATTAAAGTCGGAGATAAAATTTTGGTAACAGGACCAAGTACAGGAGCTCAGGAAATGATTATCGATGAAATGTTTGTGAATGATCTTACAGCAGAAAAAGCAACAAAAGGAGACGATTGTACTTTCAAGCTTCCGTTTAGAATCAGAATGTCGGACAAGTTATATAAAATCGTTGAGGCATAATGGTTATTATTACTTTACAGAGAGACAAATGCATTGGTTGTAATTATTGTGTCGAAATGGATCCAGTTCATTTTCAGATGTCGAAAAAAGACGGAAAATCGGTATTGCTTCATTCGCAGAATGCAAAAGGATTTTTCACTTTAAAATCTCCAAATCATGCCATTGTAGAAAGTTGTGAACTCGCTGCAAAAGCTTGTCCAGTGAAGATTATTACGGTTAAAGAAACATAGAATATATAAAAAAGAAAGAGCTGCAAAATAGACTGCACCCAAAAGTTTAGACAAATTAATAATTAAGTTTTATAATAATGAGCTCGATATTGTATCGGGCTCATTCCTTTTAGATT
>NZ_JAXCWF010000016.1:0-118282 GCF_034044945.1 Flavobacterium sp. CFBP9031
ACTTCTTCTACACAACGAAGTTTAAATTCACAATTGTACTTGACTTTTCTTTCCATAAAAATGCCCCCAAATAGTGTCTAACTTTTTGGGGGCAGTTCATTAGAGTCTCTTTTTTGTTTTTAAGTATTTAAAGCTTTAATATGTTCTTCTTTAGCTTTTAAAAACTCTGAATTTAATCGTTCAATTTCTTCTAAAGCTTCAATCCATTTGTCAGCTGGATTTATATTGAAAGTTGGATAATAGTTTTTTACATTAGTGTAATCTTATTTTTGATAATAATTGCTCTTAAATTGTTTATGGCGTAACGCATTCTTCCCAACGCTGTATTTATACTGATTTCTTTTTCTTCAGATATTTCTTTAAAACTCATATTACGATATAATCGCATTTCAACTATTTCTTTTTGATCGTCATTGAGTTCTTCTATCAGTTTTTTTAAATCAATTTGAATCTGGTTTGTAATTATTCTATTTTCAATATTTGGAGAATTATCAGATAGAATAGAAAAAACGGAAAATTCATCAGTATCTCTTTGTATTGGCATTCTTTTTATTTTACGGAAATGATCCATAATCAAATTGTGAGAAATTCTCATAACCCAAGAAACGAATTTATCTTCTTCCTTATAAGAATTGCTTTTAAGTGTCTTAATTACTTTAACAAACGTATCTTGAAAAACATCATTTGCAATATCTGTATCCTTAATCTTCGAGCATATAAAACCATATATTCTAGATTTATGTCTGTTAATTAATTTTGAGAGCGCTTCTTCGTTACCTTCTACGTATTTTTTTATCAATAAAGAGTCAGGTATATTCAATTCAGTCATAACATCAAATTTCTAATTTTTGGAGTTGCAAAATTAAAGATGAATTGAATGTATCTTTTTGCCTATTAAGACTTTAAAGTATCAAAATACGGTCTTTTTTTATATAATTCCAGTTTCCTCCAAAAATCATAAACCTAACATTTCTAACTGTTCTTGCTATAGGGCTTTTGTTTATATTAAAAAGGTTAATGTATTAACCTGAAATATTTTTTAAATTGCTTGAAATAGAAATCAATTTATTATTTACAGAAAATGAATAAAACAACAATACTACTGATACTAGTAATCGTACTTTTTTCCTGTAAGAAAGATATTAATTCAGGATTTGATACTGTTGATAAACAAACTTTAGATTCAGTAAAGAATACAGAAAAGAATAAAAAATCTAATAGTAATATTGATAAGAGCATTTATACTAAATATGTATATACTAATTCTAAAGACAAAAGTCTAATAGTACAAAATAGCCTGCCCAAAGGCGGAATAAAATATACTCATCCTAAAGGAAACGAATACATTTATGCTGTATTTTGGACTCGAATAATCAATGAAACAGATGATTCTATTGAATTGAAAATTAACTTTCCTATAGATTCTTATGAGATTCCTACTCTGCCTGGAAAATATTACAAAACATTGATTCCATCTGACACGATGACAATTCAGAAAATACCTTTGTTTAATTATGGTTTGACAAACTTAGAAACTTTTTTTGATAAGAATATTGATAAACCATCTTTATTAAAAAGGACTATTAAACCAAAAGAATCAACTGCATTTTATGTTGTAACGTTTCGTTTGATTGGAGGAGATCAATATGGTGTGTTGAGAACAGAACTTAGTTTAAAGGGACAAAATCTTTTTTATAAAATAAGAGATAAAGAAATTCTGTGCGGAAGTATAGAAATAAAATAAGCTACTAAAAAAGAAAAATCCTGTAAATCAAAAGACTTACAGGATTTTCGTTTCTTTGTGGGGAGAGCAGGATTCGAACCTGCGAAGTTCACACAGCAGATTTACAGTCTGCCCTCGTTGGCCGCTTGAGTATCTCCCCAAAATCTGATTGCAAATTACAATTTATTGCATTCACGAAATTCAAAAAAAAATCCTTAATTTCTTAAGGATTTATTTGTGGGCGATGAGGGGTTCGAACCCCCGACCCCCTCGGTGTAAACGAGGTGCTCTGAACCAGCTGAGCTAATCGCCCTATTTTACTAGGCTGCTATCGTTTGTGATTGCGAGTGCAAATATACAGCTAGATTTTATATTTGCAAGCCTTTTTTTGAAAAAAGTAAAAAAAACTTCAATAAAAATATATAGAAAACTATTTTTCAACGAATTAAAAAAAAGAAAAAATCTGCAATTTCTAAATTTTAGTTAAAAATTGATTAGTCGAAAGCTTATTCAAGATATTCTTTTTGTATTCATTTGCTATAGTCATACCTTTGCGTACCTTAATTGTATATTCAAATGGCAAGATTTCAAGAAAATGATTTACCTAAAGCTAAATTAAACTCTAACTCCCTACAAAAAGCTCTCCGAATTTTTAAATACGCTAAAAATCACAAATGGAAATTCTTCCTAGGCTTGATTTTCTTATTTTTAACAAGCGCCACTGCCTTAGCCTTTCCTAAATTAATGGGAATGCTGGTTGATTGCGTTACGAATAAAGATCTTTCTAAAGCAAACGAAATTGCACTTGGTTTAATGGTGATTCTCACACTTCAGGCAATTTTCTCGTTTTTTAGAATTTCATTGTTTGTAAATTTTACCGAAAACTCTCTTTCTAATATTCGTTTTGCATTATATGAGAATCTGATAAAATTACCCATGTCGTTTTATTCTCAAAAACGTGTTGGAGAACTTAATAGTAGAATCAGTGCCGATATTTCGCAATTGCAAGATACATTTAGCACCACTATTGCTGAGTTTCTGCGTCAGTTTATTTTAATTATTGGAGGTTTTGTAATCTTAGGAAGCATTAGTCCAAAATTAACCTTAATGATGCTGGCAATTGTACCTATTGTAGCAGTTGCTGCTGTGATCTTTGGAAGATTCATTCGTAAATACGGAAAAAAAACACAAGATAAAGTTGCCGAAAGCCAGGTTATAGTTGAAGAAACACTGCAAGGAATTAGCAATGTAAAAGCATTTGCTAACGAATGGTACGAAATTCAGCGTTATAAAAACAAAATTAGAGAAATTGTAAAAATCGCTATTAAAGGTGGTCAATACAGAGGTTATTTTGCTTCGTTTATTATTCTTTGCCTTTTCGGATGTGTTGTTGCTGTTGTTTGGTACGGAATCACATTAACGATTAAAGGAGAAGTTGAAGGTGTTGGTGATTTAATCTCGTTTGTATTATATACTACATTTATTGGTGCTTCTTTTGGTGGAATTGCAGAAATGTACGCGCAAATTCAAAAAGCAGTTGGCGCAACAGAGCGTGTTTTTGAATTATTAGAAGAAACTCCAGAAGAAATCAATGCTAAGCCAAGACTTTCGGCAGTTGAAAAAATAAAAGGAAATGTAGCTTTCAATAACGTTGCTTTTAGTTATCCTTCAAGAAAGGAAGTTCAGGTTTTAAAAGATGTGAATTTCAATGCCGAATTCGGCCAGAAAATAGCAATCGTTGGACCAAGTGGAGCCGGAAAATCTACTATTTCTTCGCTTTTATTGCGTTTTTACGATATAACTTCAGGAGAAATTTTAGTTGATGGAAAAAATATTTACGATTATGATTTAGAAAATCTTCGAGGAAATATGAGTATCGTTCCTCAAGATGTTATTTTGTTTGGTGGAACAATTAGAGAAAATATTGCTTATGGAAATCCAAACGCTTCTGAAGAAGAAATTATAGCAGCCGCTAAACAAGCTAATGCGTTCAATTTTGTAGATGGTTTCCCTGAGAAATTTGAAACTTTGGTTGGAGAACGTGGAGTTAAGCTTTCTGGAGGTCAGCGTCAGCGTATCGCAATTGCGAGAGCTTTGCTTAAAAACCCAAGCATTTTGATCTTAGACGAAGCAACTTCTTCTTTAGATAGTGAAAGCGAAAAACTAGTTCAAGAAGCTCTAGAAGTTCTGATGGAAGGAAGAACAAGCATTATTATTGCGCACAGGCTTTCTACAATTAGAAATGCAGACAAAATCTTAGTTTTAGACAACGGAAGAATTTCTGAAGAAGGAACACATCAAGAACTAATAAACTTAGAAAACGGAATTTACAAGAATTTAAGCAACTTACAGTTTAGTAACTCTTAATTTGAAAATCCAATTTTTATAAAATCCAAATTCAAAAAAAAACTCCATTTAAAAATCAAATGGAGTTTTTTTATCTCAAATAACAAACCCGAAAGATTCTTAAAAACTGTCGGGTTTAATAATACTGACTTATTTCGAATAAAAAAGCTTCAATTTTAATTGAAGCTTTTTCTATATTAAACTGTAAACTGAATTATTTCCCTTTTCTACGTTTACGTTCTGCTTTAATCATAGATAATTCGCGGCTAGTTTGACCAGCAACAGAAGTATTCTCTTCTGCACGACGAATCAAGTACGGCATAACATCTTTTACAGGTCCGAATGGTAAGTATTTAGCAACGTTATAACCATTTTCTGCTAAGTTGTAGCTAATATTATCACTCATTCCGTATAATTGTCCGAACCAAATTCTAGAATCATTTTTAGCGATTCCTTTTTGGGCCATCATTTCCATTAATTTATAAGAGCTCAATTCGTTGTGAGTTCCTGCAAAAATGGCCATTTTTTCAATATGCTCTAACATATATTGTACAGCATTATCGTAATTGATATCAGTAGCTTCTTTAGAAACACAGATTGGAGAAACATAACCTTTTTCTTCCGCTCTTTTGTTTTCTTTTTCCATGTAAGCGCCACGAACTAGTTTCATTCCGATATAAAAACCTTCGGATTTCGCTACCTCATGAAGTTTTTTCAAATAATCTAAACGATCCCAACGATACATTTGCAAAGTGTTAAATACAATTGCTTTTTCTTTATTGTATTTACGCATCATATCGGTAACCAAATCATCAGCTGAATCTTGCATCCAGCTTTCTTCACCATCAATTAATAAGGCAACATCTTTTTTATGAGCTTCGCCACAAACTTTATCAAAACGGGCCACTACTCGATCCCACTCTGCTTGTTCTGCGGGATTAAGAGTTTGTTTTTCTCCTAATTTTTCGTACAATTCAAAACGACCTAAACCTGTTGGTTTAAAAACTGCAAATGGAATTGCTAAACGTTCTTTAGCAAAATCAATAGTTCTTAAAGTCATTTCTAATGCAGCATCAAATTGCTCCTCTTCTTCTTTTCCTTCAACAGAATAATCTAAAACAGACGAAACGCCTTTTGTAAACATTTTATCTACAACAGTAAGACAGTCGTTTTCGTTTACACCACCACAAAAGTGATCAAAAACAGTTGCACGAATTAATCCTTCTACTGGTAAATGAGCTTTAATTGCAAAATTTGTTACAGCAGTTCCTATTCTTACTAGAGGTTCACTGTCAATCATTTTGAAAAGGAAATAAGCTCTATCAAGTTCTGTATCACTTTTTAGCGAAAACGCAACTTGTGTGTTATCGAATATTTTTTCCATTAAGTTTAGTTTTTGTGCAAAGATATAGAGTGTTTTGAATATTATTCACTAAATGGTATCATATTTTTCAATTTTAGCAATAAAAAAGAAATCAATTTTAGCTAAAGAATGCGATAGAATAATTATTTTCCAAATAAGTAAGAAATTACTTTGAATTTTTACTAATTTTGCAAAAAAATGAGTGTTATGAATGCAATTGATAAAATACTTAATGAAACAAAAAGAAAGCAAAGCATCTCAAGCTTTACTGTTCTAACAGTTATTATTTCATTACTCGCAATTGACTTTTTTCCTTATTTTAAAAGTTTAGAAATCATCAATCCTCAATTCCTTTATTTGTCACTGATAAATATGCTATTGGGCTTTTATTTTTACTTTAATTCAGATATAACTTCAATTACCTCATTGTCAATATTAAAAAAGAGTTTCCTTTTTAAACTTTATCTAGCTTTTGTATTTCTTTGCGGAATATCTCTTTTTGCAGCAAAAAACACATCGCTAGTTTATACTAAATTTACTGAAATAGTAATTGTATTTTGCTTATTTATAAATCTCACTATTCTACTGAAAGACAAGCTAGATCTGCTTTATAAAATTACTATAATCGTAGGTATTAGCGCTTTTTTACAGGCTTGGTTGCAATTATGCAATTTTATAATTATTCCGCGACATGCTTCCATAATAGATCTTTTGCATGCAATGAAAGGAAATACAGGAAATATAAATATACTTGCAGCAAGTCTTACAATCAAAGTTCCATTTTTATTGCTTGGAATAACTTATTACGATGGTTATAAAAAATGGTTCCTTCTCGTCGCATTATTTTCAGTAAGTGCAGTCATTTTTCTAACTGGCGCAAGAACTCCTTTAATAAATCTTTTTTTAATCTATACTGTCTACATCATTTATCTACTTAAAGGATCTCTTAGTAAATCGAATTTCATAAGGATTATATATTTAATAATTCCTGTTTTAATAGCTGTATTATTTGTAAATTCAATTTTTGAAAAATCTAAAGACAAGGAACGATATGCATCGTTGGAGAACAGAGTTAGCCAGATTAATACTGATGACGCTTCATCAAACGCTAGATTAACATTTTGGGGTAATGCAATTAAAATGAGCGAAAAAAATCCAATTTTTGGAATTGGATTAGGTAATTATCAAGTCGAATCCATTCCTTATGAAAGGACTACTTCTAACGATTCAACTGTTTCTTTGCATGCCCATAATGACTTTCTTGAAATCTTAGCTGAAACAGGTATTATTAATGGTTTAATTTACCTTTCTATATTTATTTATCTTTTAATTATTAATTTGAAAAAGATAATTAAGCCAAATAGCACCGATAAGCAACTTATTGCGATCTTAACATTGATGTTGCTAATTGCATATGGTATAGATTCTTTCTTTAATTTCCCGATGTACAGACCTACAATGGCTATATTTTTTAGTTTGATTTTAGCCTTGAGCTTGGCTAATACTGAAATAGATCAAATCGTGCCATCAAATAAAATTTCATTAAAAATTACAGTTTCAATTATAATTATAGTATCTCTACTAACAAGTTATTCTGCTTTTATAATTTATAAAGCTTCAAACTTAGAATACTTAATTGCTCTTGACGATATAAACATGAACACAAAAGGTGTTCTTAGCGGAGATGAAGTAGTGAATAAAATGTCAGCATATCCCAATACACTTAGTAGTTCAGAGTCATTTTATGAATATGCTGGAATTTATTATGTACGCGAGAAAAATTACGAAAAGGCACTTAACTGTTTTTCAAAAGCAAGTAAAATTAATGGTTATGCTGGACGTATTGAGTTTTACAAGCAAGTCATTTCTAAACATAAAGGAAATATTGATAGTGCTTATATTTATTCAAAACAAGCTTTTTATCTACGTCCAAGAAATTATGACATATTTAATAATGCAATTAAATTTGCTATATCTAAAAGGGACACATTAGAAATAATAAAACAGAATAAGTTGTTTTCGGAATACAGACCAATGCCTCAAACATGGAATATTGCAGCTCGCGGACTTCAATATTCAGGCTATAATTATCGAAATTTACTTAAATTTATTGATGAAGGATTGAGGAAATTCCCTAAAGATAGTCTCTTAACAATACAAAAAAACGAACTTTTAATTACAAGTTATCTAATTGGAGGTCATAATTTTGAAAACAAATCGGATTTAAACAATGCTTTACATTCCTATGAAAAAGCGTTAAAAATTGATCCTAGAAATGTGTACGTATCTCAAAATATAGGATTTAATTATTTAAAGCAGGGGCAAAATAAAAAAGCAATAAATGCTTTTCTTGAAGCATTAAAATCGCCTGGTTTAAATGGCGGAAAGACAGAGTTTTTCTTAGGTATTTGTTATTTAAAAGAAAATGATAAAGCTAATGCACTTAAGTATTTTAACTTAGCAAAAGAGAAAAATTATTCTGCTGCAAAACAATTAATGTCTAAAATTCAGAATACTGATGCAGAAGAAGCTGCATTAAAAAAGCGTAAAAATGATCTTTTAATCGCAGATTTAATTACAGAAGGACAAAAATTTGAAGAACAGAAAAAAATGGATGAAGCTCTTGAGTCTTACCAAAAAGCTTTAAAAATTGATCCAAAAAGTATTTACGCTGCACAAAATATTGGTTTCTATTATTTAAAAGTCGGCCAGTCAAAAAAAGCCATAAATTATCTTTTGAATGCTTTAAAGTATCCGGGCTTAAATGGTGGAAAAACAGAATATTTCCTTGCAATTTGTTATCTCCAAGAAAATGACAATAGTAATGCATGTAAGTATTTGCATATATCAAAAAGCAAAAGCTATCGTGATGCTGAAGCACTAATTGCTAACAAATGCAATTAGCTATACAGGCGAAATTTTGAATTTAAGAAAGCTGCTAAATGATATAGGCTAATTTATTTTAAAACAAATTAGCCCAGAAGTTTGAATATTATTACGTTAAAAATGCCTTATTTTGCGCTTTCAATTAA
Source organism: Flavobacterium sp. CFBP9031 (assembly GCF_034044945.1). Lineage (NCBI taxonomy): Bacteria > Pseudomonadati > Bacteroidota > Flavobacteriia > Flavobacteriales > Flavobacteriaceae > Flavobacterium > Flavobacterium sp. CFBP9031. Next base: position 8,465 of record NZ_JAXCWF010000016.1, read on the forward strand.
CAAAAGAATTATGCAATCTATTCAAGCCAATAATTATCTTGTACATTTTAATGAGAATGCTTACGAAGCTTTAAATAAACATTTGAGAGAGAATAAATATTCTAACATATTTATAATCGTAGATGATCAGACTAATGAACATTGTTTGCCAAAATTTATTCCTTTATTAGAGACAGATTTAGCGATCGAAATCATTGAATTTGAAGCTGGTGAAGCCAATAAAAACATTGAGACTTGTATCGAGATATGGAATATATTAACAGAACTTGGTGCTGATAGAAAATCGCTAGTTATTAATTTGGGAGGTGGCGTTGTTACAGACTTAGGTGGTTTTGTTGCTTCTACTTTTAAAAGAGGTGTAAATTTCATTAATATCCCTACTACATTATTATCTATGGTTGATGCTTCTGTTGGAGGAAAAACTGGTGTTGACTTAGGAAATCTTAAAAATCAGATTGGCGTTATCAACGTGCCTCAAATGGTTTTAATTGACACGCAATATTTGGAAACTTTACCACAAAGCGAAATGCGTTCTGGTTTGGCAGAAATGCTAAAACACGGGTTAATATATGATGCGCCGTACTGGAGACAATTTTCAGATTTGAAATCCATTGTTTTTGATGAATTAGACCAATTAATTTATCGTTCGGTTGAAATCAAGAATGAAATCGTAATTCAGGATCCAACTGAGAAAAACATCCGTAAAGCTTTAAACTTCGGACATACGTTAGGACACGCCATTGAAGGATACTTTCTAGAAAGTGAAGAAAAAACCACTTTACTACATGGAGAAGCCATTGCGGTTGGAATGATTTTGGAAAGTTATATTTCTCTTCAAAAAGGATTAATTTCTGCAGAAGAATATAGAGAGATTAAAGCAGTGATTAAAGACATTTATGATGATGTAATTTTTGAAGAAAAAGACATCGATCCGATCTTAGAATTGCTAATTCACGACAAAAAAAATGAATACGGTTTAATTCAATTTGCATTGATTGAAGAAATCGGAAAAATAAAAATTAACCAATCCGTTGAAAATAAATTGATTCTAGAAGCGTTTGAGGATTATAAATCTTAAACTTTTTTTAATCAAAAGCATTGCATTTGGTATATATTATTTTTTACATTTGCGCCATGAAAACAAAGAATCAGCAAAGACACTTTAGCTCTTACAGAAACAGACTCAACAGTTCTTTATTAAGAATGTTGGATCGTTTTTATAATAGTAAAAGCCCATTCTGTTTTGATGTTTTCCAATGTACAAAAGCCGAGCACGAAAAACTGCCGATTATATTTGCCAATATTAGAGTTTGAATTTAAGATTAAGCCCCAGAAAGCCTAACATTAAGTAAAATACAATCTCTAAACATTGATAAATAAATGAATACAAAATATTCTGATCTAATAAATCAAACATACTACTTTCCACAAGAGGAATTCAAACTAAACAAAGACAACCTATTGTTTCACAACATCGATTTGATGAAATTGGTTGAGCAATATGGCACACCATTAAAGTTTACTTATCTGCCTCAGATTTCTGAAAATATCAACAAAGCAAAAGCTTGGTTCAGAAAATCAATGGAAAAAAATAAATACGAAGCAAAATATTACTATTGTTATTGCACAAAAAGCTCTCATTTTGAATACATTATGAATGAAGCTTTCAAGAATAACATTCACATCGAAACTTCATCTGCATTTGACGTGAATATTGTGGAGAATTTATTAGAAAATGGAAAAATCAACAAAAGTACTTATGTAATTTGTAACGGTTTTAAAAGAGATGAATATATTGCTAACATTGCAAGATTAATCAACAACGGACATAAAAACACTATTCCGATTATTGATAATTACGAGGAGTTAGATTTGCTTCAGGCAGAAATTAAAGGAAAATTCAAAATCGGAATCCGTATCGCTGCCGAAGAAGAGCCTAAGTTTGAGTTTTATACTTCTAGATTAGGTATTGGTTACAAAAACATAGTTTCTTTCTATAAAAAACAAATACAGGAAAATGATAAATTAGAGCTGAAAATGCTTCACTTTTTTATCAATACCGGAATTAACGATACATCATATTACTGGAATGAGCTTGTAAAATGTATTAAAGTATATATTGCTCTTAAAAAAGAGTGTCCTACTCTAGACGGTTTGAACATTGGTGGTGGTTTTCCAATTAAAAACTCACTTGCCTTTGAATATGATTATCAATACATGATTGATGAAATTATCAATCAGATCAAAATTGCTTGTGATGAAGCTGAAGTTGATGTTCCAAATATTTTTACGGAATTTGGATCATTTACTGTAGGTGAAAGCGGTGGTGCAATCTATCAGATTTTGTATCAGAAACAACAAAATGATAGAGAAAAATGGAATATGATTGACTCATCTTTCATTACCACTTTACCAGATACTTGGGCTATAAACAAACGTTTTATTATGCTGGCAGTAAATCGCTGGAATGATACTTACGAACGGGTTCTGTTAGGAGGTCTGACTTGTGATAGTGACGATTATTACAATTCTGAGCAAAACATGAACGCCATTTATTTGCCTAAATATAACAAAGAGAAGCCTTTGTATATTGGATTCTTTAATACTGGCGCTTATCAAGAAACAATTGGAGGATACGGAGGTCTACACCACTGTTTGATTCCACAACCTAAACATATTTTAATCGATCGTGATGAGAATGGAATTCTGGCAACCGAAGTGTTCTCAGAGCAACAGACTTCAGACGACGTTTTAAAGATTTTAGGATACAAAAAAAAGGTGTAAAAAAAACGGCACATTAAGTAATAATTTTTCTTAAAAAATTCTTAATTTGCATGAACATCCAAAAAGGTTAAAACTTTTTAATTCAAAAAAAAAACAAAAAAAATGAAAGGACCAATCAGTCAGTTTATTGAAAAACATTATTTGCATTTTAACTCTGCTTCATTAGTAGATGCTGCAAAAGCTTATGAGCAGCAATTAGCTGATGGTGCTAAAATGCTGGTAAGTATGGCTGGCGCAATGAGTACAGCAGAAATTGGTAAAATTTTTGCCGAAGTAATCAGACAGGACAAAGTGCATATTATTTCATGTACTGGAGCAAACTTAGAAGAAGATATCATGAATTTAGTAGCTCATTCTCACTACGAGAGAGTTCCTAACTATCGCGATTTAACACCAGAAGACGAATGGGCTTTATTAGAAAGAGGATTAAACCGTGTTACAGACACTTGTATTCCTGAGCATGAAGCTTTCCGTCGTTTGCAAAAACATATTTACAAAATTTGGAAAGACGCTGATGACAAAGGTGAGCGTTACTTCCCGCATGAATTTATGTATAAAATGTTATTGTCTGGCGTTTTAGAAGAATATTATGAAATTGATCTAAAAGATAGCTGGATGTATGCAGCTGCAGAGAAAAACTTGCCGATTATCGTTCCAGGATGGGAAGATAGTACAATGGGGAACATCTTTGCTTCATACGTAATTAAAGGAGAATTAAAAGCGTCTACTATGAAATCTGGAATTGAATACATGACTTTCCTTGCGGATTGGTATTCTAAAAACAGTTCAAACGGAATTGGATTCTTCCAAATCGGTGGTGGTATCGCAGGTGACTTCCCTATCTGTGTAGTGCCAATGCTATACCAAGATATGGAAATGCACGATGTTCCATTTTGGAGTTATTTCTGCCAAATTTCAGATTCAACAACTAGTTATGGATCTTATTCTGGAGCAGTTCCAAATGAAAAAATCACTTGGGGTAAATTAGACATCAAAACCCCAAAATTTATTATTGAATCGGATGCTACAATCGTTGCGCCGTTAATTTTTGCATACTTATTAGATTTATAAGATAATTTATGAAAAGAGTTATAGTAGACTACGCCAAACTTACCAACGAAATTTTAAACCTTTTGGTTGAAAAATTTCCTGATGGTTATGATGATTCGGATGTTATCCGTTTTAGAAATGCTAAAAACGAATTGGTTGAAGCTGTAGAAGTTCGTACTGAAGACACAATTTACTTGGTGAAAATTAGTACTAAACTTGCTGACAGAATTGAAAACTACGATGAAGATGATGATTTAGATGTTGATGTAGATGCAATTGCGCCAGTTAAAGGTATTGATCTTGATGATGATATTAGCAATGACGATGACGAAGATGATGATAATCTTGATAAGCCAGATACTGACAGTGGTGACGATGATGACGATGAAGATGACAAAGCAGATACTGAATATGATGAAGAAGACGAAGACGATGAAGATTAATTCATTTTCTTTTTAATAAATAAAGGAACTCTATTGGGAGTTCCTTTTTTTTATGATGAATAAGAAACAAACAAAACCAAATTATATTTTTATTTTTATAGGATTATTTTTACATTTAAATCTTGGATAAAAAATATATGCCTATGACTTCAGAAATTCTACATACTACACTAAAAGAAAATTTTGGTTTCGAAAGATTCAGACCCAATCAAGAAACCATAATTAATACCATTTTGTCAGGACAAGATACCTTGGCAATTATGCCCACTGGAGGTGGAAAATCAATATGTTTTCAACTTCCCGCTTTAATTCTACCAGGAATAACAGTTGTCATATCGCCTTTGATCGCTTTAATGAAAGATCAGGTTGATAGTTTAAAAACCAACGGAATTTCTGCTTGTTTTATTAATAGTAGCCAATCTTCTCAAGAGCAGCAATATTATATTGATAATTTAAAAACAAATCATTTTAAGTTAGTTTATATCGCGCCTGAAAGTCTTTCTTATTTGGATATGGCTTTCAATGAGTTGAACATTAGCTTAATAGCAATTGATGAAGCACATTGTATTTCGTCTTGGGGTCATGACTTTAGACCTGCTTATACTAATTTGGGTTATTTGAAAAGTCGTTTCCCTTCTACTCCAATTTTGGCCTTAACTGCGACTGCTGACAAAGCAACACGAACAGATATAACCAAGCAATTAAATCTTAAGAATCCAAAAACGTTTATCGCTTCTTTTGATAGAGCAAATTTGAGTCTAGAAGTTCGTCCTGCTTTAGATCGCGTTAAGCAAATCATTGATTTTATTGAAAGCAAACCCAATGAATCTGGAATAATTTATTGCTTGAGTCGTAAAACTACAGAAGAACTTGCTGAAAAACTTAAAAAGAACGGAATTGAAGCTAAAGCATATCATGCAGGCCTAGATAATGAAACACGTGCCAAAACTCAGGATCAATTTATTAATGACGATTGTCAAGTAGTTTGCGCTACAATTGCTTTCGGAATGGGAATTGACAAATCAAATGTTCGTTGGGTCATTCACTACAATCTTCCAAAAAATATAGAAGGATATTACCAAGAAATTGGGCGTGCGGGCCGAGATGGTTTGCCAGCTGAAACCGTTTTGTTTGAAAGTTACGCCGATGTAATTCAATTGCAGAAATTTGCATCGGAAGGATTGAACTCAGATATTCAGCTTGCAAAGTTAGATCGTATGAAGCAATATGCCGATGCTGTAAGCTGCCGCAGAAAAATTCTGCTGTCTTATTTTGGCGAACTGGTAACTGAGAATTGCGGAAACTGCGATATTTGCAAAAATCCGCCAACTTTTTTCGATGGGACGATTCTCGCACAAAAGGCTTTGTCGGCAATTGTGCGATTAAGAGAATCTGAGTCTCTAGCTGTAATTGTTGATTTTTTGAGAGGCTCGAGAAACGCGTATATTTACGAAAAAAATTATCAAGAGCTAAAAACGTACGGAATTGGCGCTGATGTTTCTTGGTACGATTGGAATCAATATCTTATTCAGCTTATCAATTTAGGATATTGTGAAATTGCTTTTCATCAGCACAATAAAATTTTGCTTACTCCTTTTGCGAAGAAAGTTTTGTTTGAAGGAGAAAAAGTAAAACTGACAACAGTTGTCAAAAAAGTAATTGATAAAAACGAAGCCAAAGAAGCAAAACCAAAAGCTGCTAAAAATTCTCTTTTTGAAACGCTTAGAAAATTACGTTATGAAATCGCTCAAGAAGAAGAAGTTCCCGCGTATGTTATCTTTAGTGATGCATCATTAAGACAAATGGAAGTTTTAAGACCAATGTCTGATGAAGATTTTCTTGCTGTGGAAGGTGTTGGTAAAGCTAAACTAGAAAAATACGGAACCGATTTTATAAATGCTATAATTGAATTTCAGCGGAATAAATCGGTTGTCAAAAAAGAGAAAAAAGAAAATACTTATAAAAAAACGCTAGAATTATTTCAAGCCGGACTTTCTGTAAAGGAAATTGCTGAGCAACGAAATCTGGGCGAAACTACAATCATTTCTCATTTGGCTAAATTATACGTTGACGGAAATGATATAGATTTAAGTCAATTTGTTTCGGAAGAGGAAATTCTTCAAATTGAAAAAGCTAAGATTGAATTAGAAAATCCTAATGCATTAAGACCTTACTTCGATTACTTTGAAGAAAAAATGTCTTATGACAAAATTCGATTTGGATTGGCGTTCCTGGAGAGAAAGCATCAAACAGCATAAAAAGGCTTCGACTTCGCTCAGCCTGACATACCAATTAATAAACTATCTATTCCAGGCTGAGCGAAGTCGAAGCTCACGTTTCTAAAAGCAAAAAACTGTACTTTTTCAAGTACAGTTTTTTTTTTATATACAAAGTATATTTTACAAATATCTCTCTTCAAAAACTTTCTGATGGTGTTTTTGATGTCCAATCATTACAAAACCTAAAGCACGAACAGAAATCGGATTGTTAGACGCAGTTCCAATTCTCTTCAACTGTTCTTTGGATAAGCTTTTGTAAAATAATAAAGTCGAATGTCTTACCGCTGAAAATTCAGTAAGCAGATCTTGAATACTTCTGCTGTTTGAATTTGTATTGTCTGCATAATCATTTTCCTCAAAGCTTGGTAAAGGCGTTTTGTCGTTTCTTGAAAAACGCAAAGCACGATATGCAAAAATTCTCTCCGTATCTATTACGTGCTGAATAATATCTTTAATGGTCCACTTCCCTTCCGCGTAGCGATAATCAAATTTATCCATTGGAATATTTTGAACAAATCGAATGAACTCGTGAAGAGAAATTTCCAATTCTTCAATTAAAATACCATCTCCGGCTGCTTTAATGTAAGTTTCAAAATGACCTGAATATTCATTTTCCAATAATTCTGATGCTCTCATTTTTTATTTTTTTAAGCTGAGTTTCTACTTGCATTCGTATTTCCGAATAGTGATCTCGTTACGATTTTCTCATAAACTTTAATCAACTCTTCATCAGGAGTTTGTTCTTTGTTTAGCTCATTGATTCTCAATAAAGCATATTGCTGAATTGTCAATAAAGGCAAAACAATACGCTCTCTTATTTGAATAGAAGCAATACCATCAGGATAATTTTCCATTAATGTTTTATGATCAGCAATTTTCAACAAAAGACGTTTTGTTTCTGAGAACTCATCGTAAATAATCTGCCAGAATTCGCCAAACTCAGGATCATTTTTCATGTAAGCTGTCAAAGGCAAGAATGATTTTGCTAATGACATCATACTGTTTTCAAGCAAAGTTTTGAAAAACAATGAATTGTGATATAAATCGCTTACTTTGTTCCATTGACCAGATTCTTCAAAATGTTTTAATGCCGAACCTACTCCAAAAAACCCAGGAACGTTTTGCTTTAATTGACTCCATGAACCTACAAACGGAATTGCTCTTAAATCGGCAAAATCTAAAGATTCAGATTTACTTCTTTTTGAAGGACGGCTTCCAATATTAGTTTTTGAATAATATTTAAGCGTACTCATTTTTTCTAAATACGGAATAAACTTTGGATGGTTTTTGAAACTTAAATATTTCTCATAACCTAAATTAGCCAAATCCGTTAAAATTTGAGTTTCATCAGCTGTTAGTTCATTTTTCTCTTTACTAAATACTTGATTTGTAACACCGGCACTCAATAAGTTTTCGATATTGTAACGGCAAGAATCTAAAGTTCCAAAATTAGAGCTAATAGTCTGACCTTGAACTGTAATTTGAATCTCGTTGTTTTCAATTTTTGGACCTAAAGAAGCGTAGAATTTATGTGTTTTTCCACCGCCACGAGCTGGAGGTCCACCACGTCCGTCAAAGAAAATAGCTTTAATTCCGTATTCTCTAGAAATTTTAGTCAGCGAAATTTTAGCTTGATAAATACTCCAGTTTGCCATTAAATAGCCGCCATCTTTAGTTCCGTCAGAGAATCCAAGCATTATGGTTTGCTTATTTCCTCTAGATTTCAAATGTTTAGCATATTCTGGATTGGTATACAATTGCTCCATAATGGCATGTGCATTTTGTAAATCGTCTACAGATTCAAAAAGCGGAATAATATCAACTGTTGGTTTTTCCCAGTTATTTAAACGAATCATAGCAAATGTTTCCATCACATTCAACGCACTTTCGTTATTACTGATAATGTAACGGTTTGCTCCTTCTTCACCATTATTTTGCTGAATGGTTTTAATGGCTTGCACCGATTCTAAAGTATATCTTGTAATTTCATTTTCGAAATCAACAGGATTTAGATTTCCTTTTACTTTAGAAAGAACATCAATTTTTTGATCTTCTGTCAATTCGAAATAATTCTTAGGAAAAACATCTGAACCAGAATTCAAATAGTAATCTACCACATCTTTGAAAACGGCATTATGAATTTTACTATTCTGACGAATATCTAAAGTCGCAAAATGGAATCCGAACAAATTAATTTTTACTAGAAAAGCATCTAATTCATCCAAATATAAAGATTGATGTTTCTCTATAATTATAGTTCGAATTTTGTTTAATTGTGTCAATAATTCTTCTAAAGTAATAAAGATATCTCCTTTAGAATAGAATACAGAACGGTAAAGCTTATGTTCAAGTTCTGCTACTAAATCATCTACACCTGAGAAAGTTAGCTTGCGTTTTAAGTTTCTCATTTCTACATAATAGCACTTTAAAATTGAGGTGCGCAAACGATCTGCAACTTTAAGTGTAATATCTGTAGTAACAAAAGGATTTCCGTCACGATCACCCCCTGGCCAGAAACCAAGTTTTACTAATTGATTATGAATCGGATTTCCGTTTAAAATGTTTTTCTGCAAATAATGTACAATTTCTCCTGCAGTAGCATAAAATACATTTTCTAGGTACCAAATTAAGCTTACTGCTTCATCATAAGGATTTGGTTTTTCTTTCTGAATGAAAGGCGTTTTTCCTAATTGAGCAAGTAATTGTTTAATTTGAAGCAAATCATTTTGACGAATAGCTTCTGTCAAGTCATTTATAATTCCTAAAACGGGTCCTGGATAAAACTGAGTAGGATGCGCTGTTAAAACTGTACGAACGTTAAAGTTTTCTAGAAACTCTACCAATTCGTCATCTTTCTCTTTAGCATCAGATTTCTCCTTAATATCACGAAGAGATCCACGCCCTTCCATATTATTAACTTCTGGAAAAGCAGCATCTTCAATGGCATCAAACAATACAATCTGACGTTCTATATATTGAATAAATCGAAACATAAGATCGATTTTTTCATCTTCAGAAGTATTGTTTAAAAATTTATTAGAAAAGAAATCTACGATTTCTTTTGGTGTTTCTTGTTTTTTAAAGCCCGTTTCGCAAGTCTCTGTAAATAAAGGAAGTAAGACCCCTGTGTTATCTATAGAGTCAAAAGGTAATGTTATGAAAACACTATTATAAATGTGGTATTTTGAGAGAACGTCTTGATTAAAACGCTCAATTTTTGGCAACGTATACATAATCGTGTTATAGTTGGTTGGTTAATTAGTCATAAAAAAACCCCAAGAATAAACTTGAGGTTATATTTTAATATAGCATTCAAGAAAAGTTATTACATATTTTTGAAAATAGTATGCATCAAACGCTTCTTATCGTTTATACTTTCCTCTAATGAAATCATTGTTTCTGTTCTGTAAACACCATCAATATCGTCAATCATAAAGATAACTTCTTTCGCGTGCTTAGTATCTTTTGCTCTAATTTTACAAAAGATGTTGAATTTTCCTGTAGTTACAGAAGCTACAGTTACGAATGGAATTTGATTGATTCTCTCTAATACAAATTTAGTCTGAGATGTATTATTTAGAAAAACCCCTACATAAGCAATAAATGAATAACCTAATTTATCGTAATCCAAGGCTAATGAAGACCCCATGATGATACCGGCATCTTCCATCTTTTTAACTCTAACGTGTACTGTACCAGCAGATATCAATAGTTTTTTTGCAATGTCAGTAAACGGAACTCTCGTATTGTCTATTAACATATCTAAAATCTGGTGATCTACTTCATCTAAACGAAATTTACTCATAATTGTTTAATTAATATTACTAATTGCTATTACAAAGTATAAAATTATATATAAAAAACAACAAATTCACATAAAAATTAACTTTTTATTAATCCGTTAACAAATTTAACATTTTTATTTAAATAAAAATTTGCTTTCTGACCCGTTTTTGGAAAATTTTGGAAATCGTCCGAATATTCTGCGCCTTTTGCGTCGTATTCGTAATGACCAAAATAATTTTCCAGCTCACCTACTTCTACTATGTAAGCATTAAAATGAATCTTATTTTCGATTAATTCCTCTTTGTATTGTGCGACAAAATTCGTAATAATTTCGATACCATCATAATTTATTTTGACATTTTTATACATAAAATCATAAAAAACCACGTTATTTTGTGAAATATTCAAATATTCACCAAATCGATTATTAACTAAATCGTTTTCGGATATCAGTTTGAAGCTTGTAATTAACGCGAAAAATATGAACTTTCGAGTAACTTCTCGCTCGTAGTCACCTTGAAAGTGCCCAGCCTCAAATAAAATGGTTGAAACGCCTAAAAATTGAAAAGTGTCTCCTATACAATTAATATTGAACGAGTCATCAAAACGGCCAACTTGTCCCGGAATGTATTTTTGCAGTTCTTCATTGATTCCTGCAATAATATTGATCGCCTTTAATCTATTATCGTTTACTTCTCTTTCCTCATTATAAGAAGGAGCTAAAAAAGAAACCGTCGCTGGCTTTCCTGTCGTTCCTGCTCCAAAGATGGTTCGCTGGTCATGTAGGTTAAAACAGAAATCAGGTTTAAATTTTTCAAATACTTCGCGTAGAACTTTGCTTTCTGGTTGTGTCAGGTTTTGAGAATCACGATTTAAATCTACTTCATTTGCATTTGCTCGTGTATAAAGTCTCGCTCCATCAGGATTAAGTATCGGAATACAGTAGAAAGTAAAAGTCTCCAGCATTTGCTTAGCAAAATCAGTATCGCCATTTAATAAATTAATGAAATCAAATAAAGATTTAGTTGTTGTGCTTTCGTTACCATGCATTTGAGACCATAAATAAACACGTAACTTTCCTGTTCCGATTTGGTAACTATATATAGGTTCGCCTAAAACAGATGTACCAATAATCTCCACTTGGCCATTTGTATTTAACTTATCTAAAAGAGGTTTTATATGATCTAAAGTAAGATATCGTCCAGATATTGACTTTTCTTTGTATTGCGTAAAAAGCTGTTCTAAATTCATTGTATTTTGATTAGTTTACAAAAGTAAATATCTTTATTTTTACAATTGTAAACAAAAGAAAAATTTAATAATTTAGATTTGTAAACAGTTTTATAAAGTATTTATCCATTTACGCTTTAACTTGTTTTAATAGAGCTGTTTAATTCATTTAATATTCATAAATATATTAATTTCAGTTAATTATAAAGCTTTACATAAATTTTATATTTAACATAAAACTAAAGTCCTATTAAAAATGAAACAACAAGACTGGAGTGTTCTTTCTTTTTGTTTACATTTGTAAATAGAACAATTTAAAACATTAATTCACAATGGTAAACATAGATGATTTTGTAAAAAGACTCGAAACCATATTAGATTATTATGGTTTAAATGCTTCTACCTTTGCAGATAAAATTGGTGTGCAACGTTCTAGTATGTCTCATCTTTTATCTGGTAGAAACAAGCCAAGTTTAGATTTTGTAATGAAAATTCTGGAGGTTTTCCCTGATGTTGATCTGTATTGGATTTTAGTTGGGAAAGGAAGTTTTCCTAAAAACCATGACGAAAATTTAGAAATTCCAGAATCTCCTACTCCAATTTCATCCAATGAAAATATAGGTACAGATTTGTTTTCTTCCATTGAAAAAAATGAAGAAGAAAAGAGCGAAATAAAAAAAGTATCTCCTTCAAAAAATGTAAATATTAATTTTGAAGATGATGAAATTGAAAAAATAGTCTTATTCTACAAAAATGGAACTTTTAAAGCCTATTCTCCATAATATAAAAATTAGCGCGTATTTGATTCTTAGTCCAGAAAATTTTCAAATATGCAATTCTCGCGCGTTTGAAAAAATTCTCAGAAATTACAATTTGACTCCATTTTCAGGAATTTTCCCCAAAACTCCTTCATAGTGTTTTTTTAAGATTTCAAAATCGGCTTCATAATTTCCAGTTGGATAAAATGGCTTGCCCAGATTTACTTCTTTTTTGCCCCAATCAAAAGCTACGGGAACAATTGGAACATTCGCTTTAAGAGCGATAAAATAAAATCCTGTTTTAATTTCTTTTACTTTTTTTCTAGTTCCTTCTGGAGCAACAGCTAAACGAAAGATTTCTTTTCTGTCAAAAATTGCAGCAATAGAATCTACTTTATTTAATCCGCCGGAACGATCTAAAGGCTCTCCTCCAACATTTCTAAAATAATAACCGAACGGAAAACGAAACAATTCTTTCTTTCCTACCCAATTCATCTGTAGTCCAGAGATGCCTCGAGTAAAAAGTCCGATATAAAAATCGTGATTACTCGTATGAGGCATCACCATGAGTATACATTTTTTAACTTCTGCATTTTCGATTCCTACTATTTTCCAGCCCATTAGCTTAAAAAAGACGAATTTATATAATAGTTTTTTCATTAAAGATATAATATTTCGTGCAAAATAAAAGATTTAATGGTAAATTTGAGTAAAAGCATAAAAAATGATTCGAAAATTTTTCAGTTACTTAATTCCAATAAAAATATTTAAGAAAAAATCGACCCGAAGTAAAATGATCGAAGTTACCTGGGCAAATGGAGAATTAGTATTGGACACTGAAAACACCAATTATTCGTACGGAAGTCTACAGCGTATATTAAGGTACGGACTTCGAAATATTGGTTATGATAAAATTCTAGAAATGGAACACATCTTATTATTAGGTGTTGCTGGTGGAAGCGTAGTTAAAACATTAGTAAATGAGATCGAATATAAAGAAAAAATAACTGGGGTAGAAATAGATCCCGATATGATTGAGATTGCAAATCAGTATTTTAATCTTAATCAAATTAAACAGTTGGAAGTGGTTATTGATGATGCATTTGAATTTGTTTTAAAAACAAAAGAGAAATACGATCTCATAATAATTGATATTTTTGAAGATACACATATGCCTAACTTTTTGTTTGAGAAGTTTTTTGTAGATAGAATCTGCACGATTTTAAAAGATGCTGGCTTTGTTTTATTCAACACCATGATATTAGACGAAGCGCATAATGTTCGAAATAGAAAGTATGTGACAGAAGTTAATCCGAAATTGTTTCAAACCAAAATGTTACCCCGAATAGAAGTACATAATGAATTAATAATTATAAATAAAGTTGCCTAGTTTTATGAAGCCCCTTACCTCAATCTTAAATGCCCAGCCACCTACTAAAGTTATTGATGCCTCAATTAATATTTCAGAATACACGCCGTTAAATTTATCGGTTTCTAATGAGGAATTAGTAAGTCAAAAATTGGATACCTCAGAAGATTTTGAAAAATACATTTCAAAATTTTTAAAAGAAAACAACGCTAAAGTTGCATTTGGCGGTTATATAGAAGGAAGATTTTTATATCAAAGAAGTCCTATTTTTTTAGATGTATCCAAACCCGAACGTAATATTCACATAGGATTAGATTTATGGGCCGAAGCTGGAACAGCTGTTCTTGCTGCCCTTGACGGAGTTGTTCATAGTTTTAAAAACAATATTGGCCTAGGAGACTATGGACCGACTATTATATTGGAACATGAAGTAGAAAATGAGAAATTTTATACTTTATACGGACATTTATCGTTAGAAAGTATAGAAAATTTAAATATCGGAGACCAATTTAAGAAAGGCGAAAAGATTGCGACTTTAGGAAATGCCTCAGTAAATGGAGATTACGCCCCTCATGTACATTTTCAGATTATCCATAATATTGGCGATTATTGGGGAGACTATCCAGGCGTCTGCAATACAAATGACCTAAACTTTTATATCGAAAATTGTCCCGATCCTAACTTATTATTAAAAATTACTTAAATAGTTATGAAGAAAGCAGGATTGATTATATGTTTGTTATTGTTAATTGGATGTAAGTCGAAAACAGTAAGTAGAGATACAGAAGATTTAAAAATTAAAAAAGTTTCTGGAGAAGAAGTAAATGCAAATCAGCAGCGAAAAGCGTATGATTTAGGAAAGAGAGTTTTAGAAACTTGTAACACTTCAAAATTTAAACCTTTTAATGAAACTGAAGTTACTAAATCGGTTATGGAAAACACTACAGAAGAGCGTTTAACAAAGACCTGCCAAAGATTTAGACAATATTACGGAAGTTTTATAGATTTAAAATTGGATGGAGTTTACAAAACCAAACAAGAAGTCATTTACCGCTATCATGCCTTGTACACTAAAAAAGTGGCCAATAAAGAATTACGCATTTTTGTAAATGAAGATAATCTTATTTCTGCCATAAAATCTATGGATTGGGATGAGAAATTTGATGCCAAATTAGCCGAACAATAAATACCATATATATGAATTTTAAACTGTCACTACTCCTATTATTTTTTATTTCAACTTTTGCTTCGGCACAGCAAACAATGAGTGTAAAAGGTTCAGCTCCCTATCCAGCAACACAAGAATACACTTTTATTTGCGAAAAATATGCTTACTCTGGCGAAATTAACGTTCAAATAGCTAAGACGGAAAAAGGAGGCATTTTAAAACTAACTGTTTCAACAGCAAGTGACAAAGCAAAAATTGCTGGTGGCGTTTATGTCGATTTAACCAATGCAGATGTAATTGCGTGTACAGATAAAAACGTAAAAGAATCTGCTGACGGAAAAACAACTGCCTACTATTATTTTACTCCCGCAGAATGGCTGAAACTTAAAAAGACCGATATTTATGCGATACGGTTTATAATTGCTGGAGGGCCAGATATTTTAGGGAATCTAACGGGACATTTTACTGCTTACAGCAAAGTGAAGTATTTCTCAACAGCATTTGATAAAACAAAAAAAACATTTGATACAGCAAAAGAAATTAGTGTTTTGTAATGATTTTTTAATTTAATAAACCTTATATTTAACATAAATATATTTTTATGAATGCAAATGAGGCTTTAATTGCAAAATTCTATACTGCTTTCGCAAATGCAGATGCTAAAACGATGAGTGAATGCTATCATCCGAAAGTTCATTTTATAGATCCAGCTTTTGGATTATTAAAAGAAGAACAGGTTTCTAAAATGTGGGAAATGTTACTTCTAAAAAGTAAAGGCAATTTAAAAATCGAATTTTCAAACGTAACTGCCGACGATTCTACTGGTTCAGCAAATTGGACCGCTACCTATAATTTTAGCAAAACAAATAGAAAAGTTGTCAATAAAATCTCTGCCCATTTTATTTTTCAAGACGGATTAATTATCAAACACACCGATAGTTTTGATGTGTGGAAATGGTCAAAACAAGCTTTTGGCATTACGGGCTATTTATTAGGTTGGACAGGATTTTTTCAGAAGAAAGTTCAATCGCAAGCCTTATCAGCACTGAAACAATTTCAGAATGCCAAATAAAACAATACGTTACAACTAGATATCACTATTTGCCTCACGCCCGATTCTAATTTTTTTGTTACTTAATTTTACTAAAAGTGTAAATTTTAGATACTAATGAAAGAAATCGTACACAAAAAATTAAATGAACTACAGGCAACTGCAATTTGCGGAAACGACATTAGCTCTTCTTGCTTATATGTTTCAGCGTTAACCATTTTATATGCAGGTCAATATGCTTGGATTTCACTTCTAATTGTTGCTGTTGTATTATTTCTTTTCCGTAAAATTTACGCTGAAGTTGTTGGAGCAATTCCTTTAAATGGTGGTGCTTATAATGTTTTATTAAACACTTCGACCAAACGTCTGGCTTCTTTAGCAGCGACTTTAACGGTTTTATCCTATATGGCAACCGCTGTAATTTCTGCTTCTGAAGGAATGCATTACCTGCACGGAATCTTTGAAGGTTTAAATGTAACAATTGCAACAGTAGTCGTTTTAATTCTGTTTACGGGATTAGCCATTTTAGGAATTGGAGAATCGGCATTTGTGGCCGTCATTATTTTCATGACACATATAGGGACTTTGACTTTGCTGGTTTTAGCATCAGTTTGGTTTGTCCTAACTCACGGATTAGATACTTTTCACATCAATTGGCAAACACCTATTTCATCAGGAAGCATACAAACGGCTCTTTTTCTTGGTTTTTCGGCAGCCATGTTGGGCATCTCAGGTTTTGAGAGTTCGGCCAATTTTGTTGAAGAACAAGAACACGGTGTTTTTCCTAAAACACTTCGAAACATGTGGGGAATTGTAAGTTTCTTCAATCCCGTAATTGCTATTTTGTTAATCAGCGTAATTCCGCTAACAGAAGTTGGAGAAAATAAAGAATCACTTTTAGCGCATTTAGGAGAAACAACAGGTGGATCTTGGTTAGCATGGCTTATCTCTATAGATGCTGTTATGGTGCTGTGCGGAGCTGTTTTAACCTCATTTGTGGGGGTTTCAGGGCTTTTAAACCGAATGACATTAGACCGAATTCTTCCTAATTATTTTCTAAAACAAAACAAAAGAGGTTCTCATTATAGAATTGTTTTAAGTTTTCTAATTCTTTGTATTTCTGTTCTTTTTGCGACAAACGGGCATTTGGAATCTCTTGCTGGAGTTTATACTTTTTCATTTTTAGCTGTTATGGCTCTTTTCGGAATCGGAAATCTGCTTTTAAAATACAAACGCAGAAAACTGCCAAGACCAGAACGTGCGCGAGGTATTGCGGTCGTAATTGCGGTAGTTTCTGTAATAGCTGCTTTTTTTGGAAACATGCTCCTCAACATCAATTCGTTTTATACCTTTTTGCAATATATGATTCCAGCCTTACTCTTTATTGGAATTATGCTCAATCGTGTTATCTTAATACGTCTATTAATAGAAGCTTTAGAATATTTCTATCAGCCACTGCGTAAAATGGTTATTCTGAGTAATCGTTATCTTGAAAAACTAAGTTCCGAAATTAACTCTCAAGAGTTTGTTTTCTTTACAAAAGGAGATGACATTACAATCTTGAACAAAGTCTTGCAATACGTTGAAGACAACGAAACTACAAAGAAATTAAAAATTGTTCATGTCAAAAAAGATCCTGTAGACAACGAAGCACTTAAAAAAGATCTCGAAGTTTTAGATCGCGCTTACGGCGGACTAGATATAGAATACATCGAAATTGAAGGCACATTTGGTCCCGAAATAATCGACGAGCTTTCTGAAAAATGGAAAATCCCAAAAAACTTTATGTTTATCGGTTCTCCAGGAAACAAATTCTCTTACCGTGTAGCCGATCTTGGTGGTGTACGATTGATTATGTAATTTTTAAGAAGCAGAAAAATTTGTGTTTTCATAAGAAATAACAAAATTAATTGCCTTAGAAGACCTTTGTCAAAGTTTCAAACTTTGACAAAGGTTATACGTAAAATTGACAAACCCGACAGGTTTCAAAAACCTGTCGGGTTTACTAAACTTTGCGTTCTTTAAAAATATTTTTATAGAAAAAACTTTCGCGAACTTTGCGGTTAAATAAAAATCTAAGATTTAAACCAACTTTCAACTAGTTCATCTTCAAACGAAGTTGCATCTTTATGAATAAACTCGTTACGCATTTTATCATAAGAATAATCCAATGCCCAAGTTTTATGATTTGCTGCCAACTCTTTTATACTTTCACAAACAAAAGCAATTTCCTCATCTGTAGTCGTTGGGTGAATCGACATTCTAATCCATCCCGGCTTTTTAATTAAATCACCAATCGTAATTTCATTAACCAGCTTATTAGAAGTTTCTTGATCAACATGTAATAAATAATGACCGTAAGTTCCCGCACAGCTGCATCCTCCTCTAGTCTGAATTCCGAAACGATCATTCAAAATTTTAACACCCAAATTAAAGTGAAGATCATCAATAAAGAATGAAATGACCCCCAGACGTTCTTTGTGTTGCCCTGCTAAAATTTTGATATTTTCGACAGAATCTAATTGAGAGAAAACATAATCAACAATTTCGTGCTCACGCTCCATGATGTTTTCAATCCCCATTTCTTCTTTCAATTCAATGGCAAGCGCGATTTTAATAACTTGTAGAAAACCAGGTGTTCCACCATCTTCGCGATCTTCAATATTATCGATGTATTTATGCTCACCCCAAGGATTTGTCCAACTTACCGTTCCTCCTCCAGGGCAATCAGGAATCATATTATTGTATAATTTCTTATTGAAAATTAAAACCCCAGAAGTTCCTGGCCCTCCTAAGAATTTATGTGGAGACATAAAAACAGCATCTAAATAGGCTTCTGGATCAGCAGGATGCATGTCAATTTCTACATAAGGTCCAGAACAAGCAAAATCAACAAAACAAACACCATTGTACTGATGAATCAATTTTGCCGCTTCGTGAAAAGGAGTTCTTAATCCAGTAACATTCGAACATGCTGTAATAGAAGCGATTTTTATCGTTCTATCTTTATATTTTTCTAATAAAACTTCAAGATTTTCTAAATTGAAAAGCCCTTTCTCGCAAGAAGGAATAATTTCTACATCTGCAATAGTCTCCAACCAAGAAGTCTGGTTAGAATGGTGCTCCATATGCGAAATAAAGACAATTGGCTTTTTCTCAGCAGGAACATTGGTAAAACCTTTCAAGTTTTCAGGAATTTTCAATCCCAAAATACGTTGGAACTTATTGATAACTCCCGTCATTCCAGTTCCATCCGTAATTAACACATCATCATGATTGGCATTAGCATGACGCTTAATAATATGTCTAGCATGATGATACGCTTTTGTCATGGCAGTACCAGAAACAGTCGTTTCTGTATGTGTATTGGCAACAAATGGCCCAAATTGATTCAATAATTTTTCTTCAATAGGGCGATATAATCTTCCGCTGGCAGTCCAATCGGTGTAAATTATTGATTTTCTGCCATAAGGTGACGTAAATTCTTGGTTTATACCGACAATATTTTGTCTAAATTCCTGAAAATACGTTTCCAGGGTCATGGTACTATTTTTGCTATTCATTAGTTGTGCCTTGTGTTTGACTGCAAATATATAGTTTTTTTATAAAATTGCGAATTTATCAATACTAAACTTCAAACACTACGTTACCGTTTGGTATTTTTAGTTAAAAGAACTTTTTTTTAATAAATTATCATAATATCCTATCGAATTAATAGGCATTAAATTTAAAGAAAGCATTATTTATGGGAAATTTATCAGTTGCTACCTTTGGTGGCGGATGTTTTTGGTGTATTGAGGCTGTAATTCAGCGTATAAAAGGTGTAGAATCTATAAAATCGGGTTATTCGGACGGATTTATAAAGAATCCTGCTTATCGCGAAGTATGCACGGGTAGAACAGGACATGCTGAAGTGATTCAAGTAACTTTCAACCCTGACATAATTTCATATCATGACTTAATTTTCATATTCATGACAAGTCATGATCCAACAACTTTAAATCGTCAAGGTGGCGATAGCGGAACGCAATATCGTTCTATCATTCTATATCATAATGACGAACAAAAAGAAATTGCAGAAAAAGTATTTGAAGAAGTTCAGCCTGCATATCCAGATCCAATTGTAACCCAATTAAAGCCTTTTGAAGTTTTTTACGAAGCCGAAGATTATCACCAGAACTATTATAATGAAAATCAAGAAGCTGGATATTGCCAAGTTGTAATTGATCCAAAAATTCAAAAACTTAAAAAAATGTATGCTGATAGGTTAATCAGCTAAATTTAGTTCTAGCCACAGATTACACAGATTAAAAAAGATTTTCTGTATTATCCATTTGCCACGAATTACACGAATTCGCACGAATCTTATTTAAACTAAGCCTAAAAATTAGTGGAAATTTGTGCAATTCGTGGCAAACAAAAAAATCCTTCTATTCTGTATAATCTGTGGCAAAAAGAAAATCAACAAAATGAAAAATCTTAAAATAAAAAATCGTTTTACTGCCGAATTACCAGCAGATCCAGATCTGACAAATGAAATTCGTCAGGTTAAAGACACGCTGTTTTCGTACGTAAATCCAGTAAAACCTTCCAATCCAAAATTGATTCATGCTTCTCAAGAAGTTGCTGAATTGGTTGGTATTTCTAAAGATGAAATTCAATCAGAGGAATTTTTAAATGTTTTTTCTGGAAAAGAAATTCTTCCAGAATCACATCCTTATGCAATGTGCTACGCAGGACATCAATTTGGAAACTGGGCAGGACAATTAGGCGACGGTCGTGCAATCAATCTGATGGAAGTAGAAAACAACAATCAGTTTTATACTCTGCAATTAAAAGGAGCTGGAAAAACTCCCTATTCTAGAACTGCAGATGGATTGGCTGTTTTACGTTCTTCTATAAGAGAGTATCTATGCGCCGAAGCAATGCACTATTTGGGTGTTCCTACTACTCGATCGCTTTCTCTTGCTCTTTCTGGAGATCAAGTTTTAAGGGATATTTTGTATAACGGAAATCCTGCTTATGAAAAAGGTGCAATTGTTTGTCGTGTTGCTCCTTCATTTATTCGTTTCGGAAGCTTTGAAATGCTAACGGCTCGAAATGAGTTGAAAAATTTGAAACAGTTTGTAGAATATACTATTCAACACTATTTTCCTGAAATAAAGGGCGAACCCAAAGAACAATATTTACAATTCTTTCAAAAAGTTGCCGATACAACTCGCGAAATGATTCTGCATTGGCAACGTGTCGGATTTGTACATGGTGTAATGAATACCGACAATATGTCGATTCACGGAATCACAATCGATTATGGCCCATACGGATGGCTTGAAAATTATGATCCAGACTGGACGCCAAATACAACCGACAGCCAAAATAGAAGATATCGTTTCGGAAATCAGCCTCAGGTAGCTCAATGGAATTTGTTTCAATTGGCTAATTCGCTTTATCCTTTGGTTAATGAAGCGGCACCTTTAGAAAAGATCTTAGATTCATTTATGACAGAGTTTGAAAATGATTACAAAACAATGTTTTTAAGCAAATTAGGTATCTTTACTTCAAGTGAATCTGATAATAAAATTATTAAAGGTTTAGAGGAAATTTTGCAGTTATCAGAAACCGATATGACTATCTTTTTTAGAAATCTGAGTAAAATTAAAAAAGAAGATTCTGTAGAACAAGCATTCGAAAAAATAGAATACGCTTTTTATATTTCAGAAGAAATAAAAGAAAACATTCTCGATGCTTGGCAAAAATGGTTTACGGTTTATTTGAAAAGATTAAACGCAGAAGAACTTTCAGATGAAGAAAGGGCTTTAAAAATGAATCAAATTAATCCGAAATATGTACTTCGAAATTATATGGCTCAATTAGCCATAGATGCTGCAGATAAAGACGATTACTCTTTGGTTGATGAATTATTTCAGCTTTTGAAAAATCCATATGATGAACAGCCTGAATCTGAAAAATGGTTTGCCAAACGTCCAGATTGGGCAAGAACTAAGGTGGGATGCTCTATGTTATCTTGTAGTTCATAAAAGTTTTTTGCCACGAATTACACAAATTCACACCAATTTCTATACTTTAAGAATAAAAATTAAACGGATAAAATTGGTGTGAATTTGTGTAATTCGTGCCTTACTTTTACTTTGAGCTTATATAATCTACAATCAGATTAGCATGAACTCTCGAGTTTTCTATAAACCACTTATGCGTCTGCATTCCGCCGCAAACTACACCAGCAAGGAATAAACCTTCTACATTAGTTTCCATGGTTTCAGGATTATAAACTGGAATTTTTAATTCATCTTCAGAAAGTTTAATACCCATTTTTTCTAGAAAAGTAAGATCTGGCTTATAACCCGTTAAAGCTAGAACGAAATCATTTTCAATTGTAACTTTTCCGTTTGGAGTTTCAATTTCTACTTCATTTTCTCTAATTTCGGTGATATTAGATTCAAAATAAGCTTTAATACTTCCTTCTGCAATTCGGTTTTCAATATCGGGTTTAACCCAATATTTTACACGGCTATTAATTTCGTTTTTACGAATTACCATGGTAACCTCTGATCCTTTTCTCCAGCATTCTAAAGACGCATCTACAGACGAATTATTAGCGCCTACAACCAAAACTTTTCTAAAAGCATATTCGTGCGCTTCTTTATAATAATGGCGTACTTTGGGTAAAGCTTCACCTAAAACATTCATTTCAATCGGAATATCATAAAAGCCAGTTGCAATTACCACGTTTTGAGCTTCATAATTTCGTTTGTCTGTTGTAATCTTAAAAATTGCGTTTTGTTTTTCAACACTCAGAACCTTTTCAAATAAATTGATATTGAATTTAAAATAGCGATGAATATTTCTGTAATATTCCAAAGCTTCCTGACGTCCTGGTTTTGGTGCCAAACAATTAAACGGAATCTCGCCAATTTCTAATCTTTCTGCTGTAGAAAAAAAGGTCATGTAAAGTGGATAGTTGAAAATGCTATTAACGATCGCACCTTTTTCTATAATTAAATATTTAAGTTTTTTCTTTTCAGCTTCTATCGCACAAGCCAGACCAATTGGTCCGCCCCCCACAATAATAAGGTCGTATTTTGATTCTGTCATTTTATTTTTGCCAATCTTTAAATGGATTTTTGCTTAAGTAAGCATTGTAATATCTTTCGTCATTTGTTACTTCTTCGCCCAACCATTCTGGCTTTTCAAAAGTTTCATTTTCAGAATTTAACTCGATTTCAGCCATTACCAAACCTTCATTTTCTCCATAAAACTCATCTACTTCAAAGATATGCTCTCCAGATTTTATTTCGTAACGTGTTTTTTCAATTTTGCCCTTTTCGCATAATTTCAATAGCTCTTGTGCTTCATCTAACGGAATTTCATTTTCCCATTCAAAACGAGACATACCACCGCTATGGCTTATTCCTTTTATGGTTATAAAGCCTTTGTGCCCTTTAATCCTAATCCGAACTGTACGCTCAGGAGCAGAACTCAAATAACCCTGGGCAATATTATTCTGAGTAAAAGCTTGACTCTTGAAATCATTGGATTTCACAAGAAACTTTCTTTCTATTTCGACCATTTTAACTGTAGATTATTTTTTATGCAAGTTACTCATTTTAATCAAGTCTTTGAACGTATAAAAATCGAAAAACAAGTCATTTTTTTTGCTTCACTTTAATGTATAAACATTAAAATAACTGATTATTAATGTGTTATGATTATTATTTTAATTAAATTTGATAGAATCTTAATCCGAAATATATGTCTAAAAAAGCACTTTACCTGTTAGGCATTGCAATAACCATCATTTTGGGTACTTTTTTATATCTGAAATTTTGCTGCAATTGCTGCGAAAAAACAACAACGGACATTACTCCAAAAACAGTTACTCCTACTGTCACAGAGCCCAATTTTGTTCCGTTTGTATTAAATGGTCCCGGACTTAATTATCAGACAAATGATAATTTGAAGTTCCTTAAAAACAGTGCAAAGCTTATTATGCCTGTAAGCGACTCGGTCACAACTGGCATCGATAACTTAAAGAAATTCTTAGAAGCAAATCCGAAACAGAAAATTACAATAACTGGTTACGCGACTTCGGACGAAACAAATTCTACTACTTTTGAAAATCTAGGTCTGGCGAGGGCCAATGATGTTAAGAATTATTTTGTTTCAAAAGGATTGTTAGAAAATCAGTTTTCTACTAAAGGCACCATTATAGATAAGTGGAAAATGAGTGGCGACACACTTCTTGGGCCTGCAGAATATTTATTTGAAGCAATAGATTCTACTGCAACATCAAATGATGAGTGGAGCGCATTAAAAGCAAAAATAAATGCTGATCCGTTAATTCTCCACTTCAACACCAACAAATCTAGCGAGAAATTAAGCGATATTGAGAAGCAAAAAGTTACTGACATCGCCAAATATGCCGAGAACGTAAAAGATGCGGTGATTGTAGTGATCGGGCATTCTGATAATGTTGGTAATCGCGATTCAAATATTGTTTTAGGACAAAAAAGAGCCGATTTCTCAAAAAATTATCTCTCTAAAAACGGAATCGATAATGCGAGAATTGAAACACAATCTAAAGGTCCTGACGAGCCTATTGGCGATAATAACACTGCAGAAGGAAAAGCTTCAAACAGAAGAACTGTAATTACCATTAAATAACATAAAAATATACGATCATGAATATACCTTGTATCTTAATACCTATTCTAGTAGGCTTAATTTGTGGAATCTTAGGTTATTTACTAGGAAAAATGAATTCTAAAAATGATGATTCGCTTTCAGCATCACTTCAAGCTGATTTAGATGCCTGTAAAGCGAATACACGAAACTTAAATGCAAAAATCGCTACACTAGAAGCAGATTTGGCGGCAAAAACCAAAGCTTCGGTACAATCTTTTGCAACTGCACCTGCAGACATTGTTTTTGATGCTGGTTTGGCGGCAAATGTCTTAGGCAAGAAAATTAAAGAAAATGATTTAAAAATTGTAGAAGGAATTGGTCCTAAAATAGAAGCGCTGTTTAATGCCTCAGGAATCAATACCTGGTACGAGCTTTCACAAGCTTCTACCGAAAAAATGCAGTCTATTCTTGATGCTGGCGGAGAAAATTACGCCATGCATAATCCGAGCACATGGGCAAAACAAGCACTCTTGGCTTATCAAGGCAAATGGCAGGATTTGAAAGAATGGCAAGAAAATCTTTTGGGAGGAAAAGAGTAAAAAATAGGTTCAAAGGTACATAGTTTCAAAGGTTCAGAGATTTTACCTTTGTCACTCTGTACCTTTGAACCTTTCCCAATTCTTAGAAGAATTGTACCAAAGTTTTCCATTTTTTACTTCAAGTGGGCAATCTATATTATTAGTATATAATGCTCCGGTTCCTAAACCTTGTGGCATATCTGAATTTAAAGTAAAGGTCCATTGTGCAATAGCATTCAATCCGATATTGCTTTCTAATGCCGAAGTAATCCACCAGCCAATATTATTTTTTTCTGCTAGAGTAATCCATTCCTGAGTACCACGGAAACCACCAATAAAGCTTGGTTTTAAAATGATGTATTGGGGTTGGATTTCTTGAAGCAGTTTTTCTTTTTCTTCAAATGAAAACACTCCAATAAGCTCTTCGTCTAAAGCAATTGGAAATGGAGTTTGTTTGCACAATTCTGCCATTTCTGAAATATGACCTTTTTTAATTGGTTGTTCTATGCTATGAAGCTGAAATTGATTTAATTGATTCAATTTATTTAAAGCCTCTATTGAAGAAAAAGCACCATTAGCATCAACTCTGATTTCTATCTCTTCTGCAGAAAAATGGCTTCTGATATATTGCAACAATTCTAATTCTTTATTGAAATCAATAGCACCAATTTTAAGTTTTATGCAGCTAAAACCGTCTGCCAATTTCTCTTCTATTTGCTGTTTCATAAAAACAGCTTCGCCCATCCAAACTAATCCGTTTATGGTTATTGAGCTTGAATTATTAGTAAAACGTGACGGAAATAAAATGTATGAATCTTCGCTTTTAAGAGACAAGAAAGCCATTTCTAACCCAAATTGAATAGAAGGGAATTCTAATAAAGCGTTCCAAAGTTCGGTTTCTCCTAAATGAATATTATCGCAAGCCCATTTTAGTTTTTCTTCGTAGTCTTCGCGGTCGTCTGCACTTAAGCCACGAAGTATGCCGCACTCTCCTATTCCTTTTTTGCCATTTTCTTCCAGAATTATAAACCAAGTTTCTTTCTCGGTCATAATCCCTCTTGAAGTTCCTGAGGGGCGTTTAAACTCTAATAAATATTTTTGATAGGATGCTTTCATTTTTTTTTAAGATGCTGAGTTGCTAAGATACTGAGCTGCTAAGCTTAAAAAAAACCTTAAGAAGCATTTCACATCTAAACAACTTAGTGTTTTAAAAACTTAGTTATATAATTTTAAGATTTTTTCAAAATCTTTTGTTGGCAAACCTGCTTTTTCAAATGCTGCAAAGTCTAATTTTGTTTTGGCAATCCAGCTTAAGCTATCGGTTACATTTTGTGTTTGGTATTTTTTGTAAATGGCTTTAGCAGCACCATAATCATCGCTTACCAAATAAGTATGTGCCAAATTTAATTTTACCAATAATTCGGTATCATCCAATTTTTCGCCTTCTAAAAGCACTTTTAATGCTTTTGCATATTGTTTGGTTAAAATATAGCAATAACCTAAAGAACTGTAATCTAATGCAGTTGCTTTGCCTTCGCTAACAATCGTGTTTAATTTTGGAATTGCCTCGTTGTATTTTTGAGCTTTAATTAAAGAAGCAACTTGCGTTCTCAAATCGTTGAATACATTTTTAGAAATATCGGCATCTTTGTAACAGCTGTTTCCAAAATCTTTGTACACTTTTGTCTTTTCTACGGCTAATAATTTTTGAAACTCGTCGTAACGATATTGCTTCATAATTTTATTTAAAATGCAAACACAGAAATCATCTGAATTGGCCATTTTTTGTGCCATTGTAGACGTTTTGCACAAACTTATAATTTCATTTTTATTGTCTTGATTCCAACCACGGCTTAATTTAGTATCAACCCAAGGCACCACTTCTATAACAACTTTCTGACTCAAGATCCAATTTTTGCTTTCAAAGCCAAACCAAATAGTGCTAATATCTTCTTTTAAACAAGAAGATTTGTTTACGGATAAACGTTTGGCATCTTTGCTTACAGGTTCTGCTTGAGAATAGCAAGCATTGTCAATTTTACCATCTGCAATATATTTTTTAGCATTTTCATTAGATGTAAAAATCGAATAAGTGCATTTGTCATCTCCTGAAATTTTTGACATCAGAAAAACAGCGCCAGCCGAACCCTGACTTACTCCTGTTGGATCTGGAATTGCTTTTAACAAAGAGACCAAACTATTGGCCATTTCTTGGTTTTTGTCTAAAAGAGTGATTCTATATACAATTTCTGTAGTTCCAACCGGCAAATCTTCTGTTGGTATAGAAATTCTATCGCGCGCAGGAACCATAATTTCTTTGGTTGTAGCGCGTTCTTTGTCCCAATAACCGTCTTTTTGTGCAAACGCATTACTGGAAATTGCGATAAATAGTAAGAATAGAATTGGTTTGAAAGTTGAATTTTGTGATGATGCTTTAGTTGCCACTGATTTCACAGATTAAAATGATTTTTACTTTAAAAAACTTTAATTCAATTAACATAGATTATGCCAAATAACTTTCTTATGGAATTGAGTGCCCTAGCCCCGATAGTAGCGATATCCTTTTGTGGCGGGGTTCGCCACAAAAGATATAGCGTATAGCGGGATTAGCTCCTTCGACTCCGCTCAGGATGACAATTATAATTCAATAGAATCTCCGATTGGTAAAAGCATTAAGTCTTTTCCTTTATCGAAGAATTTACGAATTGCTTCTTCATGATTGATTTCGATATAGCCAAAAGTGTCAAAGTGATATCCTAAAACTTTGTCACATTCTACAAAATCTGAAGCAATAATAGCATCTTCAACATCCATTGTAAAATTGTTTCCAATTGGAAGAATTGCTAAATCTAATTTTGTACGAAGCGGAATCAATTTCATATCGTAAGTCAAAGCAGTATCTCCAGCGATATATATATTTTTATGTTCTCCTTCGATTACAAAACCTCCAGGATTACCTCCGTATGTGCCATCAGGAAAACTGCTTGAGTGAATTGCGTTTACATATTTTACTTTTCCGAAATCAAATTTCCAGCTTCCACCGTGATTCATTGGGTGCGAATTGAATCCTTTTTTTGCGTAATAGCTTGCAATCTCAGCATTAGAAACAATAACTGCCTTTGTATTTTGAGCAATAGCTTCAACATCTAAAACGTGATCAGGATGTGCATGTGTCAATAAGATATAATCGGCTTTTATGGTACTAAGATTGATTGATGCTGCTTGCGGATTTCCGGTAATAAATGGATCCACAATGATATGTTTTCCTCCTACTTCAATTCCCAATGAAGCATGTCCGTAGTATGTAATTTTCATTTTTTTACCTTTTAAATTAAACGTTTATTTTTATCTACCTCCCAAAAAGAGGTTTACAATGATATCTGAAATCAAAGAAATCATACACACTGTAAGTAGTATAGAAAGTAAGAACGTGCTTAATGCCAGTTTCTTTAATTCTGGATCTAATAATTTTGGATCTTGATTTTTGTAAACGGTGATTAAATGTTTTGTCAACGGAATATAAGCCAATAAAAACAGATATTGGTCGAAGTTGTAATCGCTTAAAATAGCAAATACAACTACTAATACCATTGCAGTAATAATCAGGAAAAAGTGATAGTTTTTAGCTTTTTTAGCTCCTATCTGCACTACAATTGTATTTTTACCCGATTTTTTATCCGACTCCTGATCGCGCATATTGTTTAGGTTTAAAACCCCAACACTCAATAGCCCGATTGCAACGGATGGAAGAATCAAAAGCGGATCAACTTCTTTTGCATACAAAAAGTTCACTCCCAAAGTACTCACTAATCCGAAGAAAATAAAAACGAATAAATCTCCAAATCCTCTATAACCATAAGCAGAATTACCAACTGTATAGCGAATTGCAGAAACAATAGCCGCGATTCCTAATAATAGAAAAAAGATTGAATATCCGAAATTGTCTTTTCCGAAAGCAAAATAAATTAATGTGATGGCAGACAATAAAGTTAAAAGCGAAGTAATAATAATGGCTTTTTTCATTGCCTGAGGCGTAATAACACCACTCTGAATAGCGCGTTGTGGCCCTACTCGATCAGCATTATCAGTACCTTTTACTCCATCGCCATAATCGTTTGCAAAATTGGATAAAACCTGTAATCCTAACGTTGTCAATAGAGCAAAACCAAAAACTTTCCAGCTGAATACTTCTGTTGGAGTGTTAATCGTTTCTGTTGGATTTGACAATGCATAAATACTTCCAACTATAATTCCGGAAACTGATAAAGGTAATGTGCGCAGTCTAGCGGCTTCAATCCAATGTTTCATTATTTGTTTTGTTTTTTTAGTTTCAGGTTTCAAGTTTCAGGTTCTTAACTTGAAACCTGAAACTTGAAACTATTTTATAACTTATTTAAGGTAACCACTTATTTTCACCGAAGTTTGGTTTTCTTTTCTCTAAGAAAGCGTTTCTTCCTTCTTTTGCTTCTTCGGTCATGTAAGCTAAACGAGTTGCTTCTCCTGCAAAAACTTGTTGTCCGACCATTCCGTCGTCTGTCAAGTTCATTGCAAATTTCAGCATTTTTATAGATGTTGGTGATTTTTGAAGAATTTCCTGTGCCCACTCGTAAGCAGTAGCTTCTAACTCGTCATGTGGAATTACAGCATTTACCATTCCCATTTCAAAAGCTTCTTGAGCAGAATAATTTCTACCTAAAAAGAAGATTTCACGAGCTTTTTTCTGACCCACCATTTTAGCCAAATATGCCGATCCGTAACCACCGTCAAAACTTGTTACGTCTGCATCAGTTTGTTTAAAAATGGCATGTTCTTTACTTGCAAGCGTCATGTCGCAAACTACGTGCAAACTATGTCCGCCACCTACGGCCCATCCTGGAACCACTGCAATAACTACTTTAGGCATAAAACGGATTAAACGCTGTACTTCTAAAATATTTAAACGGTGCTGTCCGTCTTCTCCAACGTATCCTTGGTGTCCACGCGCATTTTGATCTCCACCGCTGCAGAAAGAATAAACTCCGTCTTTTGTTGAAGGCCCTTCAGCTGAAAGTAAAACTACACCAATCGAAGTATCCTCTTGTGCATCATAAAAAGCTTGGTATAATTCTGAAGTAGTTTTAGGACGGAATGCATTTCTAACATTAGGTCTGTTAAAAGCTATTCTCGCTACTCCATTGCATTTTTTATAAGTTATATCTTCAAATTCTCTGGCTGTAATCCAATCCATTTTGATTTTTTGTTTAAAAATAATTATAGGGTAAAAATAAATCATTTTTACTACTTTACCTACTCAATCGCTCTTAAGTCTTTGCTAAATTGACTTCTAATGTTAACAATTGGTATTTACTTACAAAAAATAACATTTTTTAACATTAGTTTAGAAAAATAATAATTAATTTTACACCCTAGAAATCAATGAGATACAAAACATTTCAAAGATTTCAGATTGATTTTCTTTCACTGATTTATTAACCTAAAAAATGATTTTTTTGAGAAAATTTAAAAAATTTGTCGCTCATTTTTTTAGGGTTTTAAGTAACAAACCTCAATTAAAGGAGCAAATGATTTATGTGTTTGTCGAAACTTCAAAAAGAAAAAAGTAACACCTAAGGTTAAATGTTAGAATTGTCTATTGATTAGTATAGAAATGATAACGAAAAGAGGAAAAAAGTACTAATTCACAACTTTCTAAAAGTTATTTTATAAAACCAATGGATGAGCCGTGAAATTCTCTTTTTTGCTTTTAAGATAGGTGCATTGATTATTTAAAAGACATACCATCGATGGGACGATCTCTAAAATACGTAAAGCCATTGTCCTGAGATGAATTCGAATTATTTTATTTCTGTTTTTTTTTAATTACAATTTTTTTTAAAACTGAATAAAAAGCGAAAGGCTGCTTGTAATGAGCAGCCTTTCGTGTTATAATAATTTTGCTAGCGCAAAATAAATTCCAAATTTTAAATTCCAAATTCCAAGTATCAATTGGAATTTGGAATTTTTTAATTGGAATTTCTATTCTTTTACCAGATAAATTCCGTCTTCTTTAATTTCAATCAGTTTTTCTTTGTATAATGAGCCAATTGCTTTTTTGAATGACTTTTTACTCATTTTCAAAACTGTTTTAATGTCTTCTGGATGAGAATTATCGTTTAAGCGAAGGAAACCTCTGCTGGCTCTCAATTCGCTTAAAATCTTCTCTGCATTGGGCTCGATACTCTCAACGCCTTGAGGCTGAAGCGCAACATCAATTTTGTTATCAGGACGAATGTTTTTGATATAACCACGCATTCTGTCGCCGGTTCTTATCGAATCATCATAAACTTCATCTTTGTACAAAAGGCCTTTATGTTGTTCGTTTATAATAACATTAATTCCCATATCGGTAATATGAGACACGATTAAATCTACTTCTTCTCCTTTTTCAACCGTCAACTGGTCATTACTCAAAAATTGATTGGTTTTACTTGAAGCCACCAAACGATTGGTCTGTGTGTCTAAATATAAATAAACCAAATAGCGTTTTCCTTTTTCCATCGGACGCGCTTGTTCTTTAAACGGAACCAAGATATCTTTTTCCATTCCCCAGTCCATAAACGCACCAACGTTATTAATGTAATTTACTCTCAAAAGAGCAAACTCATTAAGTAAAATGTACGGAACCAAAGTTGTCGCAACTGGTCGCTGTTCATGATCTAAGTAAACAAAAACGATTAATTCTTCGCCAATTTCAAATACTTTTGGTACATATTTATTGGGAAGCAAAACATCGTGAACGCCATCTGGATCGTTTTCAGGATCTCCTAAAAACAAACCAACTTTGGTGTCACGCAATATAGTTAGGGTATTGTATTTTCCTATTTCTAGCATTTTCTAAATATTCTAAGTTGATTATACAACTAAGTTTGTGAGGTGCAAAGGTACGAAGTTTGGCATCGTACAAAGAAATTAATTTAACAAAACTTAATTTGTAGGTAAAAAACAGAAAATCCCTTTATAAGTAGAACTTATGAAGGGATTTTAAATTGCATCAAACTTAATTACTTGAAGATGCTTTCTTTCTTAAAATGTACAGTCAGTAAATAATAAACAACAGCTCTATATTTGTGTTTATTAGATTTTCCATATTTTTCCATAACGGCATCAATTCCTTTGTCTAAATCTGGACCACTACTTAAACCTAATTTCTTAATTAGAAAGTTGTTTTTTACAGTATCCAATTCTGATTGTTGCGAAGAAGCTACTGTAGAGGCATCATCATTATAAATAGATGGGCCACAAGCAATTGTGACTTTTGTTAATAAATCTACATCAGCTGTAATACCGCATTTCTCTTTTAAATCAGCAGTGTACTTTGTAATTAATTCTTCTCTCTTGCTCATAACTATGAATGTATTTGGTGAATAATGCGCCAAATCTATAGCTAAAGAAGCAATAAATCAATAATTTTAACAAAATTTTTCTTTCAAAAAATCAATATAGGTATTTAAAATACTGCTTTAAAATCTGATCATTCTCCAATGTTGGCGTAAATACTTCCAAAATTGCTGGTGCATCATCTGAACCATATAAGGATTTGATTCCGCTTTCTAAAGATTCATTGTCTTTTGCTGCATAATAATTAAAATTATACATCTTAGCCAAATGCTCCGCTGTAAGATTATGAGAGGTTTCAAAATACGTATTGAAAACAGGTTTTTCTTCATGTCCGGGCAAAATTCTAAAGATTCCTCCTCCTCCATTATTTATTAGAATAATTTTGAAGTTTTTTGGAATGTATGAATTCCATAAAGCATTGCTATCGTACAAGAAACTAATGTCTCCAGTAACAAAAACAGTTTGCTTTTTATTTCCAACCGCTGCACCAATTGCTGTAGAAGTGCTTCCATCAATTCCGCTTGTTCCGCGATTACAGAAAACCTCAATAGAACTATCAATATCGATTAATTGCGCATAGCGAATTGCAGAACTGTTGCTAATTTGCAACAAACTATTTTTAGGAAGTGATTCTATTACTTTTTCGAAAACTTTAAAATCAGAAAAATCAATTTTACTTAAATATTCTTTTCTTCTCTCTAATCTCGTTTGGTAAACGGCATCTACATTTTTAAAATAATTGCTTTTTACAAAAGAGGTTTTTGAAAGCAGGTTTTTAAAGAAATCATTGGGCTGCATCTCAAAATGTTTTGTCAATGCTCCAAATGTATCATACGCTCTTAAAGTATCAATATGCCAATGGTGTTCTGGTTTGTATTTTCTTAAAAATCCTTTGATTCTTTTTGAGACAACCATTCCTCCAAAAGTGATTAAAACTTCAGGGTTAAACTTCTTAAAATCAAAATCATCAAAAGGAGTAATTAAAGTATCTATTGAATTGATAAAACTAGGATGATGTAAATTTGATGTTGTTTCTGTCAGTACAACAATTGACGGATCTGAAGCTAAATTTTCAATAACTTCTTGATCAATTGCATTTGCTTCGTTAACTCCTACTAAGATTAATTTTCGCTTTGCAGTATTCCAAATAGAAACTATTTCGTCGCTATTTTCTATTGCTAAAGGAAAAGCTTCTGGCTCGGGATTTGTAATTTTGGGCTGTACAGAAAGCTCTTCTGTTGTTTCGTATAAAGGTTCTTCAAAAGGCGCGTTAATATGAACTGGTCCTTTCTTTTGAATTGCCGTTTCAATGGCCAAATTGATTTTCAAATCATTTTCTTCTGAAGCATCTTCGGTCAAATTTGCATTAAAAACGGAATGATTAGAGAAAACATTTTCTTGACGAATCGTTTGTCCGTCACCAATATCAATTTTACTTTGCGGACGATCGGCAGAGATTACAATTAAAGGAATTTGGCTGTAAAACGCTTCCGCGAAAGCGGGATAATAATTCAATAAAGCCGATCCTGAAGTACAAACAATTGCAGTTGGCTGTTTAGTTTGCTGTGCAATTCCTAGAGCAAAAAAAGCGGCACATCGCTCGTCTGCAATACTATAACAGGTAAAATTTGAATTTTGAGCAAATCCGATAGTTAACGGTGCATTTCTAGATCCTGGAGAAATTATAATATTAACAATGCCTTTGGCAGATAAAATTTCGATAATGCTTTGTGCAAGCGCTATTTTGGGGTAAATCATTCCGGTCGTGTATTACTTTTTTCAAAGAAAAATCCTTATTTAATCTTTCTTTCTCTTGCTTACAAAGTTACAAACTTCGCACTTGATTTATATTATAATTAGGAATATATTAAGGCTCTTTCTCAAAAAAGGGGATATATTTGTAAAATCGAATAATTAATAAAAGCCAGCCTTATTATGCGTTTCTTATTTATACTTTTTTTATCTGTTACTTTTCAAACCATAACTTCTCAGAATCAATTTGTTCCTGTTGATGTTCCGTACAAAACAGCTTTAGAAAATGCAAAAAAAGAAGGAAAACCACTTTTTGTAATGCTTTATGCCGATTGGTGTCCGCATTGTAATTTAATGAAAACCGAAGTTTTAAGCGATCCCGCTATTATTGATTTTTTGAATAAAAATTATGTATGCACGTATAAAAATATTGAAAAAGAAGAAGGAATTGCTTTAAAGAATAAATTCAATACAAAATCACTTCCTACTTTTTTATTTCTTGACGGCAATGAAACGCTAATTTATGCTCTGAAAGGAGAAATGAAAAAAGCGGAGTTTCAAAATGAATTGCGTTATGCTTTAAATCCGAAAATGCAATTACCATATTTAGAAAAGGAGTTTCTTGCTGATCCAAGCAATTCTGATAAATTCTTCACGTATTTAAATACTCTAAAAAAAGGAAAAGACAGAACTGAGTTATCAATACCAACTCACGTATATTTGAATACTCAAACGGATAATCAATTGGTTAGCGAATTAAACTGGAGAGTTATAGCCAACGGTGTTACGGATATTAAATCTAGAGAATTTCAGTTTGTTTTAGACCATCAGAAGGAATTTGCTGCTGTAGCATCTCAAAATCGCGTTGACCGTAAAATTGAAAGTATTGTAAATGAATTGCTTCGTCCTTTGGTTGATAATTTAGATACGGTAAACTATTATAAACAAAGGGAAATTGCCAAATCTATCCGATTGCAAAAAACAGATTCTTTGGTTTTTAAATACGATTTGACATTAGCAGAAAGAACTGAAAAGTGGAATTTCTATAAAAAAGTTACTCTTGAAGATACTCAGAAACTAGTTTGGAACGATGCTAGTTTTTTAAAGGACATCGGAAATACTTACTTTAAACATATTAAAGACACTGAAAGTTTAAAAAAGGCTATTTCTTGGGTGGATCGCTCTTTAGAATTAAATGATTCCTACGACGGAAACTTACTCGAAGCTAAGCTTTACAATAAAATAAAGAATAAGAAAAAAGCTTTGGAATACGCCAAAAATGCCAAAGCCATTGCTAAAGAAATGGATTGGAACTCTAAAGAAGTAGATGTTCTATTGGCTGAACTGAATACCAAATAAATCACAATAATTACCAATGAGCATTATTTTAAGACCTGCAACCACAAACGATTTACAAAAGATTCTAGAAATTGTAAATCACTCTATTTTACATACAACCGCTAATTATAGCTACGAGATTCAAACTTTGGAAGTTCAGACCAAATGGTTTGAAGATAAAAAAGCTAAAAATCTTCCTGTAATTGTAGCCGATTTAGATGGCGAAGTAGTTGGTTTTGGAAGTTATGGGCAATTTAGAGAGAAAATAGGCTATCAATATACCGTAGAACATTCTGTCTATGTAGTGGACAATGTTATAGGAAAAGGAATTGGTTCTAAACTTTTGACAGAATTAATTTGTTTAGCAAAAGAACAAGGTTATCATGTTATGATTGGCGCAATTGATGCTGATAATGCAGGAAGTATTGCTTTTCATGAAAAATTTGGATTTATCGCTACGGGCACGATTCGTGAAGTTGGCTACAAATTTGACCATTGGCTGGACTTGGTTTTTATGCAACTTATTTTAGTTTAACCGCAAAGTTCGCGAAGCATTACGCAAGGTTCGCAAAGTATTTAAAAACTCTGTTCCTTTGCCTTTGTATCTTTGGAACTTAAAGTTTTTGTTTTATTAACCGCAAAGTACGCAAAGTATTTAAAAACTCTGTTCCTTTGTATCTTTGTCCCTTTGAAACTAAAAAAAAAACTCAAATTTGAAATTTTCAAATTTGAGTTTTTTTTTATGCTTTTTAGCTTTTAATCCAATTAATAACTTCAGGTTCTGTAACTAAAGTTTTTGGTTTAATTACTTTAACCAATTCCCCTTTTTCGTTGATTAGGTATTTTTGAAAATTCCATTCTACTTCAGAATCTTGCAATCCATTTCTAGATTTCTCGGTTAAGAATTTATACACTTCACACATATCACTTCCTTTAACAGAAACCTTGTTCATCATCGGGAAAGTTACACCGTAATTCTGCTGGCAGAATGTTTCGATTTCTTTAGCCGTTCCAGGCTCTTGTGATGCAAAATTATTTGCTGGAAATCCAACAATTACAAAACCTTTATCTTTATATTCTTTGTAAACCGCTTCTAAATCTTTGTATTGCGGAGTTAAACCGCATTTTGAAGCTGTATTAACAATCATGACTTTTTTGCCTTTTAAAGAAGCAAAGTCAAAAGTATCTCCTGATAAATCTTCTACTTTAAATTGATAAATTGTTTCTTTAGCCATGGCTTTATCTTTTTTAGATAATTTGTTTGTATTAGTTTGAGCATTTAATCCTGTTGCTGACAAAAGAGCTGCTCCAAATAGCATTAATATTATTTTTTTCATCTGATAATTTTTTATAAAATTAGCTAAAATCCATTTCACAAAAACTATTTTAAGTCTATAATTTTTGCCAATCAAAAGTTAAATAAAAAATTGAAGCCTAACGTTAATCAGACGTTAGGCTTCCCCCCATACAAACAAATCAAACCATGAATTAATTATTATGTAATCTTTTATAAATTATAGTTGATGACACTCGGTTATGTCGAAAATTTCTTCAACCCCCATATGTCAAACGTCTTTAAAAAAAATCTCTTATTGGCTTGTATGATGAAAACTTAAATCCTAAAATTGTCGAATGACCTATTAAAAAAATCTTCTTTTTTTGGAAGTCCGAGTGCATCAACTATTTAATATTTTTAAACTATTTCGTTATCAATTCTTATACTAATAAAGCTCGTTAAAGCATCTTTTAAAAATTCACTTTCAGAAAAACTGATCAGTGTCAAAACTGTTGTTAATCCAACTATTAATATTCTGACTATTATTTTGCTATCCATATGTCTATAATGCTATTATAACAACAGTTTTTCGATTTTCTATGACTCTATTAAGATTTTTCTGGCCTTATAAATACATTTACGAAATTGGATTGTTTTTGGTTTTAAAAAAATGAAAAAAAAATGCATTTTTTTCTTGAAGCCTTTATTTTCTTAGGTTTTTCGCTATTAAAAAAAATATAAAAGTGAGAGAAAAATAATTTAACTTTATAACAGGTTAACATATAATGCTTCAATTTCTAATGTTTAAACTTAAAATTTCTAATCTATGAGTCAAGAAGAACTGCTAGTTTTAATTTACAAAAAGGACGAAAAAGCTTTTACCCATTTGTACGATATGTATTCAAAAAGCTTGTTTTCTGTCATTCATGTCCTAATCAAAAATCGAGAAGAAGCAGAAGATGTTCTGCAAGATGTTTTTGTCAAAATTTGGAAAAACATCGATTCTTATAATGAAAGTAAAGGTCGTTTTTACACCTGGATCATTAATATTGCCAGAAACACATCGATCGATAAACTTCGTTCTAAAGACTATAATAACACGCAAAAAAACCTTTCCTCAGATAATTTCGTAAATCTGTTAGATGAGAGTAATAAATTAAGCCACAAACTCGATGCAATTGGAATTCAAGAATTCGTAAAGAAACTGAAACCAAAATGTATCGAAATAATTAACCTATTATTCTTTAAAGGATATACCCAGCAAGAAGCTTCAGAAGAATTGGCACTGCCACTGGGGACTATCAAGACACAAAACAGAAACTGTATTAACGATTTACGTAATTATTTGAAAGTATAATGGAAGCACAAGAATATATAGAATCAGGAATTTTAGAGCTATACGTTTATGGCTTACTGAGCGAAAAAGAAAATTTAGAAATAGCAGAACTAGCAAAAAAGTCACCCGAAGTTGATCAAGAAATCATTTCGATAGAAAAAGCTATAATTGCACTTTCGTCGAGCTTCTCTCCTTTCCATTCTGTGGAAAATTTTGAAAAAATTAAAGCTCGTCTGGAGCTTAAGCACGGAAAAGTAGTCGAACTGAAACCGACTTCAAACTGGGCTCAATATGTGGGTTGGGCCGCTGCAGTATTATTATTGCTAGGTTTAGGATATCAGACTTTAGAATTAACAAAAACTAAAGAAGCAATCTCGACTGTTGGCAATGAAAAAAATAAAATTCAGCGCGAATATGCTTTCTTAGATCAGCAGAATAAACAAACTGAAAAAAATCTAAGCATTGTGAGAGATATTAAAAATACTGGAGTTACTCTTGGCGGTCAGGCCGTTTCTCCAGCTTCTTTTGCAAAAGTATACTGGAATAAGCAGACTAAAACAACTTATATTGATGCCGCAGGTTTACCAGATCCTCCAAAAGGAATGGTTTATCAGGTTTGGTCTTTAAAGCTAAGTCCTGTTCTTACGCCAACAAGTATTGGTTTACTGGATGATTTTGAAGGAAATAAACAAAAAATCTTTGCTGTAAGCCAAACCGATTCGGCTGAGGCTTTTGGAATTACTTTGGAGCCAGCTGGCGGAAGTCCAACACCAACAATGGAACAGCTTTATACTTTAGGAAAAGTTTAAAACTTACTTTTCATAAAAAGCTAAAACGCATATTCAGAGTAATATGCGTTTTTTTTTATTACTTTTAAATTCACCAAAAACCAATTTATGAATTCAACCTTGCTCTTAAGAATTGCTACGGCCATTATCCTCTTGACCCATTCCGTTTTCGGAATGTTTAATAATGGTATTAATGATTTTGGAAATCTTTTTCTAAATCAAATTGGTTTTGCTCCTTATGGCGTGTTTCTAGCTTGGAGCATCAAATTATCTCATGTTTTAGCGGCGGTACTTTTGTTAGCAAACAAATACGTTAAACTTGCGGGTTTTGTAACCATTTTTGTTCTTATAATGGGAATCATTCTAGTGCATTTTAAAGAAGGCTGGTTTGTTGTAGGCGGAGGAAGAAACGGTGTTGAATATAATTTTCTGCTCATAATAGTTTTATTGGCAATTATGTATCCTAGTGGAATCATAAGAAAGTAAAAAAGTAATTCATAAACCAAATATGAAACTGAAATGGAAATAATGTGTAAAAATTGCCATCAGATCTTTACAGGTCATTATTGCAATAATTGCGGTCAGCCTGCAGAAACACACAAAATAAATATTCATTTTTTGTGGCACGACATTCAACACGGTTTATTGCATTTTGATAAAGGCATTTTGTATTCTCTGAAGCAATTGTTTACAAGGCCAGGCCATTCTATCCGCGAATTTATAGAAGGAAAAAGAGTTCGTCATTTTAAGCCTTTATCACTGGTTGTGGTTCTTGCGACGCTTTATGGGGTTTTATATCATTATTTTCACATTAATACTTTTGATTCGGTAAAGAGTCCAAACATAGATTCTGATTATTTAAACGAATGGTTCGCGACCCATTTCTCATGGGTAACAGTAGCTTCCATTCCTATTTATACTATTGGTACGTATCTCGTTTTTAGAAAACAAGGTTATAATTTTGTGGAACTTTTTGTGCTTAATACTTTCAAAGCTGCACAAAGAATTTCTGTACAGCTACTAACAATACCAGCGTTAATTTTTTTCAATCATACTTCACACATACAGCAGTATACTTATACCATGTATATTATTGGTATTGTTTTAATCTTTTGGACCAACATTCAGTTCTTCAATAAAATATCTAAAACAAAAGCATTTTTCTTATCCATATTAAGTCATCTTATCTTTTTGTTTTGCTTTTTAATACTAACTGCTATTGTACTTCTTCTGTCAGGTAAATTTTCAGATTAGAAATAAAAAAAAGGCCCAACATGATGTTGAGCCTTTTTTATGAATTAATAATTATTGTAAATTATTTATTTCTTTACTTTTTTAGTTTTGTAGTATTTATGATATTTTGGATACGTAATTGCTCCAATTATACTAATGGCAATTAGTAAATAATATACCCAGTTTAATGAATGTGCTTCTCCGCTTGCATAAGAATGCAGACCAACTAAGTGAAAATTCACTCCATAATAAGTAAATAAGATCGAAATAAAAGCAAACATACTCATTAAGTTAAAGAACCATTTTCCTCTTAGCGCAGGTACAAAACGAGCGTGAATAACAAAGGCATAAACCATAATTGAAATTAAAGCCCAAGTTTCTTTTGGATCCCATCCCCAGTAACGTCCCCAGCTTTCATTTGCCCATTGTCCGCCAAGGAAGTTTCCAATAGTCAACATAATAAGACCAATTGTTAAGGCCATTTCATTGATATAGCTTATTTCTTTAATATGTAAGTCCATTTTAGTTTTGTTTTTCTCAGTTGTAAAGAAAATCAATACAAGACCAACAAAACCTAAAATCATTCCTAATGCAAATGGGCCGTAACTAGCAACGATTACTGCAACGTGAATCATTAACCAGTAAGAATTAAGCACCGGCTGTAAATTTGCAATTTCAGGGTCAATCCAGTTCATGTAAGCAGCCATCAAAATCATTGCTGTAACAAATGCAGATGAAGCAACTGTTAATTTAGATTTTCTATCAAAAGCAAGTCCGAAGAACATAGTTGCCCAAGCCACATATACAATAGATTCGTACGCGTTACTCCAAGGTGCGTGTCCAGAAATATACCAGCGTGCAATTAATCCTACCGTATGAAGTGCAAACAATAATCCCACCATAACGTGGAAAACGTTTACGGTAACACGAAGCCATTTTTTCTCAAAGAAAATATTTAAAATCGTAAATATTAACATCAAAATAGCTACTGTAATATACCAGTAAGGCAAAACTTTAAATACATCATACTTATTGTAAGCAATCTCTGCATCGATTTTTTGCTCACTTGGTCTTACTTTAGCTCCAAATTTCTTTTGAAAACCATTGATGCTTTCTACTAAATTATCTGCTGTATCGAAGTTTTTTTCGATAGAACCGTTATTTAAAGCACTAAAATATAACGGAAGAATTTGTTTTACGTAAGTAGAATCCATTCCTTTAAAACCAGCACTTTCACGCTCTAAATAAGAAACCCATTTGTGGTTTGGATCATTTGGAATTGGGAAGATTCTTAAAATACTTCCGCTTAATGCCGATTCCATTAAGTTTACTTTTTTATCAGTCTCAACAAAATCTTTCTCAAAATTATTCGGATTTGCTGCTTTGTAAGCTGCATCTAAATAAGGAGATAATTTATAATTTCCTTGTTCATCAAAGAATTTTACGAACGGTGCATATTGATCTTTAGAATCAATTCCGATAATTTTACGAATACTATCATTTCCAGATTTAATATAAATCAATGGAACTTGAATCCAAACCTGCGCATATTGCGTCATAGATAAGAAAACCTGATCAGAATTCATTTCGTTATACTTATCACTATGACTTACTTTACGAAGTAATTCTGATGAAAACGTATTAATTGGCTTCATTCTACCT
The DNA here is from genome assembly GCF_034044945.1 of Flavobacterium sp. CFBP9031. NCBI lineage: Bacteria > Pseudomonadati > Bacteroidota > Flavobacteriia > Flavobacteriales > Flavobacteriaceae > Flavobacterium > Flavobacterium sp. CFBP9031. Next base: position 50,366 of record NZ_JAXCWF010000016.1, read on the forward strand.
CCAGCATCCTGAATAATCAAACGACCAAATTTTGCTGCGTGCGCTTCTGGCGCTTTGTAAATATTCAATAAAGAATCTAACTGTTTCTTGCTTGGCGGAGCCGTAACGTGATTGGCATGATCATTTGAATCTGCCGTATGCTCATGGTCATGATCATGATCGTGTGAATGAACATGAGGGGTTTGCTGTGCAAATCCGTTCAAACTAATCAATAAAACTAAAATAGTAATTAGCTTTTCTTTTTTCTTCTGAATGGCTTCTAATTTCTTTTTCAAATCACCAAAACGAGAATGTTTCGTAAACATAATTGCCATTAAACCAATGTATAATAGAAAATAACCAAAATAAGTAATATTCGTTCCCCAGAAATCGTGGTTTACAGATAAAACAGTTCCTTTTTCGTCTGGATCAAATGAAGATTGGAAGAAACGGAAACCTTTATAATCTAAAACGTGATTCATAAAAATATCGGCATCAAAAGTTTCTGTAGAATCCTGAACGGTTACTTTACTTTTGTATGAAGAATAACTTTTTTCTGTTCCAGGATATTTCTCAGCAATAAAATCGTTCAAACGAATTTTAAATGGCAAGACATAAGCTTTACTTCCAAAGAAAATAGAATATTCTATATTGCCAATTTTAACCGTTTTAGCTTCGCCAACTTGGCCTTTATTACCAAAAACCATTACTTCTTTTTCCTGTCCTTCTGCTTTTACTTTAACGACTAAGGCATCAGAATGAGATTTTGCTTTGAAATCATTATTAGATTCGTAATCCACTTTTCCTTTCAATGGAGGCTCTGGAAATACAATTCTAATATCTCCAATGCTGTATAATGAACGCATCATTAAAGGCTGCACATTATCTTTTGTAACTTTTCCTTTAAATTGATCAGCCATTCTCATAAATTCACCCTCAAAAGGAGTCTGGATTGTATATTCTTTTCCAGTTGTATTGATGTTAATGGCACCGTCTGTCTGCTTATTTAAAGCAAATAAAACATTGTGAATGTTCTGAACTTCACCTTCTTTCAGGTAATGTTCTTCACGTCCACCCGCTCCAGCTTCAACTAATTTAAGGTATAAAGTTCCGTTTGGATCTGGCTTAACCACTTCTTTTGCTCCCATGATATAGTTCGAATAGGTAACTTCAAAAGGAGTTTCGTCAAATTTTCCTGAAATGCTAAAGTCATTATTGGTAACAGGAGAAAGTAAAAGGCTTTTTTCAAAAACCCTTCTTTTCATTTCCCCTTTATATTCACCATCAGCAAAAATGGTTAAAAAGGTTTTATCTGAATATACTTGGTTTTCTGCCGCGCCTTCGCGAATTGGCATCATTCCTTCGTAACTAATATATCTTGTAATAAAAGCTCCTAAAAGGATAAAAACAAAAGCAAGGTGCAATAAAAGAGTTGCCCATTTTTCTTTTTTATGCAATTGATATCTTTTGATATTTCCGAAGAAATTAAGCATAAAGATGGCCATAATTGCCTCAAACCACCAAGTATTGTAAATTAGTATTCTAGCCGTATCGGTATTGTATTTACTTTCGATAAAAGTTCCAATACCCATTGCAATTGCGAATGTTAAAAAAAGAACGGCCATTAATCGTGTAGAAAACAAAAAAGAGAATATTTTTTTATCCATTTCTTAGGAATTACATTGTATAAAAGTGCGACAAAAGTACTTAAAAATGTTGATTAGCAGGCTTTGCCTTTTGTTAATAAAAACCAAAAATAAGGACTATTTTTTAAACGAATTGGTAATAAGGAAAGTTTAAACCTACAAAACAGATGTGCTTTTTTTGAATAATTGTTTTTAGCTAAAAAGTGTTAGAATTCTAACCAAAACCAGAAGACAATAAAAATTTCAAAAAAGCATTATCAATATTCAATAGTCTCCCGCATTAAAAAAAATAATACTAATTTTGCTTTCATGATTCAGATAACAATAATCGGTTCCGGCAATGTTGCACAGCATTTGATAAAGGCTTTTTCTGCCAGCAAAATTGTTGAAATTAAGCAGGTTTTTTCACGAAAGAAAGAAGCCTTACTTCATCTTATTGATTCTGAAAAGATTGTAACCGATTTTCAAGCATTAGAACCTACTGATTTGCATATTATTTCAGTTTCAGATAATGCCATTACAGAAGTTTCAGAACAGCTTCCGTTTAACAATCAATTGGTGGTTCATACTTCTGGAACATCTTCCATTGAACTTTTAGATCCTAAAAACAGACGAGGTGTTTTTTATCCGCTTCAGACATTTTCTAAAAATAAAGAATTAGATTATTCTGTTGTTCCATTCTGTTTGGAAGCAGAAAATACAGCCGATTTCAAACTTTTAGAAACCATTGCAAAAAGTGTTTCAACTGCGGTTTATTCTATAAGTTCAGAACAGCGCAAGGCACTTCATGTTGCTGCCGTATTTGTAAGCAATTTTACGAATCACTTGTACCAAATGGGGCACGAAATCTGCGAAGAAAACCAAGTTCCTTTTGCTGTTTTAAAGCCTTTAATTCAGGAAACGGCAGATAAAATCAATACACTCGATCCTATTGATGCACAAACAGGCCCAGCGATACGCCATGATTCTAACACAACCAATGCGCATATGGCCTTTTTACAAGACGAAAACAAAAAAAATATCTATAAAATCCTAACACAATCTATACAGCATAATGGGAAAAAGTTATAAAGAAATAATGAATGACATCACAACGTTTGTTTTTGATGTAGATGGCGTACTTACAGATGGTTCTGTTTTTGTAACCAATGAAGGCGAAATGTTAAGAACAATGAACATTCGTGATGGTTATGCAATGAAAGCGGCTATTGAAAGTGGTTACCATGTATGCATTATTTCTGGCGGAAGCAATGAAGGTGTACGTGTACGTTTGCGCAATTTGGGCGTTAATGACATTCATTTAGGAACTCCGGATAAAGTAAAAACTTTTAAAGCTTACTGCGAAAGCAACAATATTAAACCCGAAAATGTGTTGTATATGGGAGACGATATCCCTGATTTTCATGTAATGAAATTAGTTGGACTTCCAACTTGTCCGCAAGATGCTAGTCCGGAAATTAAAACACTATGCCGCTATATCTCACATGTAAAAGGCGGACGTGGCGCTGCGAGAGACGTTATCGAGCAAGTGATGAAAGTGCAAGGAAAATGGATGGATTATTTTAACGGAAAACACGATTAAGTAATCAGTCGCAGTTTTCAGTCCCAGTATCCATTTAAAAAAACTCAGTACCTTAGAATCTTAGCCTCTCAGAACCTTAGAATATGAAATTCCTAAAACTTATTCGTTATAAAAACCTTTTAATGCTTGCTTTTATGCAGCTGCTTTTTCGCTATGCCTTTTTAAAACAACAGCAAGTTCCGCTGGCATTGGCTGACTGGCAATATGGATTGCTGGTTTTAAGCACTGTTTTATTAGCCGCTGCAGGTTATGTAATTAATAATATTTACGATGTGGGAACTGATAGCATCAACAAACCGCAAAATGTTGTCGTTGGAAAAGGAATTACAGAAACGGCTGCTTATAATATTTATATAGGTTTAAATATTTCTGGCGTAGCAATTGGTTTTATTCTGTCGAATATTATTATGAGGCCGACTTTTGCATCCCTTTTTATTCTAATAGCTTCGCTTCTATATTTTTATGCAACGAGTCTAAAACAAATTATGATTTTAGGTAATTTCGTAGTGGCATTGCTTTTAGCAGCAAGTGTGTTAATTATTGGCATTTTTGATCTTTTTCCTGCTACAACAGGCGAAAATCAAGCCCAAATGGCCAGTCTTTTTTCTATTCTAATAGACTATGCCTTATTTGCTTTTATGATTAATTTTATTCGTGAAATTATAAAAGATATCGAAGATGTAAATGGCGATTACAATATGGGAATGAATACGTTACCTGTTGCAATAGGAGTTAATAGAGCGGCCAAAATCGCTTTGGGCTTTGCTGTTGTTGCATTTATTATGTGTGCGCTTTATTGCAATACGTACTTCATGCAAAACAAGCTTTACATTTCAGTATTTTATGCTTTTGCCACTGTTTTAGCGCCTTTGCTTTATTTTATAGTAAAAATATTTAGTGCAAAATCTCAAAAGGAATTTCATCATTTAAGCAACATCTTAAAACTTATCTTATTCTTCGGAATCTTATCAATCTTGGTTATTGCCTTAAATATCAAATACAATGCTTAAAGAAAAACTAAAAAAGTATAAAATCATTTTAGCTTCGGGTTCTCCTCGCAGACAGCAATTTTTTAAGGATTTAGACCTTGATTTTGAAATTCGCTTAAAAGACGTTGAAGAAATTTATCCGCCAGAATTAAAAGCGGTAGAAATTACCGATTATCTAGCCGAATTAAAGGCCAGCGCTTTTGAAGGAGAATTGAAAGAAAACGAAATCTTGGTTACAAGCGATACCATTGTTTGGCACCAGAATAAAGCTTTAGGAAAGCCTAAAAGTGCCGAAGAAGCATTTGAAATGATTAAATCGATGTCTAATGCAACTCATGAAGTCATTACTTCTGTTTGTTTTAAAACTTCAGATTCCTCTACTCTTTTGCACGATATTACAAAAGTAACCTTCAACGATTTGTCAGACGAAGCTATTTTGTATTATATAGAAAACTACAAACCTTACGATAAAGCTGGTGCTTATGGTATTCAGGAATGGTTTGGTTTTATGGCAGTTGCAAAAGTAGAAGGTTCTTATACCAATGTAATGGGGCTTCCGACAGCCAAAGTTTACGAATTTTTGACTACATTAGTGTAAAAATTTATTTATGTTTTCTTTTAAAGAGTATAGCCGAGAAATAATAGCGACAATCATTCTTATTGGTGTTTTGATTGTATTACGTATAGTAATTGCTAAACTAATAAAGCGTTTTGCGGCTACAAGTCAATTATTTGAACATCGCACCAATCTGGTTATTAAGTATATTAATATTTTAATGAATATACTTCTTGTAACCATTTTGATCATAATCTGGGGAGTTCAGACAGAAGATATTTTTATTACCATTTCTTCTATTGCAACTGTAATTGGTGTTGCTATGTTTGCGCAATGGTCGATTTTAAGCAATATTACTTCCGGAATGGTTTTATTCTTTTCCTTTCCTTTTAGAATTGGGGATACGATTAAAATTCATGATAAAGATTTTCCAATTGAAGCTGAAATCGAAGACATTAATACCTTTCATGTAAGCTTAAAAACAAAAGAAGGAGAAAAAATTGTTTTCCCGAACAATTTACTGCTTCAAAAAGGAATTTCGATTATTCCAGCAAAATATGAAGAGCGAGAGTTTTTTGACTAAAATGTAATGGGAATTTTATAACGGGCGCGAGAAAAGCTAGAACGTAAAAAGACAAATAAAGTGTAATATTTGTTTTATAAATTCAGCTAAATAAAATAAAAAATGACTCGGCCAATAACATTACCCTTTTATGCAAAACTTTCTTTTATTCTTGTAACTTTAATTTGTTTTGCATTCATTTTTTGTCTCGGAAAAGATATTCTTACGCCCATTTTAATGGCATTTTTATTTGCCGTTTTACTCCTTCCGATTTTTACTTTTCTAAAGACCAAACTTAAGTTTCCAAGGCACCTCGCTGCTATAGTCTGTCTTGCTATTTTCATTTCTATTGTGGTCGGAATTCTAGTTTTTATTTCCTACCAAGTCACTTATATGGCCAATGATTTTGAAACTATAAAGAAAAATGCAAACTCCTTTATTGTCGAAATTCATAAGTTTATAAGAGAAAATTTTCAGGTAAGCATTGGCGAACAGAAAAAATATCTGGATTCTGTTACAAAAGATTCGGTCAAAACGGGTCAGGCTAAACTAGGTTCGTTTATAATTTCGATAAGCGATGTTCTTTTGGACAGTACCATTATGATCATTTACACTTTTTTGTTTTTGATTTATAAAGAGCATTTTAAACTGTTTTTTGCCAAGTTAATCAAACAAGAAAATCATGGAATTTTGCAGGATATTTTATCTCAGATAAAAGTTTCAATCAACAATTACATCGTCAGTTTAATTATCGAAATGATTGTTGTTTCGGTATTGACGAGTTTAGGTTTGTGGATCATTGGCGTGAAATACTTCGTCCTTCTCGGATTGATTACAGGAATTTTGAACTTGATTCCTTATATCGGAATTTTTATTGCTGGAATTATTACCGTTCTGGCATCGTTAACAGGATCTGGAGAAATTTCAGTAATCCTCGGAATTCTAATTGTAAACGTTATTGTTCAGTTTATTGATAATAATCTCCTTGTGCCGTTAATTATTAATTCTAAAGTAGAAATAAATGCTTTTGTGTCTATTATGGGAATTATTGTCGGAGGTGCCGCAGCTGGAATTGCCGGAATGTTTTTAGCTATTCCGCTTTTGGCTATTTTGAAAATTATTTTTGATCGAATTGATTCGCTTTCTGCTTGGGGTTATCTAATGGGAAATCATGTTCCGCGAAAATTTGCTTGGAGAAAGAGAAAAATTACAACAGAAAATTAAAAATAACGTTATGCTAGCATAGCATCTGTTTATTCCTTAAATTCATAAAACTTAAAACTATTAGAAGAAAATTACCGAATGTCTTTAAACAATAAAATACTGTTTTTTATTTTGCTGTGCTTTTGTTTACAAAGCGGGTATGCGCAGGTAAATGATAATAAAAAAGAGCCTAAAAAAGAGAAAGATACTACGGAAATCTACACTAAGATTAGAAATTATTCTAAGAAAAATAAATTTACGCAGACCATGCATAAATTATTCTTCAGATCTAAAAAACCGAAGAAAAAAGAAGAATTGCTTGTTCCTATTGATTCCACAAATTATGATGGGAAAATTATTCGAAAAATCAATATTATTACTCTGGATCCTTTTGGGTATTCTGTTGCCGATACTACTCTAACTCCGAAAAACTGGGGAGAAAGAATGGGTAACAGACTTCATTTAAAAACAAAGAAAATTGCCATTTACAACTTGTTGCTTTTTAAGAGAAATTCTCGTTACGATACCTACAAAGTTCTAGAGTCTGAGCGTTTGATTCGTGCGCAGCGCTATGTTACAGCGGTTAGAATTTCCAATCAGACAGTGGGTCAAGCTTCAGATTCTGTAGATGTTACCATTCGTGTTTTAGATTCCTGGAGTACAATTCCGAGGTTTTCAATTTCGAGCAATCAAGTTTCGGTAGGTTTTAAAGAAAAAGATTTTTTTGGAAGTGGACAACAGCTTGAATATCGTTTTACCAACCGTTTTGATGACGGTCAAAATGCCAATGAAGTAACGTATACTGTTCCCAATATTAAGAATACCTATATAGGAACTGTTCTGCATTACAAAATGGATTTAGATAATAACTATATTAAAAGCATTGATATCGAACGAGACTTCTACTCTCCCCTGACCAAATGGGCTGGCGGATTTTATATGGATGAAAGTTTTAGAAAAGATACGCTTCAGGCTCCAGATTCTACATTTGCTTATCAACCCAAAAAATATACCTCACAAGATGTTTGGGCGGGGCGTGCTTTTAAAGTATTTGAAGACAATCACAAAGCCATAACAAACCTTGTTACTACTGCTCGTTTTTTGAATGTCAATTACAGTGAGTCGCCATCTGATCTTTACGATCCGAATCATTTTTATTCTTCTGAAAAGCTAATTCTGAGTGGAATTGGTCTCAATACAAGAAAATTTATCAAAGACAGCTATATTTTTAGAAACGGACAAACAGAAGACGTACCGATAGGAAGAATATATGGTGTTACTTTTGGATATCAGTACAAAAACACTTTTTGGCGGCCTTATGTTGGGGCTCAATTCTCTTTTGGAAATTATTACCGTTTAGGTTTTTTAAGTATGAATTTTGAAGCAGGCACTTTTTTTCATCAATCCAAAACTTACCAAACTTCCTTTCTGTTTGAATCCAATTATTTTACAAAATTATTTAGCGTCGGAAATTGGAAAATCAGACAATTCGTAAATCCGAAAGTGGTAATTGGAATAAATCGTGATGACATAATTGGAGATCAGCTGAATATAAATGAAGGAAACGGAATTCCTGGATTTAACAGTTATTTGTATGGAACCAGCAAAGCTGTTTTATCACTACAGACACAAACGTATTCGCCACACTCTTTACTTGGATTTCGTTTAAACCCATTTTTCAATTATTCCATTGCAGTATTAGGAAGTCCAGAAATGGCAATGACAAAGAGTAAGCCCTATTCTAAACTTACCGTAGGATTATTAATTAGTAATGACTACTTGGTTTTCAGTTCATTCCAGCTTTCGTTATCTTATTATCCAAGTATTCCGCAGCAAGGCGATAATGTTTTCAAAACCAATACTTTTGAAACTACCGATTACGGACTTCAAAGTTTCGAACTTGCAAAGCCTAGAGTTGTCAATTACAAATAATTTTTTTGTCTTTTTTTTGAAAAACTCTAAAAGCAACAAAAACCTTTAAAATCAATAAATTAACCATTTTCAACCGTTTTCTCTACTCGTTGAAATGCATTTTTACTCGACAAAATACATCTGCTTTTATTTTTTGGCACAGTATATGAATATCCCTGTTCAAGATTAACATTATAAAATTAAAAAAAGATGAAAACGATAAAATTAGCAATCGCCGGATTATTTCTAATGGTTGCAAACGCCACACAAGCTCAAGTATCGGTTAACGTAAATATTGGTGCTCCGCCAGCTTGGGGACCAGTAGGATATACAGAAATGGAATATTACTATCTTCCAGATGTTGAGGCTTACTACGATGTTCGTGCTGCTCAATTTATCTATTTCGGAGGAGGAAAATGGGTAAGAGCGACGTACTTACCTAGACAATATAGAAACTATGATTTGTATGGAGGTTACAAAGTAGTTTTAACAGATTATCACGGTAGAACTCCTTATACTTATTTTGACCGTCATAGAGTGAAATATTACAGAGGATACCACGGAGCTCCACAAAGACCATACAAACCAAGACCTGTATATGGTTACAGTGAACGTCGTCATTACGATCGTAAAGATTACAAACATTACGACAAACACAATAAACATGATAAACACCATGACAGACATGATCATGATGATCACGATCGTGGGCATGGACACGGTAGAAGATAATAATGCTAAATTACTAGCGATCAATACAAGAGAGTATCAAAAAAAACGATACTCTCTTTTTTTATGATTTGTTTAATGGGATCTTTTGTTAAAATGTTGTATATTCAATATAAACAACTGTATTACAGTAAGTTTCGCGTTAAAAATCTGATCTGTAATATATTTATAATATATATTTGCGCCGAATTTTAAAATCCAAAAAAGAAATTTATGAAAAAGAATGTTTATTTGCTTTCATTTTTAGCAATGTCACTGTTAATAGGTTGTGACGATAACAATGACAACAAAAACGATGGACAATCGTCAAATAACATTACCATTACCTCAGATCAATCTACATTAAACCAAAGACTTGACTTAACTAATTCTGGGGTAATCTCGATCGAAAATGGTGCTTTAGCAGGAAAATCTGCAGAGACTACCAACACTTCTTTTCCTCTTGTTCAAATTGCCGAAGTAAAACCACCAGTTGATGCAAACGGAAGAACGTTACAAGCTAGTCACGTTACTGTAAACGGAAATTACGCCTATGTTTCTTATATTATGAGAGGCGATGCTTATTCTGGAGCTATTGATGTGATTGATGTTTCTGATCCGTACAAACCAAAATTGGTCACTTCTGCCCTAATTCCAAGTACAGATATTACCTCTCTGACTTTTTCTGGATCAAATTTAATTATCGGAGCTGCTAAAGATGTAGACAAAGACACTCAACTAGCAGGGAATCCGGCAATTGTGTTTAATATGGAGTTAAGTTCAGGATTGCTTACAGATAAATTGAAAACAAATTACTTAGAAAGTAGAGTTACAACAGACGTAGCTGCTAATGCTTCTAATTATTTTGCTGTAACGGGAGACAACGGAAGTTTGTTTAAAGTAAACAGTTCTACAAAAGTAATTGCAGGAAAAGCTGCTATGGCCGATTTCCGTTCTATTGCTTTAACAAGCGATAAAGTTGTTACTTTAAGCGGAACTAAAGGAGTTAACATTTACAATCAATCGACTCTTGCATTGCAAAAGAGCTTTACAACTTCTGTAGACGTTAGTGGGGCAAAAAGAACGATGGATATCGACGGAACAAAACTTTTTGTTTCTGAAGGTCCAAATGGTCTTGGCGTATACGACATCAACAGTGGATCAAAGTTACAAACTATCGGAATCACAACTGCAGGCGAAGACAATGTAACCAATGCGGTTTCTTTTAATGATGGCTATGCTTTTGTTGCTAACGGAGCATTGGGACTTAATGTGTATCAATCTGCAACACAGCTAAATTTATTAGGTTCGGTTGGAATTGCAGGTTCTTCAAACTATGTAAAATCAAGCGGAAATTACATTTATGTAGCAAGCGGAACTGGCGGTTTGAAAATCATTAAAATGGAAAAACCAAATACTACTTTTGCGAGCTGTCTAACTTATGGTTTATACAATCAAGGGAGAGATTTGATTTTAAATTCTAATGATATAAAATCTTACCAAGGAGCAACAGCTATTAATTCGGCAATCATTAATTCTGGTGCAGTTTTAACACATTGTGGTTCTATTACTGTTCTTAGTAACTTAACACTAAATAGCGGTGGTACTTTTAACATGAGAGGAAGTTTATCTCAAGGTAAATACCAGCAATCATCTCCAACAGAATTAATTATCAATAGCAATGCTACATTGCAAGTTGAAGGATCTGTTGTAATTTGGGGAGATTTGAGATTGAATAGTGGCGCTAAAATCAATTTCATTGGAAATACTTCTTCTATCACTATTTACGGAAAAGTTACAAAAGGTACTGGCGTAACTATTACAGGAAACTACGTTGATACAGAAAACAAATTGAAATAAGCAGTAAACGGCATCAAATATATATTTTTAAGAAGCTGTCAGAACCAATCTGGCAGCTTTTTTTGTTTCATCATCTTAAAGAAAGGTATAATTATTGAGCGTTAACATTTCATTTAAATAATCTTCCATAAAATAATTACTATTTTTGGAATAATTTCAAAAAACACCTAACACTCACCATGCGAAAAATACAGATTCAAATCTTTATTCTATTTTTTATAGGTTTTCAGATTTCATTTGCACAACAGCCGCAAAAACCAAATTCAGTTGAAATTTACAATCAAATTAAAAAACTAAACTTTTTAGGTTCTGTATTGTATGTTGCTGCACATCCTGATGATGAAAACACTAGAATGATTTCGTATTTAGCCAATGAAATGAATGCCAGAACGGGTTATTTATCACTTACTCGTGGAGATGGCGGACAAAACTTGATTGGCCCGCAATTGCGTGAATTATTGGGTGTTATTAGAACTCAGGAATTAATTGAAGCTCGAAAAATAGATGGTGGCGAACAATTTTTTTCTAGAGCAAACGATTTTGGTTTTTCAAAAAATCCATCTGAAACTTTAGATATTTGGGACAAAGACAAAGTACTTGCTGATGTAGTTTGGACCATTAGAAAATTTCAGCCAGACGTTATTATTAATAGATTTGATCATCGTTCTCCTGGTACAACACACGGACATCATACCTCTTCTGCCATGCTGAGTGTTGAAAGCTTCAAATTAACAAACGATCCTAAAATTTATCCCGAACAATTAAAATATGTTTCTCCTTGGCAGGTAAAACGCCAATTCTTCAATCCTTCTTGGTGGTTTTACGGAAGCCAAGAAAAATTTGATGCTGCCAATAAATCTAAATTTACGAAGTTAGAAACAGGCGTTTACTACACAGGAATAGGAAAATCAAATCAGGAAATCGCTGCTTTAAGCCGAAGCCGTCATCAGTCACAAGGTTTTGGAAGTACTGGTGTTCGCGGTGAAGAAACCGAATATTTGGAGCTAATTAATGGCGAGACCCCAAAAGAACGTGATAATTTATTTGACGGTATAGATACAAGCTGGAACCGTGTTAAAAACGGAAAACCAGTTGGAGATTTGATTTCTTCCATCATTTCAAAATACGATTTTAGCCATCCTTCTGCAAGTATTCCAGATTTAGTCAAAGCCTATGCAATGATTCAAGCTTTAGACGATACCCATTGGAAAGAGATTAAACTTGCTGCTATAAAAAACATTATCGCATCTTGTTCTGGTTTATATCTTGAAGCGGTTGCCAACGAACAAGAAGCAACTCCAGGAAGTACAATAAAATTAACTCTTGAAGCTATTAATAGATGTTCTATCGGAATGCAATTAATTAGTGTGACTACGCTTCCAGACAATCAAACAACAGCCCAAAACGTTGTATTGAAGAATAATAACGATCAGAAGATCAATCTGCAATTGCAGCTTCCAAACAATATAGAATACACTCAACCTTATTGGCTAAAAGAAAAAGCAACAGTTGGAATGTATACCGTTTCTAATCAAGAAATTATTGGTACACCAGATATTATTAGAGACACAAAAGTGGTCTTTAACATCAAAATCAATGATATAGAGATTCCGTTTGAGCGCACTGTTGTGTACAAGTACAATGATGGCGTAAAAGGCGAAATGTACAATTTTCTTGATATCGTTCCAGAAGTTACAACTTCTATTTTAGAAAAAGTTTTAATTTTTGGAAATACCAAAAGCAAAATGGTTCCGGTAAAAGTTCGCGCTGGAAAAGATGATATAAAAGGGAATCTTCAATTAGAGTTGCCTAAAAGCTGGTCTGTTTCTCCAAAAGAAATTCCGTTTGTTTTAGACAAAAAAGGCAACGAGCAAATCTTCTATTTTGAAGTAACACCTCCAGTAAATCCAGAGGAAGCCACAGTAAAAAGTGTCGCAATTGTAGACAAAAAACGCTTTGACAAAGACCTAACTATTATTGATTTCAGTCATATTACCAAACAAATGGTTTTAAAACCATCTGAATCAAAATGCATTAGAATTGATTTAAAAATTTCTGGCGATGCAATTGCTTATATTATGGGCGCTGGAGACGAAGTTCCGGAAAGTTTGACTCAAATGGGATATAAAGTTTCGATCTTAAAACCCGAAGAAATTACTCCAGAAAAATTAGATTCTTTCAGTACTGTAATTACCGGAGTTCGTGCTTACAATACCGTAAATGCTTTGGCAAACAAGCAAAATATACTTTTCAATTTTGTAAAAAGCGGTAAAAACATGATTGTACAATACAATACAAATGGAAAATTAGTGACGGACAAAATTGCTCCTTATCCGTTGAAATTATCAAACGATCGTGTAACAGAAGAAAATGCTAAAATTACATTCTTAGCACCAAATCATCCTGTTTTAAATACGCCTAATAAAATATCTGAAAAAGATTTTCAAGGATGGACACAAGAACAAGGTCTATATTATCCAAACGAATATGATCCTGCCTTCACTCCTATTATTTCGTCGCACGATAAAGGAGAATCTCCAAAAGATGGAGCTCTTCTTGTCGCACCTTACGGAAAAGGATATTACATTTACACTGGTTTGAGTTTCTTTAGAGAATTGCCAGAAGGTGTTTCTGGAGCCTATCGATTATTATCGAATATTATTTCTCTAAAACAGCCAATTGAAGCTCCTAAACAAGATTTAAAGCAATAAATATGGAAGCTAAAAAAATAAAAAAATGGAAAAAAAGCTACACTTATGTTTTAGTAGCAAATGCAATCTATATTGCTATCTTTTTCTTAATCATGCAATTATACTCATAACCTATGCAGCTATTTGACTGGATCGTACTTATTGTCACACTATTATTTATTGTTGGATACGGCTCTTGGAAAACCCGAGGAAGTAAAAACGTAGAAGATTTTATTTTAGGAAACAACGAAACGCCTTGGTATACTGTAGGTCTTTCTGTAATGGCGACGCAAGCGAGTGCAATTACATTTTTATCGACTCCAGGGCAGGCTTATCATGACGGAATGGGGTTCGTGCAATTCTATTTTGGTTTGCCAATTGCGATGATTGTTATTTGTTTGACTTTTATTCCGCTATATCATAAAAGCAAAGTTTATACGGCTTATGAATTTTTAGAAAAAAGATTTGATGTGAAAACCCGTTCGCTTGCTGCAATTTTATTTTTAGTGCAAAGAGGTCTAGGAACCGGTTTAACTATTTATGCTCCAGCGATTATCTTGTCTGCACTTCTAGGATGGAATTTAACTGTAATGAATATCATTATCGGAGTTTTGGTAATCATATATACCTTTTCTGGAGGAACAAAGGCGGTAAACGTTACGCAAAAACAGCAGATGTTTGTCATTATGTCTGGAATGTTTATCACGTTTTTCTTGATTCTGCATTATCTTCCAAACGATATGACTTTTAATAGTGCGCTGCATATTGCGGGAGCAAATGACAAAATGAATATTGTTGACTTTTCTTTTAATCCCGAAGAAAAATATACTTTTTGGAGTGGTATTACAGGAGGTTTCTTTTTAGCACTTGCCTATTTTGGTACAGACCAATCACAGGTGGGACGTTACTTATCTGGAAAATCAGTTCGAGAAAGTCAAATGGGATTAATTATGAACGGGCTTCTAAAAGTGCCAATGCAGTTCTTTATTCTTCTTACAGGAGTTATGGTTTTTGTGTTTTTTCAATTCAATCCGGTTCCTTTAAATTTTAATCCGAATAATAAAATTGCAATTGAAAAGTCGGCTTATAAACAAGAATATCATGTTTTAGAAGAAAAACTAGTGAAACTTTCTGAAGATAAAAAAGTTATTAATTTATTGTATATCGATCAGCTGAATCAAGATTATGACAATCCGATTTTGCGTAAAGAATTGGTTGCGCTATCCAATAAAGAAAAAGATCTTCGCGATAAAGCCAAGGAAATAATTTCGAGAGCCGATAGTAATTCAGAAACCAACGATAAAGATTATGTGTTTTTTCATTTTATTCTGCATTATTTGCCAAAAGGTCTAATCGGATTGTTATTGGCCGTTATTATTTCGGCTGCCATGTCTTCTACTGCTTCTGGATTAACTGCACTGGCTTCTACAACAGCAATAGATATTTACAAACGAAATCAGAAAGAAGAAAAGTCGGAGAAACATTATTTACATGTTACCAAGTTTTTTACTCTTTTTTGGGGAGTTATAGCAATACTTTTTGCATGCGTTGGAACTTTGTTTGAAAATTTAATTCAGCTTGTAAACATTATTGGTTCTATTTTCTACGGAACTGTTTTAGGAATCTTCCTTGTAGCTTTTTATACCAAAAGAGTTCAAGCAAAACCAATGTTTATCAGTGCTCTCATAAGTCAGTTTACGATTTTTGTAATTTATTATTTTATGGTTTACAGACAGGAGAAACTGGGTTATTTATGGCTTAATTTTATTGGTGCTATTTTGACTATTGTATTGGCGCTTTTACTTCAGTTTTTGTTCTTTAAAGGAAAATCGGATGATAATGAGTTAATGCTTGAATAAAAGATGATTCGAAAACTGTTTTTAGTACTATTATTATTTTCATTCTCTCAGATAGAAAGTCAGAATCTTGATGCTTCTAATATAGTTGTAGACACTTCAATTTCTGCTCAATTATACACAAAATGTTTTGAGAATTTAAATCAAGGAAATGAAATTTTCTTGAAATATCCAGGATTTCAAAGTTCAAAATTTTGTTCATTAATCACTTGTTCTTTCCTTCTTTCATACAAAGAAGTTGATTTACAAATTGCTGGCGAGCAAAGATTAATTGGCATTGCTACTCAATTATTTAAAGAAGGAAATCCAGTTTATTTAATTAGCGGTTTAGATAGTTCTTTTGAAGCAGGTAAGAAAAATGAAAACTTAGAAGATGACAATCACATTGTTTATATTAGTTATTCCGATTGTATCAGTCCTGCATTTTTAAGAAAAGCGTCAGAAATTGTAAACCAACAGACTGATTCATTAATTAAACAAAAATCGCTCAAATAAGGCCTGATGCCCTAGCCCTGATGGGAGCGGCATCCTTTTGTGGCGGGGTTCGCCACAAAAGATATAGCGGACAGCAGGAAACAGCTGCTTAAAATTCAAATAACTATTTCGTTCCAATACGATTCTTCATTTATTGTAAGTAAAAAAGACTATTTTAGTACGTTGTAAAACTGACCTAAAACTAACCAATTTTAAGCTGAAGAAATGAAGATTTCAGACGATTTAGAAAAACTATTGCCATTTGGCTATCTCTTTTTGATTGTAATGGGGATACTAAAAGACAGTATTTATTATTATCAATTCGGAATTAATATCTTAAGGTATTCTACTATTATGGACGTTTTAATTAGTCCGATTGCTGAATTTACCTCAAACCCAATTATTCTTGGAGCTATCATTATACTTTTTTTGGTTCATTTTTATCTTCCTTCTTTTTTAGCGAAGAACAAAGATTTGGCCTTTGTAAAAAGATCTTTTGAACTAAAATCGACTGATGCATTATCTCCAGAAGAAACTAAAAGCTACTATAATAGCATTGCCATAAAATCACTTATACTTTTTCTGTTGTCTTTTTTTCTTGGCTATGGTATGGCAGGAGGTTATTTTACCAAGAAAAAGCTAAAAGAAAACAAATTGGAGTACAGCTATCAAATGGATTTTAACGAAGGAGAATCTAAAAACGTTTTTGTTATTGGAAACAATAGTTTGTACTACTTTTATTTTGTCAAAGGAGATAAAAAAGTAAAAATTACTCCGCTAGCCGCTATAAAAAACATTGAACTCGTTGAGAACAGAATGATTGATTAATTATTGTTATCTAAAAAAAAGCTTTATGAAAGATCACAGAAGGTACAGCAATAAAACCAAAGCTGCTTTTATATTACTAGTTGTAATGCTTATCATTCTGCTTGGTAACTTTAATACGTTGCGAAATTCTAAAAACGTAAATGACAATATCAATGCTATTTACAAAGACCGATTGGTTGTGGCGCATTATATTTTTCAATATTCTAAAGAACTTCATTTTATAAAAGCTGAAGCTGAAAAATTAGATTTAAGCGATAATATCAAGAAAGATGAAATTATTCACACCTTAGACATTATTCATAATATTGATGATTTATATGCTAAAACGGTTTTGACCAATAAAGAAAAACAGTATTTTGATGCTTTTTTACTTTCATGCAAAGAAATCAACAAACAGGTTGAAAATAAAGATTGGAACAAAATAGCCAATTCGAGTGCACAAGCACTAAAAACTCTCGAATCTCTTTCGCAAATTCAGATTGAAGAAGGAAAAGCAAAACTTGCTGTCGCAAATGCGATGTACAGCAGAAACAATGTACTTGGCCAACTTCAAATCGCATTGCTGATTATTTTAGGAGGCATTACTTTTTATTTATTAATTATAAAGAAAATAAAAAGGACGGTAAAAATTCCTGAACCGCCCTCTATGAATTAAATTCCTTAAAGTTTTCTTTCTTCTTCTTTTATTGAAAGATCATTGATACTTGCAAAACGTTTTTGCATCAAACCATTTGAATCAAACTCCCAATTCTCATTTCCATAGGCTCTAAACCAGTTTCCTTCAAGATCTTGATATTCATACTCAAATCGAACCGCAATTCTATTTTCGGTATGCGCCCAATATTCTTTTTTAAGTTTATAATTTTTCTCCTTTTTCCATTTTTGCGTTAAGAACTGTACAATTTCTTCTCTTCCGTTTACAAATTGATTTCTGTTCCTCCACTCACTGTCAATCGTATAGGCTTTTGAAACTCTTTCTGGATCCTGACTGTTCCAAGCATCTTCTGCTAATTGAATTTTCTCTATTGCTGTTTCATACGAGAAAGGCGGCAATGGCAATTTCTGTTCCATAATAATTAGATTAAAGTTTGGATAATTTTCTTAGTTTGCTCAATAAATTGATTGGATTTAAAAAGCTGACTTTCTATAATGCAACTCTCAAAAAGCAGATATATGTGATCTGATAAAAGATTATCATTTAAAATTTCGGTAAAATAGACGCGTAAATCAGCTTTATGGTTTTGAATTACGTTTAAAATTTTAATATTATCTGATTGAATTTCTGATAGAATATTTAGAAAACTGCAACCTCTAAAATTTTCCTTTTTATTCATATAAATTAAGAAATCAAAAGAAGCTAAAATTTTTAGTTTCCTGTCCTCTTCTTTGGATGTAAACTTTTGCAATTCTTCAAACCAAAAGAAATGACGCTGATTTAAAAAAGCCACACACAAATCCTCCTTAGATTTAAAATGCTGATAAAAACTTGCCTTTGCAACTTTTGCTTCTTCAATAATTTGATTGATGCCAGTAGCATTATAACCTTGTGTGTGAAATAAAGTAAATGTCTTCTCTAATATTCTTTCTTTTGGCAGCATAACATCGTAATTTATATCTGCAAATATAAAAAACATTTTTAAACAAACAGACAAGTCTGTATATTTTATTCTAAAGACAAAAAAAAATCCAAAACTCGTCAGTTTTGGATTTTGATATTTTAAAAAATTGGAATTTAAGAATTCGGAAGAATTATTATCTGCTCCATTCAGCGATACTATCTTTATTCAATTTTACGTAATCGGCGTTGTTTGCCGCTTCAGCAGATGCTAGAGAAGCTTTTGCAGTTTCGATTGCTCCTTTTTTGTCACCTTGTTTTGCTTGAATTTGAGACTTCAATCTTGTTACGTAGTATGGTTTATCTGAACTCATATCAAGCGCTTTGTCTACATAATTTCTAGCTGTTTCGATATTTCCATTTGATTGGAATAAATATTGAGATGCAGCAAAATAATCATTCCAAGTTGGACCTGCCAAAGTTTTCTCAATACTTGCCACAGCAATTTTAGCTGTTGGAACTTCAAATTTTAAAGCTACATGAGAATTTTCCCAAGCAATATCTAAATATCCAAAATTAGGATCTAATCCGTTAATTCCTATTGTAAAAGTTTCAATTGGAGTTGGCAAAGCATCTTCTTTAACTGTAGTTTTTAAAGCTACGTACGAATCGCTCCAGTTTTCTGGCAATCCCCAGTTATCAGTAGAAAGATAGAAAATGATATCCCAACTTTCGATTCTAGGAACTGTATAAATTGCATATTTTCCTTTTTTTAGCGTTTTTCCGTCAATTATTACGTCATCGCTAAAATTAATAATAGTATTTTCATTAGCTCCAGTTCTCCATAATTTTCCAAACGGAACTAAATTTCCGAACACAGCTCTTCCTCTTGCTCCTGGTCTTGAATACGTAACTTCAACATCAGTTAAACCAACAGTTTGTTTGATATATCCTTTTGGACTTGCTTGTGGAGTTTTTACTTGCGCTTCTGATGCTAATGGCGCTAAGATCAAGGCTAAAGCAATAAGTAGTTTCTTCATTATTTTAAGTTTTATTTTTTATCCAAATTTACAAATTCAATTAGGGAACAAATGTTAAATTTAATATAATTCAGTCCTTTAGCTGTGATATTTTTTCAGCATTCAATTCGTTAAAATGTTCTATAACTAAATCAGCTTCAGATAAATCTTGAAGATGAGAATGCTCACTATTATATCCTATACAATAAATTCCTGCCCCTTTCGCTGCTTTTATTCCATTTGTGCTATCTTCAATAATAACGCATTCTTCTTTTGGTGCAACAGAAAGAGAAGCCGCATGAATAAATATCGCTGGATTTGGTTTTGATTGCGGAAAATCTTCTCCACTCACAATATGCGTAAAATACTGGTGCAGATTGAATCTTGTAAAAACGCGATCGATAGTTACTTTTGAAGCCGAAGAAGCCAAAATTAATTGCATTCCGTTGTTGTACAAATCTTTAATCAAATCTTCGACCCCATCCAAAAGATGCAAATCTTCTTTAGTATCAAAAGCTTCATTAAAAATAGTTCTTTTTCTCTGAATCAAATCTTCCACTTCCTGCTCCACAGTTGGAAAATAACTTTTTAAAGTTTGAAATGTATTTCGAGTCGAAAATCCAGTAAACGTGGTATACATCTCTTCCGGAACTTCGATATTCAATTCTGAAAATTGTAAATAGTAGGCATAACGATGAACTGGCTCCGTGTCAACGATTACGCCATCCATATCAAAAATTACTGTTTTAATCATTTTTTTTTAGGTTCTAAGGTTCTGAGATACTAAGATTCTAAGGTTTCTCTCTTTTGTATCTAACTTTGACAAAGTTTTGAACTTTGTCAAAGTTATTTTAAGTTCTATTTATAAGTTCAAGAAATTAAGATTCACCATTCTAGCTAAAAAAAAACTTAGCAACTTAGAATCTTAGCATCTTAGAACCTTATTTTTTAAGCAAATGTCTAATCACTGTTTCGGCAGCGTGCAAGCCAAATAATCCTGGCATATAGCTGTTTGTTCCGTAAAATGACTTTTTAAAGTTTTTGCCGTCTGTTAATTTTAAGCTTTTTTCGTCTTGAATTTCAGAAGAGAAAACCACTTTCAGTTTATTGATTTTCACTTCTTTTAAACGCTTACGGACTGTTTTAGAAAAATAACAGTTAATTGTTTTTGAAATATCTGCTACTTTTACTTTAGAAGCCAACATTTTTCCTCCTGCTCCCATGCTGCTAATGATTTTTACTCTTTTGCGTTTTGCAGCAATAATAAGGTTTAATTTTGGAGTAATACTGTCAATACAATCTAAAACATAATCAAATTCTGGAGAAACAATCTCAAAAGCACGCTCTGGCGAAAGAAATTCCTGAACACGAGTTAAATTCAATTCCGGATTAATATCCATCAATCGATCGCCGACAATTTTAATTTTTGGCTGTCCAACTGTAGAATGCAAAGCTGGCAATTGACGGTTAATATTCGTAATGTCTACAACATCTCCGTCTACAATTGTCATGTTACCTACTCCCGCTCTTGCTAAAAATTCAGCTGCAAAAGATCCAACTCCTCCTAGCCCAACGACTAAAACATTAGATTTTTGTAAATTTTCTAATCCTTCTTTAGTAAACAAAAGCTCTGCTCTTTCTGTCCATTCTGCCATATATTCTCTTTTTTATTTTTTTGTTTCAAGTTTATGATTTTTCAAGTTTCAAGTTTCAGGTTTCAAGTTTTTCCCAGTTGTCAGGCTGAGCGAAGTCGAAGCCCTAATTGGAACGCCCTTCGACTTCGCTCAGGGTGACAAACTTTGAATACAAAAACTCTTTACTCTATATTCTTTTTTCTATGTTCTTTATTCTTTATTCTTTATTCTTTATTCCTTTCATTGTTTAAATAACCTTTTATAATTACTTAAAATAACGCCTTGTAATTCTTTTAAATTTAATCCTTTATATTCTGAAGCTAATTCATAAACTTGCTGAATCGATTCTTCAATTGTATCGGTTTCTAAGAAAAAACGATCATTTGGAACATTCTGAAAAACCGTTTTTAAATCTGGATTTTTCAATAGATATTTTCCAAACGAAAGATAAAATCCAGCTGCAATTAATTGCTCTGCCAGTTGATTATTTTTTGAGAAGCCATGAATAATCATTGGAACTCCTATCTTCATTTTTTTCTTGATTGCCATTACTTCCTGAAAAGCCGCAACGCAATGAATTACTACAGGTTTCTTGAATTTTTCTGCTAATTCCAATTGTTTTTCAAAAACTGAAATCTGCAAGTCAAACGGAACTTCAATTCTTTTATCTAAACCGCATTCGCCAATTGCCAAACAGTTTGGAGTTTGCAGTTTTTCTTCAATAATTCTCAAATCTTCATCAATTCGATTTTCGTCAATATACCAAGGATGAATTCCGACAGAATAAAACGAAATCGTCTCATCAAAATCTTTTGTATACTGATTAACCAATTCTACAACATTAGATTGATTGGTAAATTGATGTGTATGAAAATTAAAATATTCCATTAATGAAACGCTTTTACTCCTGCTTTAATTTCAATTTTCAAATCGTTTTCCTGTGGTACAAGCGGACAAGAATACTTGTAATTATAAGCGCAATACGGATTATAAGCTTGATTAAAATCGATTGCTATTGTATTTTCTTTCGGAATTTCTAAATCAATATAGCGGCCTCCAATATAGCTTTGCTTTCCACTTGTTAAATCTGAAAAAGGCAAGAAAAGATGATTTTTATATTTTTCTTGAACGATAAGTTCTAAACTTTGGTAAACGGCAAGTTTAAAAGCTTTTCCGTTTATTTTAAAGTTTAAAGTACCATATTTAATATACTTTGGAGTATAATTTCCTGAAGTTTTCATTTCAAAAACTTTTCCCCCTTTGGCTTTTTCCAAAGTGGCAGTTACAAAATAAGTTTCTGAAATAGGAAAAAATTCTAAGCTTTTAAAGGTTTTCAAATCTTCAGCCATCAACGGACTCGTCTTAGGATCAGCAAACTCGGTATTGATTTTCTTTTGAAATTTTTGAACATCGGTCTTATTGAACTTTTTTTGTGCAAAGCCAAAATTAAATACCAACAATAAAGCAAGGGCGTTTATAGTTTTCATCTTAGAAATTTTCTGCAAAAATAGTTCAAAAGTAACAAAACAGCAACCACTTAACGAGACAAAGTTTCCTAACTTTGTGACGATAATTTATCAAACAAAATGCTTAAAACTGCCTTAACTCACTACATTAACAACTTTCGAGGTTTTACCAGAGAAGTTTGGATTCTTGCTATCATCACTTTTATTAACCGCGCTGGAACAATGGTTCTTCCTTTTTTATCCAAATATTTAAAAGAAGATCTTCATTTTACCTATAACCAAGTAGGTTGGATTATGGTGGCTTTTGGTCTTGGATCTATGCTGGGTTCCTGGCTTGGCGGTAAATTATCGGATAAAATCGGGTTCTATAAAATCATGATTTTTAGTTTATTCACTAGTGGAGTTTCGCTATTTTTTGTTCAATATATTACCACTTTCTGGGCGCTTTGTGCCGCCATGTTTGTTCTTATGACGATTGCAGATATGTTTCGTCCTGCTATGTTTGTGTCTCTAGGCGCTTATGCCAAACCCGAAAACCGTACTCGTGCCCTTACGCTTGTGCGTCTTGCTGTAAATCTTGGTTTTGCAGCCGGACCAGCGCTTGGAGGTTTGATTATTATGGGAATGGGTTATTCAGGTTTGTTTTGGGTTGACGGAGCTTCTTGTATTATTTCGATTTCAATCTTTGCTTTATTGGTAAAAGAAAAGAAAAAAGCAACGCATGATGATAAAACAGAAAGTGCTACTGATGTAAAATCGGTTTTTCACGATAAAATTTTCTGGGTTTTCTTGTTTGTAAGTTTCATTACAGCAATGATTTTCTTCCAGTTATTTACCACTTTACCTTTATATCACAATGAAAAATTTGGCTTAAGCGAATTCCAAACCGGTTTGTTAATGACTTTAAATGGACTTTTAATCTTTACCCTAGAAATGCCAACAGTTGGATTTTTAGAGCGAAAAGCTTTTCCAAAGATTAGAATTATCATCGTTGGATCGTTTGTTATGGCGAGCAGTTTCTTTTTACTTCTAGTTAATTTCTGGGCCGGAATTTTGGTTGTGAGCATGGTCTGCATTTCGATTGGAGAAGTGCTTACTTTCCCTTTTTCTAACGCATTTGCTTTAAGCCGAGCACCTCGCGGACAAGAAGGCCGATACATGGCACTTTATACAATGAGTTTTAGCCTTGCTCATATTATTAGTTCTAAGCTAGGATTTGAAATTATTACCCGATTTGGTTATCAAATTAACTGGCTTTTTATGGCCTGTATCGGAGTTGTTGCAACGGGATGCTGCATTTGGATTAAGAACGCTTTAACCAACGAGAAGATTTCCTAAAAAAAACTTTTAACTTTTTAGAGTCTAACAAAAGCAAGCGTTTTCTTAATTTAAAACAAAAGAGAGCCGTATAAAATTGTACGGCTCTCAATTCAAAAAAAATATTTTTATTTCAGTTTTAAAATTATTCAATTTCAAAACTTGCTTCAACTTGTATATACCTTTTTTTACCATCTTCAGCTTTGACTAAAAAAATAACGTAATTTTCAAGGTAATCAGTAAGTTCATAATCTCTTAATTTTAATCTTCTATTTTCGTCATAGAATTTAGACGACCTAACAAATTCTTTAAGACCAATTTCTCTTTTTTTAGTCTTATAATTCTCTATCTTTTGAACTTCAGTAAAGTAAAAGCCACCAATACGAGCACCACTACCATCTTTTATGTAAAAATGATTTGGGATTTCTTTATGCGTAATAATATATTGGCTATCATAAGTAAAAAAAAGTGTGTCTTTTACTTTTTCCTGAGCTAGAGAATTTATTCCAAGAATAAAAGTCAGGAATAAAATGAATATTTTCATAATTTGTTTTTAAAATTTCAAGCTTTATATTAAATA
This sequence comes from Flavobacterium sp. CFBP9031, assembly GCF_034044945.1. NCBI lineage: Bacteria > Pseudomonadati > Bacteroidota > Flavobacteriia > Flavobacteriales > Flavobacteriaceae > Flavobacterium > Flavobacterium sp. CFBP9031. Next base: position 74,781 of record NZ_JAXCWF010000016.1, read on the forward strand.
TTTATCCAAAAATCATAATTGAAACATTTACTTTAATATATTCGGTCTTTTTATCACTTTCTCTTATTAAAATAATTTTATAGTTTTTTATAAAATCGACCAGTCCTTTTATATCTAATGCTATTTTTCCTTGATTTATAAAGAATTTTGAGTTCCTTATAAAATACTTTAAATCCAATACTTCTGTAGGTTTTAAATTAAACAAAATTTCAGCTTCTTGAAAACAAAATTCGGTGTGTCCATTTCCGTCTTCAATAAAAAAAGTTTTTGGAATATTTTTATTTTCAAACAGATAGGAATTATCTATTTTAAAATACAACGTATCTTTTTCAACTTTTTGCTGCGCATGTAAATTACTTAAAAAAAATAAATGTATTATAAGTGTATATCCTAAAAAAACAAAGATTTTAAATTTCGACATCATCGTTCAAATCAAATTAAGTTTGATATTATTTATTATCACAAAAGCGAACTTGTGTTAGCTTCTTAAGTTGGTTGTTAAATATTGTATTTATCTATGTTTTTTTAGGAGTTAAAATATTCCAAACTTCACCATCTACTTCTTTCGAACCATTCCAAGACATTGCTTATCTTTTTAATTTCATTGACATTTTCGGCTTCAACATTTGTTCAATATTGAGATTAGTAAATTTCTCTAGTTCTAAATCAATCTTTGCAATTTTTGCATTTTCTGACCCTCTACTAATTCGTCATTATAATTAATAAATATCTTACAATTCAAAGCTACAAATATAAAAGAATTGTAATTTATTCATCAAATAAAATATTAAAAAACCTCTACATTAGAGCTTTCACTACAATAGCAACTATAAATCTTTTGAAATGGCTGTTCCAGCAGGATGCTATATTTGGATCAAGAACACTTTGACCAATGAGAAGATTTCTTAAAAAAAACTTTTAACCTTTTAAAATCTAACAAAAGCAGGCATTTTCTTTATCTAAAACAAAAGAGAGTCGTACAATTCTATACGACTCTCAGTTTAATACTATTTGTGTTTAATTTTTAAATTATTCAATTTCAAAACTTGATTCAACTTGTATATAACTTTTTTTACCGTTTTCAGTTTTGACTAAAAAAATAACGTAATTTTTAAGGTAAGTCGAAAGGTCATAATCCCATAATTTTAATCTTCTGTTTTCATCATAGAATTTAGATGACCTAATATATTCTTTAAGACTAATTTCTCTTTTTTTAGTCTTGCAATTCTTTATCTTTTGAACTTCAATAAAGTAAAAGCCACCAATACGAGCACCACTCCCATCTTTTATATAATAATCATTTGGATTTTCAGGATATGTATTAATATAATTACTATCATAAGCAAAAAAAAGTGTGTCTTTTACTTTTTCCTGAGCTCCTACAAAGCAAGGAAATAATGACAAAATAAAAAGTGTAGCAATTTTCATATCGTTTATTTTTTATTATTAGTTACTGCAAGGGCTTGTTTTGGAGAATTGCTCCACTCTGCTAGCAAGAGCCTCTATAGATGCCTTTTTTTCATCTGATAATTCATTCCAAGCTTTTACATGACTGTCTCTCAACCCTCCCCACGCAAGAGCCTCGTAAAACGCGTCACTTGGTGGTTCTTTATAGTAATCAGTATAAGCTTTAATATCACCAGGCAAAATACTCTGATGAAATTGTTTCAATGCTTCCTTCATACTCTGAACGTACAATTTGGCCATTACACTGTGCTGTTCCCTTTCATAATTTTCATATGTCGTTTTAAAATCTAAATTCTCTACATTCATAGCAAGTACTGTGCCAAGTTTCCTATAAATATCTGCGTGTATATATTCGTGCAATATAATCCTCGCAACTTCAAGCGGAGCTCTTTTATTTACCTCAGTAGTGCTAATTTCGATTTGTATTAATTTACCTTTTGGCTCTAACGTCCTCCCGTTAAGATATGTTACAACGCCATCTACAGTTTTAGGTAAGGCATCTACGGAGGAAATTGCAATATCGAACTTTGATGTCCCTTCAAACTTTGAAAATAGATTTTGGACAAAAGAATTCCCGTTTTTATTTAATAAATCATTAAGGCACTTTGCTTTTCCTGTAAGATAATCCATAATTTGGAAAGAAGAACTCTCTCCAAGATATTGCCCATTTTCGCTATAATGTGAATATTGCGCTATTCGCTGTAATTTTATAGCTTCTACATCTCCTGAACTCTCACAAGGATAAGGCACGGTATTAGTAGTTTTAGTAACCTTTTCACCTACATAGATGACCTCTAAAATCTTTGAACCATTGCTAATTATTCGCCAAACATCTTGAGTTAGCCATACCGTTTGTGTATATGTCTCCTTGCATAGAGGTATTTTGCTTGTAATATCGGATGGAGCATAAAACAAATTTATTGTTTTTGTCAAAACATCTAACTCATTTTTTCCTGAAACATTTGCCGCTTTACCATTTCTAACAACTACTGAACCTAAATTTTCACCATCAAAGGAATACACATTCAATCCCCCTGTAAAGTCCTTTAGATTTGTGATAGTCTCAGGGTAAACAGCACTTTTTGCAAGCGTAAAAACTTCTAAAAAGTATGATTGAGATTTGCCTTCACTTTCAATTGTAACACCTTGATATTTCAAATGGTTTTGCAGAACGTCAGATTCAAAAGTGTTTACAACTTTTTCTTTTGCTAAGAATTCTGAAATCTTAAAATCGTCTTTTTCAATTACGTTTACATTTTCAAAATCGACTTCAACATTTTGTGCAATATTGGGATTTGAAAATTTCGATAATTCTAAATCAGTCGTAACGGTTTTTACATTTTCCTGATTTTTTTCTAAAACATCATTACTACACGATAAAAGAAAAAGTGCAATAAAAAAACAAACGGAATACTTAATAAATTTGTGCATACGCATTAACATTGGTTGGATAATAAAATTCTTTTTTAACTAAAAAATATCTTACAATTAATTGTCGTGAATATAAAATAATTAAATTTAATTTAACAAATAAAATATTAAAAAGCTTTTACACTAAAACTTTTACTACAATCGCAAATATAAATCCTTTCAATGGTTGTTGAAACGTGATGCTATATTTGGATCAAGAACGCTTTGACAAACGAGAAGACTTCTTTAAAAAACTTTTCACCTTTTAAATCCTTATAATTCAATTTATTACCATTAAATTTGAATAGCATTTCTGCGTTCAAAACTAAAACCAAACTTAATTTTTAGTTAAATAACTACTTTTATAGTTGTGTAACTAAAAAAATAGTTGTAGGTTTGAATTAAAATTAGAGAAGATGCAGAAGTTAACAAACAAAGAAGAAGAAATCATGGTGATTTTATGGAAGCTGAAAAAAGCTTTTGTAAAAGAAATCCAAGCCGAAATAACAGAAGATCAGCCACATTACAATACATTATCAACTATTGTGCGTAATCTGGAAGAAAAAGGATATGTTGGACACAATGCTTTTGGAAACACCCATCAATACTTTCCAATTGTAGCAATTGAAGATTACAGAAAAGGATTTATGAAAACTGCAATCGATAATTACTTCAATAGTTCTTATAAAAGTATGGTTTCCTTTTTTGCGAAAGAAGAAAAAATTTCAGCAGATGAATTGCGTGAAATTTTATCAATGATCGAAAATAAAAACGAAAAAAAATAATCAGTTTATGGAAGCAGTTTTCATTTACATCGCCAAATCAAGCAGCTTAATGCTAATGTTTTATTGTGCTTACTATTTTTTACTGCGCAAAGAAACATTTTTTAACAGCAACAGATGGTTTCTTTTATCTGGCTTGATAGTCTCAGTAATTTTACCATTATTGACTTACACAAAAGTAATTTGGATTGATGCTGCTCCTAATTTTGATACCAATATCCAAACAACATTAATAAATAACCCAGACAGCGAATCGGTAGAATTTAATTGGAACTATATTATTGTTGGCTTCTATGGAATTGGTCTTTTTGTTTTTCTTTTAAAACTGGCAATTGACTTTTATAGTTTGAATTCTATTATAAAAGGAAAAAAAATCAAACAACAAGCCGATTTCAAATTCGTAGATATCAACGAGAATATCGCGCCTTTCTCCTATTTCGAATATATTGTGTACAACTCATCACTTTACACAGCATCAGAATTAGAGAGCATTTTGGAACATGAAAAAGTGCACAGCGATCAAAACCATACTTTTGATGTATTGATTTCGAGAATCTTCAGTATCATTTTCTGGTTCAATCCGATTGTATGGCTTTACAAAAAGGCAATCACTCAAAATCTAGAGTTTATTGCTGATAGTGAAGCTTCTAAGAAACTTTCAGACAAAAAAGCATATCAATACACGCTTTTAAAAATAACAACACACGAAAATTGTGTTGCAATCACCAATCATTTTTATCAATCATTAATCAAAAAACGAATTGTCATGTTAAACAAAAATCAATCAAAAAAGTGGAATTCCTGGAAGTATTATCTTATGCTTCCTGCACTTGCCACATTTGTTTTATTATTTCAAGTTGAAGTAATTGCGAAAGAAAAACCACAAATTATAAAAGAAAACGATTCAAATATTGAATCTGTAGATGTTTTTAAAATCAGCAAAAATTCTACAGATGCTGAATTAAATGAAATCAAGAATAATTTGAAGAAAAACCACAATGTAAAATTTGAAATGTCTGAAGTTAAGAGAAATGATTCAGACCAACTAACATCTATTACAGTCGATATAAAGAAAGGAAAACAGCATTCAAAATCCATTCAAAATTCGGATAAAGCAATAAATGAATTCGGAGTAATTATTATTACTTATAAAAATGGGGATAAAAAAATAGGAATTCAGACTGTAAATAATTCTAATGACAAAGAACCTAAAAAAGCAATTAGCAATAAACTAAAAACCGAAACCAATGTTAACACTAATTCTAATACTAGTACAAAAACTAACAGTAATAGTAGTGCAAATTCTAGCACTACTGTAATTGTAGATAATGACAATAATACGGTTATTACTACTTCTTCTGATAAAGGAACATCTGTTGCTGTTTCAAATGGTGTAAAAACGAATTTGAAATTAGGTTTTCCGCTTGTAATTTTAGATGGAAAAGATATGCCTTCTGATTTTGATATGAACAGCCTTCCTCCTAGCACGATTAAATCGGTAAGAGTTTTCAAAAGCTTAGATGCTGTAGCTTTATTTGGCGAAAAAGGCGAGAATGGGATTGTCGAAATTAAAAGCAAAAAATAAAAAGTTTTAATCTTTTAAATCACTGAGAAATGCAAAAACTGACCAATAAAGAAGAAGAAATCATGCATATTTTATGGAAGCTGAAAAAAGCTTTTGTAAAAGAAATTCAAGCAGAGATTTTAGAAGATCAGCCACATTATAATACTTTGTCTACCATTGTTCGTAATCTGGAAGAAAAGGGATATGTTGCACATAATGCTTTTGGAAATACACATCAATATTATCCAGCTGTAAGCATCGAAGATTACAGAAAAGGGTTCATGAGCACTGCAATTGACAATTATTTTAATAGCTCATACAAAAGCATGGTTTCTTTTTTTGCTAAAGAAGAAAAAATCTCGGCAGACGAATTGCGTGAAATCTTAGACATGATCGAAAATCCAAAAGCAGGTAAGTAATCAAAATAGTTATGGAAGCACTTTTCATTTTTATCTTAAAATCAAGCGGGTTATTAGCAATGTTTTATTTTGCTTACATCTTTTTACTTCGCAAAGAAACTTTTTTTAACAGTAGCCGCTGGTTTTTAATTGCGGGATTAATCACTTCTGTGGTATTGCCTTTTGTAGTTTATACGAAAGTAATTTGGGTTGAAACGCCTCCAGCGCCAATGCCAGATCCAATAATTACAACTACAACAACGGATGTATCGAATATTCCAACTTCAAATCATGAAGCTGCTGTTTATGAGACTCCGTATAAGCCAACAACTGTTTCTGTTATTGAAGAAGAGAATTTTGTAATCAATTGGACTTTGGTCGCGGCTGTAGTTTACGCAATTGGCTTCTTAGGTTTCATGATCAAATTTGCGCTTGATTTTTACAGTCTGAATTCTGTTTTAAAAGGAAAAAAGATTGAACAGCAGGAAGATTTTAAATTTATCGATGTTAATGAAAATATAGCTCCTTTCTCTTATTTCGATTACATTGTATATAACTCATCACTATATACTTCGTCGGAATTGGAAAGTATTTTGGAGCACGAAAAAGTGCACAGCGATCAAAAGCATACCATTGATGTTTTGATTTCTAGAATCTTTTGCATTCTATTTTGGTTTAACCCAATTATCTGGCTTTATAAGAAAGCTATTCTTCAAAATCTTGAATTCATTGCAGATAGTGAAGCTTCTAAAAAAATTGCCGACAAAAAAGCGTATCAATACACACTTTTAAAAATCACAACACACGAAACTTGTGTTGCAATCACCAATCATTTTTATCAATCATTAATCAAAAAACGAATTGTCATGTTAAACAAAAATCAATCAAACAAAAGAAATTACTGGAAGTATTCGGCAGTAATACCTGCTCTTGGTGCGTTTGTTCTTTTATTTCAAATAAGAACCATTGCACAAGAAAAGAAACAGGCTGAAGTTGCCTCAATCCAAAGAGACACTGTTAAAGATACTGACCAAACAATCAAAATTACTAAAAACACGACTGATAAGGAATTAAATGAATTGCCAGGCCAATTAAAGGCAAATCATAATCTGGATGTCGAAATTTCGGATGTAAAAAGAAATACCAAAGAAGAATTGACTGGGATTCAAATCAAAGTAAAATCGGATTCTGGAAAAAAACAAATGATCAGAATTGACGGAGACGAAGCTATTAAAGACTGCGAATTGGCAATTGGAACAAACGAAAACGGATCAAAGGCTATTGTAATTAATACCGATGGAAATTTCAGAACACCAATGATTATCAAAAATAATAAAGTTATTGTTCGCACTTTTGGCAATGGAGAATCTGATGTTGTAGCTCCTGCACCTCCAACTCCACCAGCATTTCCTTCAGGACCAATGCCTCCTGTTCCAGCAATTGATATGTCAAAAATGCCAAAACCTCCTGTTGCTCCAAAAAATCCAAAAGATAAAGTAGCAATGGCTAAATTTGAAAAAGACATGGAAGCATTTGGAAAACAGATGGAAGCGTTTGAGCCTCAAATGAAAGAATACGAAAAGCAAATTGAAGCTATCATGTCGCAAAGAGCAGAAGTTTATGAGAAAGAAATGGCGAAATATGAAATTGCTATGGAAAAATTCAGCGCAAACATGGAAAAGTTCAACTACGACTTTAATTTCAAATTCGGAGACGATTCTAAAGACTATGAAAACAGCATGAAACAATACGAGCAAGACATGAAGCAGTATGAACTTGATATGAAACAACATGCTAAAGATATGAAGCAACATGAAAAAAACATGAAACAACATGAAAAAGACATGAAGCAGCGTGAAAAAGAGATGAAAGAAATGGAAAAGCAGAATAAAAAAGCTTAATCCTGATGAGAGCCTTTCTTACCGTCTCTTTACTATTCGTTCTTAATTTATCTTTTGGTCAAAAAAAAGCTGACAAATCAACAGAACAAAAAATTGACCATTACATAAAAGAAGTAATAGCAATTAATGAAATTCCCGGTGTGGCATTGGCAGTAATAAAAGATGGTAAAATTGTTTATGAAAAATATTTTGGCAAAGCTTCTATAGAAGATAATAAAGCAGTGGATAAAAACACTGCTTTTAAAATATTTTCAACTACCAAATTAATTACCAATGTTGGGATATTTCAACTTATTCAACAAGGAAAATTATCTCTTGAAGACCCTATTTCAAAATATTTAGAAAATACACCAAAAGAATGGCAAGACGTAAAAATTAAAAACTTGCTTTCTCATTCTTCTGGACTTCCTGATGTTGTTAGGTTTGAAGAAATTCCGATAACGGCACCACTTGACGAAAAAATAGCTTTACTTTCTCAAAAAACAATGGATTTTAAAACAGGAAATCAATATCGTTACAATCAAACCAATTATTTATTTCTGGCTAAAATTATCGAAAGAATTACGGGTTTGACGTTTGAAGAATATATTTTACAAAATCAGTTTCCTTCTGTAAAATCAGGCGTTTATTTTTCGTCCAATTTTGGCGAAACGGCACTCAACAGTGCTTCTAGATACAACTATGATGATAAAACAAAAAAGTACGTTAAAAGCACTTCAAACTTTGGCACCGACGCTCATTCTGCAAACGGCTTAAATATTTCTTTACCAAATTTTATTCGCTGGAATCAAAATCTTGATAAAGGCGTTTATCTTCAAAAAGAAACCCAATACGATATGTGGAAACCGTTTCCGTTTGCCAACACCACAGATCGTTTTGCTTTCGGCTGGGAAATTGTACCGGTTAATAATGTCCTTTCATACGGCTTTACTGGTGGCAATGAAACTGCTTTTAGAAAATTTACGGATCGTGATTTAACGATAATCTTTTTATCCAATGGGCATAAATATTCGGGCTTATATGTACAAAGTCAAGTAATTAATCATGTGGCTTCGATTGTAGATAAAACACTTACAGATGAATTTTTACTAGCTGGAGAAAAAATCAATCAGAATTTTTTAAAATTAGATTTTACAAAAGCGCAACAGAATTATTTAGCCATAAAAAAGAATCATCCAGATTGGGACTTTGAATATCGACTAAATGTTATTGGCTATACATTAATGGATCATGGAAGATTACATGACGGAATAAAAGTCTTAGAGCTTAATGCAAAAGAGAATCCGAAATCTGGAAACGCATTTGATAGTTTGGCTGATGGCTATTTTAGAAATAATGAATTGGCACTTTCGAAAGAAAACTATCAAAAAGCATTATCTCTTTCTCCCGATAACAATAATGCAAAAGAAATGCTGGAGAAAATCAACACAATGTTAGCGAAGTAATCTATACTTCTCTTTAATAAATGAAAAACATATTTACTAAAATGAAAAAGCTCATTATACTTCTGTTTTTATGTTTTAGCTTTTCAATTCTAGCGCAGAAGAATACTGCTGAAAAAAGTACTTTTATTGCTATGGACAAAACAGCTTCGCTTTTAATAGGAAAGTCAAAAGCTAATTCTATTTCAATTGGAGTGGTTAAGAATGGAAAAATCTATACGAGACATTACGGCGAAATTGATAAGGGAAAAGAAAATATTGCGAACAACAATACTGTTTTTGAAGTTGCTTCTATAACGAAACTATTTACAGGTTTACTGACGGCGCAAGCGGTTTTGGAAGGAAAATTGAATCCAGACGATGATATTAGAAAATATATTACAGGCTCTTATCCAAACTTAGAATATAACGGAACTCCAATCACTATTAAAGATTTGGTTTCTTTTAGAACTGGTTTTGACAAAGATCTTCCAGATACTGCCGAATTAAGAAAAAACAGAAACGATAGTAGCTATTTGGCTTTTAAAAAGATGGATGAAATGTATAGTCGTGAGAAGTTTTTTGAAGATCTTACAACTATAAAATTAGACACTTTACCAGGAACAAAATTCAAGTACAGCAACGGAAGTCTTAATCTTACGGCTCATATTTTAGAAAACGTTTATGGAAAAAGCTATGAAACGCTTTTGAAAGAAAACATTTTTTCAAAACTTGACATGCAGTCAAGCGGTATAAATTTAAGTCCAAATACTGTTATTGCAAACGGCTATAATCTAAAAGGCATTCTAATGCCAAACATTTCAGACAATCTTTGGGGCGTCGCTGGAATGCTAAAATCTACTTTAGGTGATTTGACTAAATTTATTGCTTATGAGCTTAATACAAAAAGTAAAATTGTTCAAGAATCACAACGAAACCTGTTAAATAACCCAACAACTTGGAACGGTTATTTCTGGGATTATATTCAAGTAGATGAAAATGGAAAAAACTGCTGGAAACACGGCGGTGCTTTTGGAACTCAAAATATGCTGGTTGTTTATCCTGAACGTCAATTAGGAATTTCAATCATTGTAAATATAAGTGATGAAAATACCGGCAATGCACTTGGTGAAGCCATTACAAGACTCTCTAATGATTTATTGAGTGAAAACAAAAAACAAGCAGGCCTTTACGGTTACAAGATCGTCAACGATAATGTTGTATTTGTTTACGAACATGATAAGAATTTAGATCCGAATTTGGTTAAAAGCGTTTCCATAGCGGGTTCTTTTGACCAATGGAATCCAAATGACCAGAATTTTCAAATGATTCAGAAAAACAAAAACACATTTGAATTATCAGTCCCAAAATCGAAATTTGAAAAAAATAAAACACATCTTTTCAAATTTGTCATCAATAAAACGGGATGGATGGAAGCTCCCAAAAATGCCATAAATCGTGAAACCGAAGGCGACGAAAATCTGATTCTCAAAATTTAAATACTTTTACATTTTACTACCCAAAAGACTTTGCCTCAAACACAAAGTCTTTTTTTTATATCTTTGAACAAACAAATCTACTATGTATAAATTATTAGCTAAACTAAATAAACTACTTTTGCCAAGCTTTACCAAAAAAGGTCTAGATATTTCTAAGGCTACGAAATGGCAAATGGCTATTATTGGTTACCGCGCCTATGTTACAAAAAGAGCATTGGACAATTAATTTAGAATACATTTTATTATCCGACAGCAATTATTTTTTATGATTCTGTCTTATTTTTTATGAAAAACCGAGAATTCAGCCTTCCTCCTGTTCCAGCAGTATTATTAGCTATTATTAGTGTTCAATGTGGGGCTGCTATTGCCAAAACACTATTTCCTACAATCGGCGCAGCTGGTACGGCATCTATGCGTATTGGTATTTCGGCGTTAATTTTATTACTGGCTTACAGACCAAATCTAAAAGCGATAACTCCGCAACAATGGAAAATTGTAATTCCGTATGGTCTGTCGTTAGGGGCCATGAATTTAATTTTTTATCTCGCAATAGAAAAAATTCCAATTGGTTTAGCGGTAACTTTAGAGTTTGTTGGTCCTTTAATACTCGCTATAGCAGGTTCAAAACGTTTGGTTGATTATTGTTGGGTGATGCTGGCTGCAATTGGTATTTTATTAATTGCACCATGGACAAACGATCGCTTAGATCCTATCGGAATTATATGCGCGCTTCTCGCTGGAGCATTCTGGAGTGCTTATATTGTTTTAGGAGGTAAAATTTCGAAAATAATGAATGATGGAGATGCCGTTACAACCGGAATGCTGTTTGCGGCGATTTTAGTCTTGCCTTTTGGTTTTATAGAAAGCGGATTAAACAATCTTACACCAAAATTATTCGGAATGGGTGTTGCTCTTGCGCTTTTGTCTAGTGCGATTCCGTTTACTTTAGAAATGAAGGCTTTAGGAAAACTTCCACCCCGCACTTTTAGCATATTAATGAGTCTAGAACCAGCAGCAGCTTCTATTTGCGCTTTTATATTTCTTCAAGAAAATTTAAACTTCTACGAAATTCTAGCTGTACTTTGTGTTATAATTGCTTCTGCAGGAAGTACATTAACCGCTAAAAAATAATCTTGGAAAAATCTCAAAATAAAAATTCCAAATTCCAATTTAAGCTTGGAATTTGGAATTTTTTTTTTGGAATTTGAAACTACTTATTTTTTCGGAAGCAAAACAGCATCTATTACATGAATTACACCATTTGACTGATTAACATCTGCAATGGTCACTTTTGCTTTACTGCCATTTTCGTCAGTAATATATAGATCTTTACCTTTCATCCATGCCGTAAGAGTTCCACCGCTTACTGTTTTAATTGTTGCTTTCCCTTTTCCGTCTTTTATTGCTTTTGCAATATCAGCAGAACTCCATTTTCCTGCTGCTACATGATAAGTCAGGATATTTTGAAGCATTTTTTTATTCTCTGGTTTCAATAACGTCTCTACAGTTCCTTTTGGCAATTTATCAAAAGCGGCATTAGTTGGAGCAAAAACAGTAAACGGACCTGCCCCTTTTAATGTTTCAACTAAATCGGCTGCCTTTACTGCTGCTACTAATGTGGTGTGATCTTTTGAATTAACTGCATTTTCGATAATATTTTTATTCGGATACATCGCTGCTCCACCAACCATTACTGATTTTTGTGCATTTGATGTAAATGCAAATCCTAAAGCTAAAACTGCAAGAGCTAAAAATTTTCTAGTTTTCATATTTATTGTTTTTAAGTTATAAATTCATTTACGTCGATATATTTGTTTTGGTTTTAATATAAATGAAAATAATTAAAACGAATATTGAAAAATCATCAATTTACACTGAGAAACAATCTTTTAAAACAAAATAAAAGTTTTGATTATTTTTAATACCTTAATAGTTTTTGCTTTCTTTTTATCGTTAAATTTAAATTCCAAAACCTATTTACTATGAAAAATTTACCTCAAAAAGTTAGAAGTAGAAAATTAAATACAAGAGTAGATTTAACTGCAATGGTTAGCGTCTCTTTTTTACTGATCATTTTTTTTATGGTCACAATAGAATTACGAAAAAACAAAGCTATGGCTTTAAGTCTGCCAGATTATGATTCGCGTACATGTGGTTGGAGAGGTGGCTGCGGAGAAAACCGATCTTATACAATTTTACTGGGAGATGATAATAAATTAGTGTCTTATATGGGATTACTAGAAATACCCAAAGTTGCTCCTAAAAAGTTTGGATACGGAAAGGACGGAATAAGAGAAGAGCTTCTAAAACAAAACAAAAACATGCTTAATTATTCTGCTCAATTAGGAAGACCAGGACGAGGAATGGTTGTTATTATTAAACCAAGTAAAAAATCTAACTTTAAAAATCTAGTTGATATATTAGATGAAATGGCAATTGCAGATATAAGTACATATGTAATTGTAAATGATTTTACACCAGAAGAATCTAAATTATTAGCTTTAAAATAAAAAATCACTTTCAAAAAGGTTCTCGACTCCGCTCGAACTGACAAACGAAACAAACTTGAAACCTGAAACCTGAAACAAATAAAAAGTCCCACATTACTGTGGGACTTTCTATTTAAATCTTAATGAATTTCATACTTGAACTTCCTTTATCTGATTTTACTCTTATAAAGTAATTACCCGTTTTCAGCTTGGAAATATCAATATTTGAGGTTGTTTTTGCGTTTGGAATGGCTATTATTAATTGACCTAAAATATCATAAATCTCAAAAGATTGCACATTAATATTCTCATTCTGAGAAATATTTAAAATTTGATCTGATGGATTTGGATATAAAACCAAATATCTAGAAAAATTAAAATCTTGGGTCGTCAAAGTGCTTTTAAATGTAGAAGTTGCTGTATTGGTTAAAATTGGAAAATTATAATCGAAGTAAATATTTGCTTCGTTTGTAAATGAATCTCCAACAACAAGTGTTGGTTTGGTTTTAATTTTAAAAGCTACATAACCGTCATTATTGGCATCATCAAAAGGAAGATTAATATTTTCAAAAATAAACTCTATCTTATTTCCTCCAGAAATTTTAGTTACAAAAGGATGGCTAGAACTCGTTGGAATTAGCGTTGAAATATCAAACTTTGATAAATCAATGATGTCTTTTATAACGATATTTTGCGCTTGATAACTTCCTGTGTTTTCAAAACGAATCAAATAATGCACAAACTCACCTATTAATTCTGAAGTAATAACTGAGCCTTCCAAACAGGTTTTATCATTCGGATCATAAGATCCTACAACTGTTTGATTGAAGCCAAATGAATTGTCTTTAGGGGTTTCATCTGCATTTGAAGATACTATGGTTGCTGTATATGCCAATATATCACCATTATTTACAGCTGGAGTAGCTGTCGGAGCATTTACTTTAATGGTAAATGTGATTTCTCTGGACTCAAAAGGTTTAATATTTGTAAAATTCCATGATAAATTATTTGTACTCTGAGTATTTACAGCTGGATTTGATGCGATAAAATCCAAAACAGAATCATTAAAACTTAAATTCACTGATCCAGATTCTGCTATATTACCTTTGTTTTTATAAATAATTTTATATGATGCCTCAAATCCTGGTCTAGCTGGATTGATTGGTATAACGACTATTTCTAAGTCTGAATGTATACCATTTGGTGTAATACAAAAATTTTGATTCAACGGACTTGTCTGTGATGGAAAGTCAACATTTATAGCTGATGGCGTAATCGCAAAATAAGTAGGATTTTCTAAAACAGGTGTTATAGAATGCGTTCCTGTTGGCAAGGCAATAGAATAATTATTTCCATTGGCTATATAACTTGAAGTATCAGTTCCATTAGATATATTAAGCTTTAAATTTGGCAAATTTAAATCTTGAGTATCACAGCCGTTATTATCTGCGTCTATTTTATTATCCCCAGAAACAATAAAATATTGCCCTACTGGATTAAATGAGCAATAGGCATTTACACTGCAATTGGTATACCCATAATTATTTAAAAGACTTTGAACTTGCGACAATTGACTTTCATCTGCACAAACATATAACAAATTTGGATTTTCAGAAAAATTTAAATTTTTAGCTTCGTTATTGCCATTTCTTATATACAAAAAGTTAAGCTCATTGTTTGAGCAGTTAAGCTCTTCTAATTCACCTAAATCACTTACATCCAACATTTTCAATTGGTTGTAAGAACACTCCAATTTTGTTAGACTTGCTAATTGCGTTAAATCTAAAGCTGTAAGCTTATTATTTATACATCTAAAACCTTTAAGCTTTGGCAGTCCATTTATATTTAAATATTGCAATTGATTACTACTGCAATTTACATATTCGAGTTTTTCTAAACCATTCAAATTTAATGATGAAATAGCATTTCCATCACAATAAAGCTCAATAAGATTGGCTGAACCGCTTACATTAAGGCTCATTATTTGATTAGAAAAACACTGTAAATAACCCAGATTAGTTAATCCATTAAGATCTAATTGTAACAGTTTATTATAAGTACATGATAATGAAAAAAGTTTTGTTAAGCCATTCACTTTTAGTGATGTCAACAGATTACCACCGCATTCTAAAGATTCTAAATTTGTTAAACTTCTGACATCTAATTCAGCCAATTGATTTCCTCCGCAATATAACTTTTTAAGTGCAGTTAAACCTTGAAGGTTTAAGGTAGTCAATTTATTATTTGAAGCCGCAATTTCAGTCAAACTAACTGCCCCATTTAAGTTTAATGTCTCTAGTTTTGGATTTCCTGTACATTGAACATATTTCAAATTAGTTAGTCCATCAGCTATTATAGTGGTTAACTCTGGTAAATTTTCAATTTGTAAATATTGTTTGTTTTGAATATTAGAATACTTTAAATAAACTAATTTCTTTAGAAAATTAAAATCAACATCTGTCATAATTGGATTGTCACTACAATTTAAAAATTGAAGATTGGCAAAACTTTCTAATCCTTGTAATGAAATGACATTAGAGTTGCTAATATCTAAATAAGTAGTATTTAACGCTTCGCTGATTTCAATTTCCGAATTGGAGTTGGTATTTACAGGAGATGACAGCAATTTAATTTTAAGATTAAAATCCTGAAAAGAAACAAATTGTGCATTTGCACCATTAAAAAAGCATAAAGCCAAAACAAAAAAGTAGAGTTTTTTCATATGTGGTATTTTCATACAAAAATAACTTTTTAAGATAATAACACAACTTTATTTGTTAAAGTTTTCTAAATAAAATAAAATTTGAGCAAAAAAAAAGTCCCACATTACTGTGGGACTCCTATTTATAAAAAGCTAAGAATTATTTTTTCTCAGTTTTTTCCATTTTAGCTTTTAATGCAGCTAATACATCATTGTTATCTCCTAAAGTTGCAGCTGGTGCATTTGTAGAAGATGCAGATGAAGTATTTTCAGTTGCAGCTTTCACGTTTTTCTCTTCTTCTTCTCTGAAGATAGCAGTGTGAGAAGCAACTACTCTTTTGAATTCTTTGTTGAATTCAATTACTTTGAAATCAGCAGTATCACCTTTTTTCAATTTCTTTCCGTCTTCTTTTTCAAGGTGACGAGTAGGAATGAAAGCAACGATATCATCTCCGAATTCTACAGTAGCTCCTTTGTCAACGATTTCAGAAATCTCACCGTTGTGGATAGTTCCTACAGCGAAAGAATCTTCGTATTGATCCCAAGGATTAGCAGTAGTTTGTTTGTGACCTAAAGATAATTTACGTCCTTCAACATCTAACTCTAATACAACAACATCAAGTTTTTCACCAACGTTTACAAACTCAGATGGGTGTTTAATTTTCTTAGTCCAAGATAAGTCAGAGATGTAGATTAATCCATCAATTCCTTCTTCTAATTCCACGAAAATACCAAAGTTTGTAAAGTTTCTAACGATACCTGTATGTTTAGAACCTACTGGGTATTTAGAAGTAATGTCAGTCCATGGATCTTGAGTCAATTGTTTGATACCTAATGACATCTTACGATCATCTCTGTCAAGAGTTAAGATAACTGCCTCAACAACATCTCCAACTTTCACGAAGTCCTGAGCAGAACGTAAGTGAGTTGACCATGACATTTCAGAAACGTGGATTAAACCTTCAACACCTTCAGCAACTTCGATAAATGCACCGTAATCAGCGATTACAACTACTTTACCTTTAACTTTGTCACCAACAGTTAAGTTAGCATCTAAAGCATCCCATGGGTGAGCGTTTAATTGTTTCAATCCTAATTGAATTCTTGTTTTCTCATCATCGAAATCAAGGATTACAACGTTTAATTTTTGGTCTAATTCAAGAACTTCACTTGGGTGGTTGATTCTACTCCAAGAAAGGTCAGTAATGTGAATTAATCCGTCAACACCACCTAAGTCAATGAACACACCATAAGAAGTAATGTTTTTAACAACACCTTCTAATACTTGTCCTTTTTGTAATTGACCGATGATCTCTTTTTTCTGTACTTCAATATCAGCCTCGATAAGCGCTTTATGAGATACAACAACGTTTTTGAATTCGTGGTTGATTTTTACCACTTTGAATTCCATCATTTTGTTTACATATACATCGTAGTCTCTAATTGGCTTAACGTCAATTTGAGATCCAGGTAAGAACGCTTCGATTCCGAAAACGTCAACAATCATACCTCCTTTAGTTCTACATTTAACAAAACCGTTAACGATTTCTCCAGTTTCATTAGCTGCAATAACTCTATCCCAAGATTTGATAGTACGTGCTTTTCTGTGAGATAATACTAATTGACCTGTTTTATCCTCACGGATGTCGATTAATACTTCTACTTTGTCACCTACTTTTAAGTTTGGGTTGTAACGGAATTCATTTAAAGAAATAACACCTTCAGATTTAGCATTGATATCAACGATAACGTCTCTATCTGTAATTCTAACAACAACTCCTTCAACTACTTCTTCTTGATCTGTAGCGATGAAAGTTTTAGATACTAGTTCTTCAAACTCTTGTAAGTTTTTTTCATCTACTGCATCAATTCCTTCTTGGAAGTTATGCCAGTTAAAATTTGCTAAAAACTCTTCTTGTGATTTTAATTGTTCAGACATGCTGATAAAAAAATTTGTATTCTGTTTTTCTCGAGTTTCTCTATGCGATAGAAAATACAGAAGTTGTTTTACATAAATGGTTGATTCCTAATAGAAACTCTTCTCTGCCAAAAGGACTGCAAAATTAATACATTTTTCTGAATTAACAAAACAAAACCGATATGATTATCAGCCATTTGTTTAAGAAGCAGAAGAATTTATGTTTTCAAGACGTTCAGTCCCGCTATCCGTTGCAATCTTTTGTGCCGAACCCCGTCACAAAAGGATTTCCACTTCTATCGGGGCTAGGTTAGAAGCTGTATTGTTTTCAACAGCCATATTTGTCAGGTTGAGCGCAGGCAAAACCCTTTCTTCCTAAAAATACTATGCATAGCTACCTTTGTTTAAGTTTGAAGCTTAACAAGGACTTGATCCGTAAATAAAACAAACATGACAGGTTTTAAATCTTTCGGATTTATGATCATTTACAATCTTTAAAATTCCATTAAACTTTTAAGTTTTGCAAACGAATCATGAATCATTCTCAGAACATTTTCCTGTTCTAATGGAGTTGAACTTTCATATAACAAAAACAAAATAAACAGCATCAACAATACAAAGAACAATACCATAAGCACATTAACAAATATTGACTTTGGATAAAAAGTATAATCCTTGATATTGATTGAGTTTGCAATAAAAATCCAAGGATTTATTGTAAGGTCAGGCCTGTAATGCGCTAAACCCAATAAAAATGCCCGGATCAAATCTTCTCGATTAATATAAATGCCGCTAAAAAGATGACTGGAAGTAAAATATTCGCTGTGTATTATTTCTTTTTCATTTACTTTAATCCTCCAAAAAAGTTTCGTTACAATACCTCCTTCCGACCTGCCTCCTCTTGAATTATAAGCCAAACAATCAATATCAAATTTTGCGATATAAATTCCTTTTTGTTCTCCTAAGAGTCTTTCTGTAAATTGACTCCACAACAACTCATTCACAATCGTATTATTGAATCTGTTAAAGTAATGAACTCCATTTTCATCTATTATAGTAGTGATGTATCGTTTACTTCTTTCATAGACTACCTTATAAATAAAAAAGCCAATTGCACTGGCAATGGATAATACCAAAACAATTAAGCCTAAAATCTCTTTTCCAGACATTAAAGGTTCTGTAAGTAATTCTACTATCAAATAAATGATCAGACAAACTCCTGCTAAGACCAGCAACAGAAGAAAAACACCAGTAGTAAAACCCCAAAATGCATTAGAAATCGAACGTACAGCACGAAATGGAGGAAGAGAATTCTTGTAGTGAGATAACATATTGCAATTTTAAAAGCAAATATACAATGCTTAAATTATAAACAAAAACCTACAAAAAAAAACTTTGCTTCCCAAATTAAATGTAAATTTATCTATAACTTTAATTCCTTATTATAATCTTATAACCATGACACTTGATGAAATAAAAATAAAAATAAAGACTTTGCATGAAAAAGGACAAGTTATCAATGCTGTTTATTGGTTATTAAAAAAGTATAATCTCAAAAATGCTAACTTAAAAGGATTTGAGTTTAGAGAAAGCGCCAAACCAGATTTTATCCTCATGACAACTGAAGGAGATTTTGGGAAACCTCAAATCATTCGAATACCTGAAAACACCTTCGAATTTCAGTTAGAATTAATGCTTGTTTTAATCACTCACGAAATGGTTCACGTCAATCAAAAGACAATAAAACCTTATGTTTTAGATAAAAATGAACGAGAATGGCAAGCTTATTACGAAATGAACTTTCATATTCAGTTTCCGCAAATTCCGGAAATATCCAACTTTCACAAAAAATTCTTCGCCAATAAAGGTCTTGAATATTACAGCCGAATGGGTGAAGGTTCCGAGCTCCAACAAAAATATGCAGAACAAAAAAGGCAAGTAGAAGATCTGATTGCTTCTCTAAAATAAGTTTTCTAAATTCTTCACTAAAAAAATCCCGTTTTCGATATATTGAAAACGGGATTTTATATATAATTATAGAGATATTAATGACTCAAATTCTCAATTTCCTTCGGATCATGTTTGTGTTTAAACAAAATAGCAAAAGCGATTGCAATCACCAAAGCATAAGCTGCAAATGATAACCAGATCGTGTGCCAATCTTTCATCAAAATTGGATTTGTAAAAATTCCGTCTGCAGAAATTGAATTTCCTTGTCCTTTTACAAATTCTACCATTTTCTCATTAGTCGCATCTGTTTGTAAAAATCCAGCCAATTCTGTTGTGTTAGCAAATGATTTGGTAAAAAAACGATCAATTGCCCATCCAGAAGTTAAACTTCCTAAAACTGCTCCTACTCCATTGGTCATCATCATAAATAAACCTTGTGCAGAAGAACGAATTTTAGAATCTGTATTGCTTTCTACGAATAAAGAACCCGAAATATTGAAGAAATCAAATGCCATTCCGTAAACGATACAAGACAAAATAATCATCCATAACCCTCCTATCGGATCTCCAAACGCAAATAATCCAAAACGAAGAACCCAAGCCAACATACTAATCAACATAACCTGTTTGATACCGAAGCGTCTTAAGAAAAACGGAATTGCTAGAATAAACAAGGTTTCAGAAACTTGAGAAATCGACATTATAATAGTCGAATATTTTATTACGAAAGAATCTGCGTATTTTGGAAAATGCTTGAACTCATCTAAAAATACATCGCCATAAGCATTTGTCAATTGTAATGCTCCTCCTAAAAACATAGAAAAAACAAAAAACAAAGCCATTTTGTAGTTTGCAAACAATTTGAAAGATTCTAAACCAAAAGTTTCAATCCAAGTTGCATTTTCTTTAATCAAACGCTGCGGTTCACATTTTGGCAACGTAAAAGCATATACTCCAAGAATTAAAGCACCAACTCCAGCAATATAAAACTGATATTCAGTTGCTTTACTTCCACTTAAATTCGTAATCCACATGGCCACAATAAAACCAATTGTTCCCCAAACACGAATTGGCGGAAAATCTTTTACAATGTTTTTATTATTTAATTTAAGCGAAGTATAAGATATTGAATTACTTAAAGCAATTGTTGGCATATAACAGCACATCGCTAAAAGCATAACAATAATAAAAGTATCTGGTGTAGTAACTTGTGCAATTCCGAATAAAACTACCGCATAAAGAATATGAAGCGCACCGTATAATTTTTCGGCATTAATCCATCTGTCGGCAATAATACCTGTAAGTGTAGGCATAAAAAGAGAAGCGATTCCCATGGTTCCGAAAACTAGTCCGAATTGAGTTCCTTCCCAGTTTTTTGTTCCAAACCAATAATTTCCAATTGTTATAAGCCAGGCTCCCCAAACAAAAAATTGAAGAAAGCTCATTAAAATCAATCTATTTTTAATCCCCATATGATAAAAATTGTTCTTTAGTAAAAATGAAGCGGTAAAACTACCATTTAAAATAATATCTGCAAAAAATTATGCTGTTTTAACAACATCATTCACTAATTCTAAAACTGCAGCAAATTGTTCTTCTTTATTTAAGTAAGAATTATCAATCTCAATAGCGTCATCGGCAATTACAAGAGGAGAATCTTCGCGGTGTGTATCCATATAATCCCTATCTACAACATTTTTCAAAACTTCTTCATAAGAAACATTATCACCTTTTTCCTGTAGTTCATCAAAACGTCTTTGTGCACGTGTTTCTGCACTTGCGGTCATAAATATTTTTAATTCTGCATTCGGAAAAACTACAGTTCCAATATCTCTTCCATCCATTACAATGGCTTTATTGGTTCCCATTTCCTGCTGCTGCTCTACCAACTTAGAACGAACTTCTGAAACAGCTGCTACTTTACTAACAAAATTAGAAACTTCTATTGTTCTAATTTGTTTCTCTACATTCTCACCATTCAAATACATTTCTGCAAAACCTAAATCCGAATTAAACTTAAATTCTAATTTGATATCAGATAATACTTTAATCAAAGCTTCTTTCTTAAAAAAATCAGCCTCAATCAAATTATGTTGCATAGCAAAATAGGCTACGGCACGATACATCGCCCCAGTATCTACATAAACATATTCCAATTCTTTTGCTAATTGTTTTGCAAGAGTGCTTTTACCTGTAGATGAAAATCCGTCGATAGCAATGGTAATTTTTTTCAATTTTTTATTTTTAAATTTTTATTCTTTTAATGACAGTTGATTTTTAATAATAAATACTCATCAAAATATTCGATTCAGAACTATCAATTAGTCGTGATATTCTATCAAAGTATTTTTTATTAACCATAGGACAGCCAAAACTATTGCAAATGTAGCCATCTTTCTCTTCATATGGAACATCATAATAGTAATGAAAAACAATATCTCGTTTAAAAGCATTACTATTCGTTTTATCCAATCCGTAGAGCTTATATGCTCTACCAAACTTTCCGTAATAATGTTTTCCAATGTAATATTTCCCTAATGAAGTGCTTAATGAATTGGGAACGTTGCTAAAACGAAGTTTACCTTTAATACCTGTTTCAGAACCAGAACCATGGGCAACCAAACCTTTATCGATAATTTTATCTGCTTTTAAATCATAAACAAAAAAGCGATTTTTTCCCGAAGGAATTTTCATATCAACAAAGAAGGCTATTTTGTTATTGTATTGCGGATTTTTGTTTATCAGCTTTTTTATGTCAGCAATTTGAAATTCAATTCTTTTATCATCAGAAGACAATAAACCAATTTCTTTACTATCGGACAGCAGCAAATACCCGACAAAAAGCGCAAGAATAAAAAGGAATACAATAATTATTTTTTTCATTGATTTAGATTCAGAAAAAAAACTTTTCAATATTGAAGACTAAAACTATTCGACAATAAAAAGTTTTGACTTTCTTTTGGACACTCTTACGCTCTTTTATTAATAGTAAATATCCATAAGGATATTGGACTTAGAATTATCAATAATTTTTTCTATTCTTTTAAAAAACTGTTCGTTTACCATCGGGCATCCGTGACTATTGCTTATATAATAATCCTGTTCTTCGTAAGGAACCGCAGAATAATGATGCAAAACAATTGCTCTTTTTAAAGCATTGTTATTGCTTTCTTCTAAACCAGCCAATCGATAAGCTTTTCCAAAAATGCCTTTATAGGTTTTTCCAACAGAATATCTACCTAGAGCAGTGCAATTAGAGTTTGGCATATTGCTAAATTTAAGCGCTCCTCTTACACCTGTTTCAGACCCAGAACCATGAGCTACAAGACCTTGATCTACAACTTCATCTTTCTGCAGATCGTAAACAAAAAAGCGATTTCTTCCAGAAGGCACCTTCATATCAATTAAAAAAACTATTTTCTGATTGTACTTATGATCGGTAGTAATCATGTCTTTTATACCAGTAATTCTACCATTAATTCTTTCCATTTCTATTGTAGAAATAGTTTCTTCTTCTTTAAAAGAAAGTTTAGAACCCGTAAAAAAGCTTATTGACATAAACAAAGCCAAATAGAACAGTTTCATTTACTTATTGAAAATTTAATGTTAAACCAAAAAGACTTGTGTTGGCCGCCAACGTATATCTAGAATATGAATAATTGAATTTCAGTTTATTCATTTTTAAACCAAACCCCAAAGAAACGCCCGAAAAGTTACGCTGTTCGTCTACTCGTAATTCTTCGCCTCTTCTAAAATTATATCCTACTCTAAAATTGAATGCTTTTTTAGGGAAAAGCTCAACGCCAAAAGCTACGTGTCTTAGCGCATTGTTTACAAAAGAAACTTTTTCTGGACTTGTAGAGCCATCGATATTCGTTTCTCCACGAACTGGATTTGAAAAAGAGATATTCCATTGCTGTAAATTTTCTAGAGAAAGATGCCAGCGAATTGGAACATGTTCTAATTCTTGAGAAATACCTGCTACAATTTCAAATGGAAGATTTTCTTTAATTCCTGAATAAGTAGTAAACTGTGTCCCCATGTTTCTAAATACAAGGGCGAAATTTAGGTCATTCATTTCATCTACATATAAAAAACCCAAATCGACTGCACCACCTATCGAATTATAACTTTCTAAAGAAGAAGTGATCAATTTACCACTTGCTCCAATGTATAAATCGGTATAAGGAACATTGTACGCATATCCAACCGATAATGCACCTTCGCTTCCTGTAAAATTAGAAGTTGCCTGTCCGTTTTCATCATAACCTTCAAATGTACCATAGTTCACATAAGTAACTCCAGCATAAATAGTCTGCACATGTCTATCATAAGTATAAGCATACGATGCTGTACCATAAGAGGCTTCACCATAATAACTTCCGTAATTTAATGCCAAATGATTGTCCATGTCTGCGTTTATAAGAGCGGGGTTCGACATAGCTTGATTAACATCCTCATCATATATGGTAATAATATCTCCTCCTAATGCCGCCTGTCTTGGCGAAGTGGTCAAATTTAAAAACTGGTAAGTGTAGCGCCCTCCAACTTGTCCGAAAGAAGACGAACAAATTAAGATTATAAAAAATAAAACAACTTTTTTAAGCATTTGTTTTTGGCGCACCTATATGGGAATAACGCAAGTGCAAATATAAAATTATATAACACTAAAAATAAAGTCCAATAAAAAAATTCCAAACTCCAATCATTAAAATTGGAATTTGGAATTTACATATTCAGCCAAAAGAAATATTTATTTCAAATCTTTAGCATTTTTTACTTTCTGATCTGTTAAAGCTAAAGCTAAAACTTCACTCATTTCTTTTACATAATGAAAACTTAGGCCTTCTAAATATTCTGCTTTGATTTCATCAATATCGCTTTTGTTTTCGTGGCAAAGAATAATTTCTTTAATTCCTGCTCTTTTTGCCGCTAAGATTTTTTCTTTAATACCACCAACCGGCAATACTTTTCCACGAAGCGTAATTTCTCCAGTCATAGCCAAACTTTTCTTCACTTTTTTCTGAGTTAAAAGCGAAACTAAAGAAGTAAGCATTGCAATACCAGCACTTGGTCCGTCCTTTGGAGTTGCTCCTTCTGGAACGTGCAAGTGGATGTTGTATTTTTGGAATAATTCTGTACTAATGCCTAATTTCTTAGCATTTGCTTTAATGTATTCTAAAGCAATCGTAGCAGACTCTTTCATTACAGTTCCAAGGTTTCCGGTAATTGTCAGAGATCCCTTTCCTTCAGAAATCAAAGATTCGATAAACAAAATATCTCCTCCAACACTAGTCCAAGCTAAACCTGTTACAACACCTGCAACATCGTTATTTTCATATTTATCGCGCTCTAATCTTGGCACTCCCAAAATCGCTACAACATCTTCATCTGTAACTTTCTTTTTGTACTCCTCTTCCATTGCAACAGATTTTGCTGCATTTCTTATTACTTGCGCAATTTTTGTTTCTAAATTACGAACACCCGATTCTCTCGTATAACCTTCAATGATTTTTTCTAATTGCTTTTTACCAATAGTCAAATCTTTTGCGGTTAAACCGTGAGCTTCTAATTGTTTTGGAAATAAATGTCTTTTGGCAATTTCAACCTTTTCTTCAATGGTGTAGCCTGACATTTTGATCACTTCCATTCTATCACGCAAAGCTGGCTGAATTGTAGCCATATTATTTGAAGTTGCAATAAACATTACTTTAGATAAATCATATCCCATTTCAAGGAAATTATCGTAGAAAGAACTGTTTTGCTCTGGATCTAAAACTTCTAACAAAGCTGAAGATGGATCGCCACTATTACTGTTTGATAATTTATCGATTTCGTCTAAAATAAATACAGGATTTGATGTTCCTGCTTTTTTCAAGCTCTGAATAATACGTCCAGGCATTGCTCCAATATACGTTTTTCTATGACCGCGAATCTCCGCTTCATCACGCAAGCCTCCCAAAGAAATACGAACGTACTCTCTTCCTAAAGCTTCTGCAACAGAACGACCGATTGAAGTTTTACCAACTCCTGGAGGCCCTGTTAAACATATAATTGGTGATTTCATATCATTTCGCAATTTTAAAACTGCCAAATGCTCGATCATTCTTTTCTTAACTTCATCAAGTCCAAAATGATCTTTATCTAAAATTTTCTGTGCATGTTTTAAGTCGAACTTATCTTTAGAATATTCGCCCCAAGGCAATTCCAGAAACAATTCCAAGTAATTGCGCTGAATTCCAAAATCTGGCGATTGCGGATTCATACGACGCATTTTAGACAATTCTTTCTCGAAATGTTTCTGCGTTTTTTCATCCCATTTTTTGGTTTTCGCCTTCTGCCCCATTTCGTCCATTTCCTCTTCCTGAGAAACGCCACCCAATTCTTCTTGAATGGTTTTCATTTGCTGGTGAAGGAAATATTCTCTTTGCTGCTGATCTAAATCAAAACGAACTTTTGACTGAATGTCGTTCTTCAATTCTAGTTTTTGAAGTTCTACATTCATATAACGTAAAGTCTCTAAAGCGCGTTCTTTTAACCCATTTATCGATAAAAGACCTTGTTTTTCTTTTACTGACAAATTCATGTTAGACGAAACAAAATTGATTAAAAACGATTGGCTTTCAATGTTTTTAATAGCAAAAGTAGCTTCTGAAGGAATGTTTGGACTTTCTTTGATAATCTGAATTGCCAATTCTTTTACAGAATCTAAAATAGCAGTAAATTCAGTATCATTTTCATCTGGTCGTTCTTCAGCAACTTCTTTGATCGTTGCTGTCATATAGGGATCTTCTAAAACAACTTCGTCAATTTCAAAGCGTTTTTTTCCTTGAAGAATAACCGTTACATTTCCGTCAGGCATTTTAAGCACACGTAAAATACGTGCAACAGTTCCAACTTTATGAATATCATCTTTTGACGGATCTTCGTCTTCTTCGTTAATTTGCGAAACTACACCAATTATTTTTCCGCCTGCATTAGCATCATTAATCAGTTTAATAGACTTATCTCTTCCAGCAGAAATTGGAATAACAACTCCAGGAAATAAAACAGTATTGCGTAAAGGTAAAATCGGAAGAGAAACAGGAAGTTCTTCATTATTCATTTCCTCTTCGTCTTCTGGAGTCAATAATGGAATTAATTCTGCCTCTGAGTCAAATTCTTGAAGTGACAGATTGTCAATAGTAAGTATTTTATGGTTTGACATAATAAAATATAAGTCTTTTTGTCATTAAATTTTCTGTGCTATCTATAAATGGAGTATTGCTTATTGAAGTTTTACCAAAAACGTGTTTCGTTTTTCAATTACAAGATAGGGCATAAAAATAGACAATCATTATGCCAAAACAAACTTAAATCTTAAATAATTCTTATTAGTCAATTTTAAAATACAATCCATTTTAAAGTTTAGAAAATAAAAAGCCCGAAAAAAGATTTTCGGGCTTCAAACATTTTATTTATCCATTACTTCAAAGAGTAAGAAACGAGTTCTGAAGTAGTACCAGACGATTCTAATTTTACAATTCCAACATCCTTAGCGATCCAATAAAATGTATCTGATGAAGAACTTTGTCCTTGCGCGCTAGCTTCAATATGCAGTTTAAATTTGATTACATTACTATAGGTTACTTCTTTTACCTTTAAGCTTATTCCTTTTTCTAAAATAGTACCTGTGTAATTTGCATTCATTTTCAAAGAAGGAAAACTTGGTATGTTAAAGCTTGTTTCTAGAGAATAAGATCCTTTCCATGTTTGATTTACATCCAGATAATCCTTAAAAAGAATAAATTCATATCCAGTTGATTTTCCCGTTATTCCTTCAGAACTATAATTTACTTCATCAATAACGATGTAATAATCTCCTTTTACTTTTTTAAGCGAAGCACCTGCCGTTCCAGAAATTTCGTCAGTAGCACCAAATAATTGGTTAAATTTATAATACGTATTGCCATCTTTATTAGATGAACTTTGAATTTTTACTGTGCTTTCAGCGCCATCTTGATTAAAAACCCATTGATTACCGACTTTAGAAGGCCAATAATCACCTGTTGATTCTCCAGCACTTTCACTAGAATCGTCATTGCTACATGATGTTAACATAAATCCTGTCATAACAAACAGAATTACAAAGCATTTGTTTAATTTTCTCATTATTGAATTTGTTTTTGGTAGTTAAATTTTATGTGAAATTATAGCAATGAATGTATTATACCTTACGGCATTACGTAAAATCAAAAAATATTTTTATTTTTTTTTATCAAAACTGTAACAAACAAAAAAAAGCCAAGTCTATATTAAAAACCAAAAGCCACTACTTGAATATAAACAACCAAAATATCGAAGAACTAATTGCGCTCTGTAAAAACAATAACCAGAAAGCGCAGTTTGAAATATACAATCGCTATTGTAAGGCGATGTATAACGTGGCTTTTCGTATTGTAAAAGACGAACATTTTGCACAAGACGTCATGCAGGAAGGTTTCTTAAAAGCTTTTACAAAAATCAATGACTATAAACAAGAAGTGGCTTTTGGCGCATGGTTAAAAAAAATAATCATCAATTATAGCATCGATTTTTACAAGAAAAACAACTCTTTTCATGTAGAAGATTTAAGTAAACAGCTTTATAAAATCGAAGAAAACGACGGAATTCTTTCTGAAAATATTGACTTAAACGCTCTAAAACTAAAACAGGTTTTAGATACCATTTTGCAGCTGAAAGATAATTACAGAATGGTGCTGACTCTTTTTTACATTGAAGGTTACGATCAAGAAGAAATCTGCGAGATTTTGAACATTACATATGCAAATTGCAGAACAACCTTGAGTAGAGCCAAAGATAGTTTGAGAAAAAAATTGGAAGAAATATAAAATGAATTGGAATTATGAAAAATGAAAAAGACAATTTAGACGACTTATTTAAAAGATTTGAAAACCAATGGGATATTCAGGAATTAAATTCTGATCACCAGGTAGATTTTCTGCAAAAATTAAACAAAAAAGAGCCTAAGAAAAAATACTGGTTCGCGACTGCTATTGCCGCTTCGATTGTATTGATGCTTGGAGTTTCTCTTTTTTATAAAAATGAAAAACCAAAAGAATTCAAATTTGCTTCTAAAGAAACTAAACGTACAGACTCTATTTTCAATATTCTAATCGATAATGAACTGGTTAAGCTAAAAGAGAAAAACTCACCAGAAAATCAGCAGATTATTACTGATGCTATGAATCAGATGAAAACTTTTGACGCTGATTATCAGAAAATCATAAACGAACTGCAAAAAAATGGTGAGAATAAACAAATTATTTATGCGATGATTAGCAATCTTCAAACGCGTATTTCTTTTTTACAAACCGTTTTGAAAAGAATTGAAGACAACGAAAAATTAAAAAACAACTCTAATGAAAAAACACTATAACTTACTAATCTTATTTCTTTTGATTCCTTTCTTAGGTTTTTCAAATGATGATGCTTTTGTTACTAAACAAAAAAACATTAAAAAAACCTATATCGTTAATTCTAATGCAGGAATCGATATTGATAACAAATATGGAAGCATCACTGTAACCACTTGGGATGAAGATAAAATTGATCTGGATATTACTATAAAGGTAAATGGCCCAAATGAAAATTGGGTAAACGAAAGATTAAACAGTATCGATGTTGATATCACGGCGCTTAAAGGTCTAGTTTCTGCCGTAACCAAACTAGGAAGCTCTAATCTTAAAAGCAAGGGAAGTAATAATAGTTTTGAGATCAATTATGTGATTAAAATTCCTAAAAACGGATCAATTAAATTGGTTAATAAATACGGTAATATTTCGGTACCAAATGCTGAAGCTTCTACAGATATTGACTGTAAATATGGAAAAGTGGCTTTAGGAAAACTAAATGGATCTAGTAATCAAATCTCTATTCAATACTGCCAAAATTCAAGCATAGAGTACATAAAAACAGGAAATATTGATGCTCGATATTCGAATCTTAAAATTAATGATTCTGGGAACTTGAATCTAAGCGCAAATTATACAGATGTTAATCTTAATGATGGCCAAAACATAAAAGCAGATTGCAACTACGGAACGTTTAAATTTCAAAAAATCAATTCTTTGAGTGGTTCTGGAAATTATTTAACTTTCATTATTGGCGAAATTTCCAGTAACTTTAGCTACGATACCAATTACAGTAAAATCAGTATCGGGACTGTAACTGAAAAAGCGGGGAACATTAGCATAAACTCAGGATATACAGATATTTCAATTGGTTACGTACCCAATTATGCATTTGATTTTGATATTTCTGCAAGATATTCAAACATTAAACATGATAATTCTTTAGAGATTTCTGTCTCTGAGGTTAAAAGTAACAGTAAAAGAATTGCTGGCTATTACAAGAAAAAAGGTCAAAATAAAATCAATATCAATTCGAACTACGGAAATATTTCCCTAACAAAAAATTAATCATCTAAAAATCAAAACAATGAAAAAGTCAATTTTACTTACAGCATTAAGCCTACTTTTTATGGCAATAAATTCTAACGCACAAACAAAAATAAGCGGAAACGGTACTGTCACTACCGAAACAAGAACAACTGGAGACTATGATGGCATAAGAATCTCAGGATTTTTTGATGTAGATTTAGTATCAGGAAAAGAAGGAAAAATTATTCTTAAAGGAGAAGAAAATTTATTGTCTAAAATTAAAGTGGAAGTTGAAGGAAATGAATTGAAAGTTTATATTGAGAGAGGAGTACAACTTCGTACCAGTATGGGCAAAAAGATACAAGTAATAGTTCCTTTCGAAAAAATATCAGCAGTTACATTGTCTGGATCTGGAGATGTTAAAAGCAAAAACAAAATCAATAGCGATAGTTTTTCTGCAAAACTTTCTGGATCAGGAAATTTTGATTTAGATGTTGATTCTAGAAATTTTGATTTAGCGCTAAGTGGTTCGGGAGATATAGTTTTAAAAGGGAAAGCAGATTCTTTTACAAGCAAAATATCAGGATCAGGAAACGTTAATGCTTCAAATTTAAAATCACAAACTGTAGATGTTACTGTTTCAGGTTCTGGAAATAGCGTAGTAACTTGCGAAAGTAGTATTACGGGAAGAGTTTCTGGTTCTGGAAATATTAAGTATCTAGGAAATCCAGAGAAAAGAGATGTAAAAGTTTCGGGGTCTGGAAAAATTTACAAAGGTTAATTATTTAAATAAAAATATCGCAAATTACAAAACTATCATCAATCAATAATTAATTGCACTTTGCGATATTGTAGTATAAAGACGTTTCGATTATTTTGAAACGTCTTTTTTATGCACTCTTCTCAATAGAAATATGGATATAACAAAAAATACGGCCAAGATTACAATTGCAGCACGAGGGCTTCCGGTAATTTGATCGATAATTCCGTAAACGCACATTCCGATTACAATTCCGATTTTTTCTGCAACATCATAGAAACTAAAAAACGATGCTGTATCTTGTGTATCAGGCAATAATTTTGAATAAGTCGAACGAGATAATGCTTGAATTCCGCCCATTACAAATCCGGCAACTGTTGCCATTACATAAAAATGTGTTGGCAAAGTAATAAAATAGGCAAGCGCACAAAATACTGCCCAAATTACGTTGATAAATATTAAAGTGGGTACGTTTCCAAATTTCTCTGAAGCTCTAGAGGTCAAAACAGCTCCAACAACAGCTACCAATTGAATGATTAAAATACAAACAATTAAACCTATTGTACTTTGTTCTTTAGTTTCCCACTGAATTTCCTGAGCTCCAAAATAGGTTGCTACAAGCATTACCGTTTGTACAGCCATACTAGAGACGAAGAAACCTCCTAAATATCGTTTCAAAGGAATATTCTCTTGTAATAGCGTCCAAACTTTTTTTAATTCTTTAAAGCCATTAAATACTACAGATTTTGTTAGCTTCTGACCAAATTCTTTGCTTCCTTTTGGTAAATAATAGTAAGTGTACTGACTAAATAAAATCCACCATACTCCTACCATTATAAAAGAATAACGCATTGCCTTCATTCCTGCTTCGCCATCAGTTCCTGAAATTCCAAAAACTTTAGGCTTCATAATCATCGCTAAATTGATGATTAATAAGATAACACTTCCAATATATCCTAACGAATATCCTTTGGCACTAATTCTGTCTTGCTGTTCTTCAAATGCAATATCTGGAAGATAGGAATTGTAGAAAACTAAACTTCCCCAATAGCCAAGCAATCCAAGGAAATAGAATAATAATCCGACATAAATATTATCCAAATCAAACCAGTATAATCCCATACAAGACAAAGCTCCTACGTAACAAAAAAACTTCATGAATGATTTCTTGTTTCCAACATAATCAGCAATTCCAGATAATAATGGTGAAATAAACGAAACCACCATAAAAGCAAATGCCGTAATAAAACTAATTAATGCTGAGTTTTTAAGATGCATTCCGAAAACATCAATATAATGATCTCTGTCGCTGAATAATGCTTCGTAAAAAATTGGAAAAACTGCAGATGCAATAGTCAAGGTATAAACTGAATTTGCCCAGTCATAAAACGCCCAAGCATTTAAAAGCTTCTTATCTCCTTTTTGTAGGTTTTTCATAGAAATGGTTTTGTAAATAGGCTACGAATTTATCTATTTTTTATGATAATCAAACGGAAATTATTGAAATCGTACATTATTAAATTATAAACTTCACAAAATAAAAAAAGCCATTCGATAACGAGTGGCTTTTTTTATTTTGTGTACTTATTGTGTACTAAAAGTTTATTTTATAGTTCCAACTTTCAACGCAATTGCTTTAGCTTCTGGAATTAAAGCTTTAATATTAGCAATTCTTGTTGCATCAGAAGGGTGTGTACTCATAAATTCAGGTGCAGAAGCTCCACCAGATTTGGCAGCCATTCTACTCCAGAAAGCGACAGCATCATCTGGATTGTAACCAGCAATTGCCATTAAAGTCAAACCAATTTTGTCGGCCTCACTTTCGTTACTTCTACTAAATGGAAGCATTACTCCAACTTCAGAACCAATTCCGTATGCTTGTGCAAATATTTGCTGTGTTGCTTCAGATTTTCCGCTAGTTGCTGCTCCTAAAGCTGCTCCTCCTATTTGCTGTAATTGAGCGGCAGACATTCTTTGCGCTCCATGATTTGCCAAAGCATGAGAAACTTCGTGCCCCATTACAGTTGCCAAACCAGCTTCATTTTGCGTAACTGGCAAAATTCCAGAATAAACTACAATTTTACCACCAGGAAGACACCATGCATTTACTTCTTTGTTATCAACCAGTTTATACTCCCATCGATAATCTTTTAAGTATTGTGTCTGACCTAAATAATTTAGATATTTTTCTGCAGCTGCTTTAATTTTATATCCCACATTTTCTACAAGTCTAGCATCTGCTGTTCCAGT
Source organism: Flavobacterium sp. CFBP9031 (assembly GCF_034044945.1). Classification (NCBI taxonomy): domain Bacteria; kingdom Pseudomonadati; phylum Bacteroidota; class Flavobacteriia; order Flavobacteriales; family Flavobacteriaceae; genus Flavobacterium; species Flavobacterium sp. CFBP9031. The sequence continues at coordinate 107,712 of NZ_JAXCWF010000016.1, forward strand.
AATAACCTTATTTTCTGTTAAAAACTGGTTATACTGCTGAAAAGAAGAAGGGAATAATTCGCTATTTGAAACAAAATTCAAGTTTTGTTTCCCAGTAATTGGATTTGTTGCACAAGCCATTACAAGTGCTCCAAAAATCCCTAAAAACATATATTTTTTCATAATTCGAGCTATTTTCTAACAAAAATACAATTAAAAAAAATAAAATATTTTACATATTAAATCAAAAAAATATCAAAATTTAACTATTCGCCCACTATATGAAGTTCATTAAACTCTTTATCAATTAGTAAGAAATTATTTTGCTCGAAATTAATTTTATTAAACTCGATCTTTTCGTTATCAATTTCGATTTCTGCAACTTTAAAAGGCAATCCAATAAGATTGATTTTATATTTGGTGTAAGGAGTTATATATTTTCCCTCTTTGTGAAGCTGAATAATAAGTTCTTTTTCTTTTCCAATATTTCGCAATGACAAATAACTGTAGCGTCCTTTTTTATAATCGTAACCATCTTGAGCATCTTCATAAACCGCTGACTGCTCTTTACCGTTTTTGTAATAAACATCAAGTGTTAATTCATCAAATTCTAATTCGCCTACATATTGCTGAACTGGGTATTTTGGAATAATAGCACCCGCTTTTACAAACACTGGAATCTCATCAAATTTTGTATCAATCCAGATCTCTTTACCGCCTATAAACAATTCGTTTGTCCAATAGTTATACCATTCTCCTCTAGGAATATACATACGTCTACCTACAGCATTAGGTTCAAGTATAGGACACACTAAGATCTGATTTCCAAAGATGAATTCGTCGTTGCGATAATGTGTCTGTGTATCGTCTTGGTCATAATAAACTAAAGGTTTTAACATCGGAACTCCTTCTTCAATATATTGCCAAAACATGGTATATAAATAAGGTAATAATTGATAACGAAGGCTCACAAATTTTCTGGTAATATTAATTACTTCTTCATCAAAAGCCCATGGCTCTTGATTTCCGTGATCTCCAGAAGAATGTGTTCTGCAAAAAGGATGAAAAACCCCCAATTGAATCCAGCGTGCGTAAAGCTCGCCTGTAGGTTGTTCTGCAAAACCTCCAATATCAGAACCTGTAAATCCCATTCCTGAAATAGATAATCTCTGAACTTGAATATTTGCAATCCACAAATGCTCCCAAGTTGCTACATTATCACCTGTCCATGACGATGTATAACGCTGTGCTCCCGCATAAGCCGATCTCGTTATGACAAAAGGACGTTTCGGATAAGCAAATCGTTTTACTCCATGGTAAGTTGCTCTTGCCATTTGTGTTCCGTAAATATTGTGCGCTTTTCTATGGCTACAAGGGTTTCCGTCATAGATATGACGAACATCCATTGGAAAAGTTTTATTCGGAACCTCCATAACTGCTGGTTCGTTCATATCATTCCAAACTCCTTTTACACCAATATCTGCAATTAATTCTTTAAATAAACCAGCCCACCATTCTCTAACTGCGGGATTTGTATAATCTGGAAAGTTACATTCTCCTGGCCAAACTTTTCCTTTCATATAAGGTCCGTCTGCCCTTTTGCAGAAATAATCTTTTTCTAAAGCTTCTTTATAAACCCAGTAATCTTTATCAATTTTAATTCCTGGATCAATAATTACTATGGTTTTAAAACCATCTTCTGCCAATTCAGAAACCATTCTTTTAGGATCTGGAAAATAGTTTTTATTCCAAGTAAAACATCTAAAACCATCCATATAATCTATATCCAGATAAATGGCGTCACAAGGAATTTGAAGTTCCCTAAATTTTGATGTAATTTCTTTGACTTTACTTTCGGGATAATAACTCCATTTACATTGATGATATCCTAAAACCCAAAGCGGCGGTAATTCTGGCTTACCTGTTAAGTCGGTATACGTTGTTACTACGTCTTGCATTTGAGGACCGTAAACAAAATAATAATTCATTTCTCCACCTTCAGCCCAGAAACTAGTCACATTTCTTCTTTCTTGACAAAAATCAAAAAATGTTCTGAAAGTATTATCGAAAAATATACCGTAAGATTGTTTATTATGAAGGCCAATATAAAATGGAACCACTTTATACAAAGGTTCTTGATCTTTCTGGTAAGCATATTGATCTGTGGCAAAATTCTCTACTCTTTTGCCTTTCAGATTCATTTGAGTGGCCTTATCGCCTAAACCATAATAACATTCACCGTCTTTAGCATATTTACTCATTTTTACGATATTCCCTCCATATTCATAGCTTTCTTCCCAATGAAAACCAAGTTCATCTTCAAGGATAAGAAAATCATTTAAATCGTAAATTGAAAGACGAAGATCTGCTTTCTGTATTTTACATTTTACTTTACTAGTTCTAATCTGAAAGTATGTTTCTTCTTCTGTGACCTCCAAGAAGTTATAGCCATGAAGCTGAGTTTTATCAATGGCATAAGAAAAATCATTGCTGAAATAGCCTTTTGTAGTAAAACGAAATCGGATTAAACTATCACGAAGAATAGTTACTTTTAAAATTACTTTGTTATCCGTATTAAAGAAAATAGAATCTCCTTCATGTTCATAAGAGACAATTTTTGATGGATATAAATCGCCTTTGTATTCTAATGATGTGTTTGTAATCATATCTCCAATGAATTAATTTAACATTTTCCTTCTACTCAAACATACAAAAAAAGTTCGTAACGCTCTATGAATAAAAGGTTTATTCACGAAAACGTTTTTTCTGAATGAGCTTCAAATTACCAAACAAAAAATCAACAATTTGATAATTTTGAAACGATATAATGACAAAATCTTATTTCAAGATTTTTACTTAATTTAAAGTATATACGGCAACACTCAAAGGAGGCAAAATCAATTCTGCAGAAAAATCTCGGCCATCATACGAAATTGATTCTATTTTTAATGGTTTAGTACTTTCTATACCGCTTCCTCCATATATTTTGGCATCAGTATTAAAAATCTCTTTTAAATTGCCTTTTTTAGGAATACCAATTCTATAATTTTCGCGAACGACTTGAGTAAAATTGCAGACAACAATCACATTTTCATCTGGATTATTTCCTTTTCTAATATAAGATAAAATAGCATTTTGATGATCTGAATAATTAATCCATTCAAAACCATCTCCTCTAAATTGTTTTTCGTATAATGCTGGCTGTGATTTGTACAATTGATTTAAATCGGTAATCAAACTTTTTATTCCAGAATGAAAATCATACTGAAGCAAATGCCAATCTAAACTTTGTTCAAAATTCCACTCACTTGTCTGACCAAACTCAGCTCCCATAAACAAAAGTTTTGTTCCTGGATGCGTAAACATATACCCGTACAATAATCTCAAATTTGCAAAGCGCTGCCATTCGTCGCCAGGCATTTTATAAATAAGAGAATTTTTACCATATACTACTTCGTCATGAGAAAATGGAAGCATGAAATTTTCAGTAAAAGCATATGTCATCGAAAAAGTCAATTCATTCTGATGGTATTTTCTATAAACGGTTTCTTTTTGAAAATACTTTAAAGTGTCATGCATCCAACCCATCATCCATTTCATTCCAAAACCTAAACCTCCAACAGATGTTGGTCTTGAAACCATAGGAAATGAAGTGCTCTCTTCAGCAATAGTCTGAATACCACCAAAATTAGAATAGATTACTTCATTAAATTCTTTAAGAAAGCTAATAGAATCCAGATTTTCCCTTCCTCCATAAATATTAGCTTCCCATTCGCCATCCTTTCGAGAATAATCAAGATATAACATTGAAGCTACAGCGTCAACACGAAGTCCGTCGATATGATAATTTTGAAGCCAAAAAACAGCATTACTTATTAGAAAAGCTCGAACTTCATTTCTACCATAATTAAAAACTAAACTTTTCCAATCTGGGTGATATCCTTTTCTTCGATCTGGATGTTCGTATAAATGAGAACCGTCAAAATACCCTAAACCATGTGCATCATCAGGAAAATGTGACGGAACCCAGTCTAAAATCACTCCAATTCCCTCTTGATGCAATCGATCAACCAGAACCATAAAATCTTGTGGTTTTCCAAAACGGGAAGTTGGTGCAAAATACCCTGTAAGCTGATAACCCCAAGAAGGGTCATAAGGATATTCCATAATTGGCATAAACTCAACATGCGTAAAACCAGTTTCTTTTATATATTTTACCAAATCATCGGCAAGTTCAAGATAAGTCAAAAAACGATTATGTTCTCCTCTTCTCCAAGACCCCAAATGCACTTCGTAAACCGAATAGGGTTTATCCAAAGCATTATAATCATGACGATTTTGCATCCAATTATGATCTTTCCATTTATAATCCAGATCCCAAACCACAGATGCAGTGTGAGGTGGTTTTTCGCAATAGCGCGCAAATGGATCGGCCTTTTCGGTAATTACGCCATTTATACTAGATTGAATCTTGTATTTGTAAAGCGCCCCTTTTGAAATATCAGGAATAAATCCTTCCCAGATTCCAGAAGAATCCCAACGGACGTTTAAAACATGTTCGCCCTGTGTCCAATAATTAAAATCTCCAACAACTGAAACAGAATGAGCCGTTGGAGCCCAAACAGCAAAATAAACACCTTTTACTCCATCTACTTCAATTAAATGAGCTCCAAGTTTTTCATATAATCTGAAGTGTTTTCCCGCTTTGAATAAATCTATGTCAAAGTCAGTAAAAAGAGAATGTGGGATTACTTTAGTCATATGGTTGGTTTAAGAGATAATTATTATCGAATTTGGAATTTGGAATATTTAAATTGGAATTTTCAGTCTTTATTCAATTCTAAAATTGTCTGCAAGTATAACTCCTTTTTTTACTACGACAATTCCGTCTTTAATGCTGTACAATTCGTTAGTAAAATTATCTAAATGTTTACCTCCGCTAATATGAACATTGTTTCCAATACGCACATTTTTATCAACCAAGGCATTTTTAATAAAGCAGTTTTCGCCTATACCAACATGTATTTTATTGATACTGCTTTCGTGGTTCAATTCTTCAAGATCTTGATAAAAATCGTTCCCCATAACGTAGCAATTCTCCAAAACAGTTCCTTCACCAATTCGGGAACGTATGCCTATAACCGAACTTTTAATCTCTTTGGCATTAATAATACATCCCTCAGAAATTAAAGATTGGTTGATTATTGAGTTTCTAAATTTAGACGGAGGCAATAATCTTGGTCTAGTGAAAATTTTATTTTCGTTATCGAATAAATTAAATTCTGGAATATCTGCTGTTAAGCCAATATTAGCTTCAAAAAATGATTCTATATTCCCGATATCTGTCCAATAACCTTCATATTGATAACTTAATATTTTATGTTTTCCAACCGATTGCGGAATAATTTCTTTACCAAAATCTTTTGTTTCTTGGTCAGCCATTAGCTCCTGTAGCAAAGATTTATTAAAAATATAAATTCCCATTGAGGCAAGGTATTTTTTACCTTTTTCCTGCATTTGTTCGCTCACCTCCGATTCCCATTCAGGCAATAGCGATGGATGTGGTTTTTCAATAAAAGCTTCAATAACACTTTCGTGATTGGTCTTTAAAATTCCAAATTCGGGAGCGTCTTTAGCATTTACAGGCAACGTTGCAATAGAGATTTCTGCATCAGCCGCAATATGTGCTTCAAGCATTTCGTTAAAATCCATTTGATATAATTGATCCCCCGAAAGAATTAAAGCATGGTCAAAATCATGTTTCAAGAAATGTGACATACATTGTCTTACAGCATCTGCTGTTCCTTGAAACCAGGTTGGATTGTCTGGAGTCTGTTCTGCCGCCAAAATATCTACAAAGGACTGACTTAAAATACTAAAATTAAAAGTGTTTTTAATGTGAGCATTTAGAGAGGCGGAGTTAAATTGCGTCAAAACAAATATTTTAAAAATATCAGAATTGATACAATTAGAAATCGGAATGTCGACCAAACGATATTTTCCACCAATGGGAACTGCAGGTTTCGACCTTGTTTCTGTTAATGGAAATAAACGTGAACCTTGTCCACCTCCTAAAATAATGGCAACTACATTTTTCTTTTTAAATTTCATTTTGCTGAATTATTAAGTTGTATATTTCGATATATTCTTGGCAAACTCTTTCCCAGGAATGATCTGCTGACATTCCTCTTTTTAAAACTTCATTGAAATTTATTTTATCCTCATACAACCTAACAGCACGATTTATTGAATAGCATATGTCGGCTACAGAAGCCTGATCATGACAAATGCCATTTCCTTCATCTCCAAAATCAACAACCGTATCTCTTAACCCTCCAGTTCTTCTAACAATCGGAATTGTTCCGTAACGCATCGCATACATCTGATTTAATCCACAAGGTTCTACCCTAGAAGGCATTAAAATATAATCTGAACCTGCATAAATCAAATGCGCTAAATCTTCATTATAACCTATAAAAACATTGTAATTTCCTTTATAATCATTTCGCAACTGAGTTAACTGCGTTTCAATCTCTGCATTTCCTGAACCTAAAATCAAGATATTAATTTCCTCAAAATTTTCAGATAAAGCCAAAGCAGCAGCATGCGGAAGCAAATCACCTCCTTTTTCTTCAAACAATCGGCCAATAAAGCTAAATAATGGTTTTGATGGATCTAGCTCAAATTGTTCGCATAATTTCTCTTTATTCTTTCTTTTTCCAGCTTCAAAATCTTCAATCGAATAATTTTCCTCAATCATTTGATCTTTCATCGGATTCCAAACTTCAATATCAATTCCATTTAAAATTCCTTTAGATTTATTTCTAACAGAATTAAATAAAGATTCTAAACCATTTGCTGAAATATTAATTTCATTTAAATAGCTTGGAGATACTGTAGTTACGGCATTGGCGCATTTAATGGCAACTGCTAAAGAGTTGATAGAATTGCTCCATTCTAAAAAACCAACATGTCTCAAATCAAATTTTGGCAGATAATATAATTTATCAAAACCAAACCAGCCTTGATATAAGCCATTATGAATCGTTATAAGTGTTTTTACATTTTTTAAACTTTCATATTTATAAGAAAACTGAAGTAAAAATGGAATAATGCCTGTATGATGATCATGACAATTAATAACATCTGGCGTTTTATTCCGTGCTATAATCCAATCCAATGTGGCAATCTGAAAAGATAAAAATCTTTCGATATCATCTTCGTAACCATAAATATTCGGACGATTAAATAATTCATTAATCTCTATTAGATATAATTCAAAACCTAACTTATCTGTTTTTTCTTTTAGTACACTAAACGGAAAACTAAAATTTCCTAATTCAATTGTACCCCAATGAACACATTCAAAATCATTTTCCTTTTTAAACTTCGTGTCATAACAAGGAATTACAACTCTAACAGAATGGCCAGCAGCTTGTTGATATTTTGGCAATGCACCCACTACATCGCCTAATCCGCCAACCTTTGCTACAGGATAACATTCTGCGCTAATATGAAATATTTCCATTTCAGAAATTAATTTAGGATTATCATAAGAAGCAATCATTTATATACTACTTTTATGTTTTTTAAATTTAGCAAAAAAACAAGCAAAATCCTTCTTTTAAATAAGTTTTATTGAAATGGCAAAAAAGGCAATTAATCCTACTAAATCATTAAAAATTCCTAAGATTATTATAATATCTGCGAAAATTTGTGCTTTTATATCCACAAAATTAGTTACAAAATTTGCTGCAAAGATTTTTACAACTCCTATCAAGCATAAAGTTCCAAAAAGAGAATTAGAAATGGATGCTAAAAGCATTCAAGAATTAATCTATGTCCCTTCAATTGATAAAAGTATTGTTACATATGCATACGGGCAAAGTGAACGCAAAGTTTTATTGGTACATGGCTGGTCTGGAAGAGGAACGCAACTCTTTAAAATTGCTGATGAACTTTTGAACAAAGGCTATTCAATAGTTAGTTTTGACGCTCCTGCACATGGAAAATCAAAAGGAAAAACAACAATAATGTCGGAGTTTATAGCTTCTATATTAGAAATAGAAAAACAATTTGGCCCTTTTGAAATTGCAATTGGCCATTCTCTAGGCGGAATGTCAGTTCTAAATGCAATTAAAGATGGATTTAAAGTAGAAAAAGCTGTAATTATAGGAAGTGGTGATATTATCCAAGATATTTTAGATGAATTCACTTCTAAACTGGGTTTGCGAAAAGAAATTAGCAATCATTTGAGAGATTCTTTTGAAAGTAAATATCAAGTAATAATGGATGATTTTTCAGCCTATCGAGCAGCTCAAAAAATCAATATTCCTGTTTTGGTTATACATGATAATGATGATCCCGAGGTATCTGTAAAAGCGGGAAAGCATATTTATGAAAATCTTAAAAATGGATCTTTATTTTTAACCGACGGATTAGGCCACAGGAAAATACTTGGAAATCAAAATGTTATCAAAAAAATTCTAGAATTCATTAAAATCAATTAACTTTATAGATAACTATTTAAATATCAACATTAAAGAAAATTAGAAAATGGATTTATTTGGAGAAACATTAGATTGGGAAACTAAATTAAAACCAATTTTAAAAAAGTATAAAAACAAAAAACATCCACTAGATTATCAAAATCCATATCAGTTATTAGTCATGGTTGTTTTGTCTGCTCAAGATTCTGATGCCAATATCAACTCAATTGCACCAGCTTTATTTGAAAAATTCCCAACGCTAAAAAGTCTATCAAAAACCGATTTAGAAACTTTTTTGCCTTATATCACTAAAGTTCGCAATCACGGAACTAAAGCACAATGGCTTTTGGATATTGCAAAAACCATAAAAGAGGATAACAATATTCCTTTAACCATGTCAGGATTAACTGCATTGAAAGGTATTGGAAGAAAATCTGCAAACGTGATTTTAAGAGAAACAGGCCAACCAGCTGAAGGAATTATTGCGGACTTACATGTAATAAGAGTTGCGCCAAGAATTGGAATAATTAAAGAATCTAAAGATGGTAATAAAGTAGAAAAAGATTTAATGCAGGCTTTACCGAAAAATATTTGGTCAGAAATAGGAATGGCAATTTCATTTCTAGGTCGCGAAATCTGCAGACCTAAACCTAAATGCCCTGAATGTCTTTTAACTGATATTTGCTTATACTACAATACCGAAATCCTTAAAAACTAATTATTTTCTTCTTGTATCAATCAAATAGATAATCTTCCACGAATCTTTTTCTTTAAATAAAGTAAAAGCATTTACACCAGAATGGCTTAATTTATCATTTAAATAAAATTCATATGGTGTCCAAACATGCGCCATTGTTCCATCAATCTGAATATTATAACTCAATATTTTTTCTTGGAATTTCATATTTGAAGGAATAGATGCAATAGATTTATAAAACTCTTTTGCACTTTCATCAGATAATTTATTTCCTTTCACAGTGCTTTCGCTAATAGACTGCAATATCATTTTATCCGAACAAACCAATTTGATCTTTGTTGAATCTCTCAGGTGAAATCCTTCAAAAAAAGATTCAATGCACTTTTGAATTTCTTGCTTTTGAGCATTAGAAGATAATCCTAAAAGAAGAAAAAACATAATAGTATAAATTCTCATAACTATAAAATTATTTAAACACCAAATTGAGATAAATGGTGGTCCAAATGTTTTGCAAACATATTATTCCACTCTTTAGAAGACAACTTACCAAAAGAAAGAGATTCTTTTCCTTCAAATTCTTTTTCGCCTAATTCTTGCGTTTTTTGAATATAGGAAATTAGTCTGCTTTTTTCTAGCTCAAAATCACGATTGCCTTTAATAATAAATTGTGGAGCTGTACCAAGGCTTCTTGGATAAGGAGTTTCACTTACCACTTTATTTTTAGCCAATAGCTTTAACAGAAGTTTTATTAAAGCATTTGGTTTCGAATGGATATTATCATAAACCATTTCGTATGTAACGTTACAATGAGCCAGCATTTGATCGACAGACATTTTTCCCCAAAGCGGCTGAGAATCTGTTGTAAGCTTATTAATTCTGGTAACAAATTGATCACAATCTTCTTTAAGGAAAACATTTTGCATAGCTGAAAATGAGATATTACAGTTAAATATAGAAGTAAAAATATAAAATTTCTGATTAAAACAGCTTTTGAAGTTTAATAATTTAGCATATGGTAAGAGAAAAACCTATTTAAGTTTAGACCAAAAAAAAACTTCAATTAACTTTTGTTAATTGAAGTTTTTAGTACTCAGAGCGGGACTTGAACCCGCACGAACATTGCTGTTCACTGGATTTTAAGTCCAGCGTGTCTACCAATTTCACCATCCGAGCATTATGTGGTACCTCCAGGGATCGAACCAGGGACACATGGATTTTCAGTCCATTGCTCTACCATCTGAGCTAAGGTACCATATTACTTATATTTCTATAAGTAAAAGTTAGAATAAAAAACCCCATTTAAAAACGGGGTTTTCAAAAGAAAGGCGACGACATACTCTCCCACAAAACTGCAGTACCATCTGCGCAGGCGGGCTTAACTTCTCTGTTCGGGATGGGAAGAGGTG
>NZ_JAXCWF010000017.1:0-74172 GCF_034044945.1 Flavobacterium sp. CFBP9031
GTGGAATACCAGTCCGGCGAATACTTTCGCGCCAGTTACAAATGCGACATTGCCAGCAGGTTCGATTAGTATTCCGATACCTGCAAATACTGCCGCAGGCACATATACTGGTACATTGACTGTAAAAAATGCAGTTGGATCTGGATGTACGTCTTTGGCAAATAATTTTACAGTTATTGTAAATCCACTGCCGACAATAACATTGGGAGCCACTACTGCGGTATGCGCAAGTACAAGTGCACAAAGCACTACTTTGCCTTATAGTGCTGTTACAAACGCGCCAACAACCTACAGCATTACTTGGAATGCAAGCCCGACAAATACTTTTGCAGCTGTTACCAATGCAACCTTGCCAGCAAACTCGATCAATATTCCGATACCTGCAAATACAGCGGGAGGAATATACACGGGTACCTTAACGCTAAGCAATGCAAACGGATGCGTGTCATCAGCAAACAATTTTACCGTTACGGTAAACTCATTGCCGACAATAACATTGGGAGTCACTACTGCGGTATGCGCAAGTACAAGTGCACAAAGCACTACTTTGCCTTACAGTGCTGTTACAAATGCACCGACGACCTACAGCATTACGTGGAATGCCAGTCCGGCAAATACTTTCGCAGCAGTTACAAATGCGGCCTTGCCAGCAAACTCAATCAATATCCCTATACCTGCAAATACGGCGGCGGGAACTTATACAGGAACTTTAACAGTTTCTAATGCAGCTGGCTGTATTTCGACAGGCAATAATTTTACGATAACAGTTAATCCAGTTCCAACAATTACAACATCCGGAAATTTAATTCCAATTTGTCAAAATGCACTAGAGCAAACAGCTTCTCTGCCATATTCTGCTGTAACGGGTTCTCCGGTTAGCTATTCTATAGACTGGGCACTATTGAATGATCAAGTTGCTACCGCTTTTTCTTTCGATTCGGGAGGAGGAAATATGAATAATATTATTGTTCCAGCAAATACAGCAGCCGGAAATTACAGTGGAGTAATGACAATTTTTACGTCAAATGGATGTTTCGCAACTCAAGCCGTTTCTTTAACGATTAATGCCGTTCCAACAATAAGTACTGCAGGGGTTTTTACTCCAGTTTGTCAAAGTTCATCAGCGCAGACGACTACTTTAAGTTACAATTCTACTACGGGTTCTCCAGTTAGTTATGAAATCGATTGGATTGCATTGACAGATCAAGGAGCGACACCGTTTCCTTTTAGTTCTGGATCAGGAGATATTATAAATGTGAATGTTCCGGCAAATACGACAGCAGGTACTTACAATGGTATAATGACCATTACAACATCAAATGGGTGTCCTTCTACTCAAAATGTTTCTTTAACTGTAAATGCAATTTCAGTTGCGCCAACTGCTTCAGTAACACAACAGCCAAGCTGTATCAATAATACGGGTGTTATCACGGTCACTTCGCCTTCATCTGGAACAGGATATACGTATAGTGTTGATGGAATAGATTTTAGTAATACTTCGGGAATATTTACAGGTTTGTCTTCCGGAGGTTACAATGTGCAAGTGAGAAATAATACATCGGGCTGCGAATCAGAAGTAACACCAATTACAATAAATGCTTTTGTTACTAAAGTATGGAATGGAATTGCGAGTGCCAATTGGGGTGATCCTGCAAATTGGACGCCAGTAGGGGTTCCTATTGCTTCTGACTGTATAGACATTCCAGATGTAGGTGTTGATCCTATTATTTCTGGAACCAATGGAAGTTTTTTTGCGAGTAGATTAACGATTGAAAATAATGGATCATTAATTGTAGAAGAAACAAATTCTTTAACGGTGACAAATGAAGTCAGTGTATTGGGTAATGGGGTTTTGATTTTTGAAAATAACTCAAGTTTGGTTCAGGTTGCCGATGTCAATAATACTGGAAATATAACTTACAGAAGAAAAACATCTGTAAGACGATTTGATCTTACCTATTGGTCTTCTCCCGTTGCAGATATTACAATGAATGAATTTTCTTCAGAAACGCTATTCGATAAGTATTTTTATTGGACTTCCGATTTTAAATGGGCAACCAATTTGTACGGTACAATGACAATGGAACCAGGAAGAGGTTATAGCATTAGAGGTCCGCAGTCTTTTCAGACGGGAACGCCAAGTGTTTTTACAGGCGAATTTGTTGGGGTGCCAAATAATGGAACAATCCAAGGTCCTGTAGCGGGTCCCGAAAAGTTTTGTTTTTTTGGAAATCCATATCCATCGGCAATTTATGCAGATGAGTTTATTCATGATAATGCTGCTAATTTTTATGGAACGCTATTTTTTTGGACACATAATACACCTCCAAAAATAACTGTGCCAGGAGGTAATACCTATACTTATACAAACGATGATTATGCCATTTATAATTTATCGGGAGATACTACAGTTGGTAACTTAACTGGTATTGGTGCGCCATCGCCTGGAAATCAAGAGCCATTAAAAGGTTACATTGCTGCTGGGCAAGGGTTTTTTGCAAAAGCAAGAACAGGACAAAGAGGTGTTTTTACAAATTCGATGAGAGTTCCTAATTCTAATAGTCAGTTTTATAAATCTGCGAAAACAGAGGTTGTAGAAAAACATCGTGTCTGGTTAAATTTTACAAATACAGAAGGAGCTTTTAAACAATTGCTTGTCGGATACATAACGGGAGCAACAAACTTATTTGATTTTAATTACGATGCTGTAACAATGAATGCAAATCCTTATGTTGATTTTTATAGTATCAATGACGGTAAAAAATTAGTTATTCAAGGGCGAGCGGTACCTTTTGTGGTAACCGATACAATTCCGTTAGGATATAAATCGACTATTAAAGAAGGTGCTTTTACAATTGCTATAGATCATACAGATGGAGATTTGGCCAATAACGATATATTTTTGCACGATAAGGTAACAAACACGGTACATAACCTTAAATCTGGAGGATATACCTTTATCTCTGCGCCAGGAACTTTTCTAGACCGATTTGTATTGCGTTATACAAATCCAAATGGTGGCAAACCTTTAGGAAACGAAGATTTTGAAAATCAAGATAAGAGGGTTTTTGTTTCGGTTAAAGATAAAAACATCAGATTGCAATCTATGCCTGAGCAGGAAAATCTTGACGAAGTCGCTATTTATGATGTAGGAGGCAAATTGTTATATCGCAAAAAACAAATTGAAAGTAAAGAATGGCTCATACCAAATTTTCAATCGGGTCCTCAAGTATTATTGGTTAAAATCACTTTAGATAATGGAAATACAGTGACAAGAAAAATAGTCTTTAGATAAATAAAAAAGCGGTTGGGTTTAAATTCTCAACCGCTTTTTACATTTATTAGGCAGTACGCCGTAAATTTTGATGCGTATTGGTAATCGCTTTTTCGTTTTTATAGTCAATCCATTTTTGGCCTTGAATTTTCCGCATCATAATATCAAAATGGCGCATAATAAAAACATTGTATGCTGCTTTCGATAAATTGACAATGTTTTTTGGAAACGATCTCAAACTCATAGAAAATCCTGGCGTTAGATATTTCATATAATGCCAATATCCTTCGGGCATATAAAGCATTTCTCCATGTTTTAGATTGGTAATATAGCCTTCGGCATTTTTGAGTGCTGGAAATTTTTCATAATCTGGATGGTCAAAATCTATATCTTCTCTCGAAATTAATGCGTGAGGAACTTTATACATAAATTTTGATTGGCTAGGAGGGAAAATCATACATTGTTTTTCTCCGTGAAAATGAAAATGAAGAATATTCGAATAGTCAATATCATAATGCATAAACACTCTCGAATTTTCACCGCCAAAAAACAACATCGGCATTTGCTTGACTAATTTTAAACCAATTTCTGGCCATAAAAAGTCGTTTTTTAACGAAGGAACCTGTTTCATTAAGTTGTAAAGAAAAATACGATAATTGGTAGGCTTTTCTTGTAATAACTCAATGTAATCGCTCATTTTCATTGTGGTGTGCGCCTCGTTGAATCCGTCTTCGTGATTTACAGGTCTGTCGTCGTATAAAGGAACGACCAAATCTCCTGCGATTTCTTTCATATAAGATAATTTCCATTTGTTATAAGCTGGCCAATCTTCGGTCAATTCTTCGATAACAACAGGAATTTGTTTTTTTACATATTGGGAAACAAACTCTTCTTTTGAGATTTTTTTTACCCTTTCAATTTGTTTTAATTTCATTTTTATAAATAAAAAAATTGCTTATAACTCTCTGCTACAAGCAATTTAAAAATATTTATTGAGAATTAAGATCTCTATTGACTAAAATTTTTAATCTAATCGATGCTCAAAAGAGGCATTTATAAAAAGTGATTTCCGTAAAAATTTTGCAGCAGTTTCAGATTAATCGGCTGCATATTTGTTATTCCAATACAGCATCATCATTAAAGTAACAATTACAGAAGAAGCAATTCCTTCAAATAATAAACAAATACAATAAGTTGGCACTGATGGATTTCCTCCAAACATGAAAGTTTCAGACAAAGTTCTTACGTAAGCATCTCCGCCTCGGGCGTAACTATAAACTAATAAGCCAAATACACTCATAGATACACCAACCACAGAAGTGGTCATTGCAGAAATAGCATTCGATAGAAAATTAGTTTCTCCTTCATGAAGGTTCATTTGCATTGTCCTGTTAACCCCCCAGAATATAAAGAAAACGTTGAGTGTTCTCAAATAAAACAAATGCGCTAAACCTAATACATTCATTAATAAAAAATAAATGCCAATTCCGAGGAAAATCAAAAACCCGTTGGTAATTTCTTTAGGTAATTTCATAGTGGTTATTTTTTAGAAGTTAATAGTAAATATTTGAAAAACAGTGTTCTATCAAATTTACTAAAAAAATAACTACGATGATTTAAAAACGGTAAAAACTATACAGTCTGATTTTTTAGAGAAGAATCTATAAAAGCCAAAGATTCCATTTTATCCTGATGAAGCTGTGCTTTTAAGGCATCTACCGAACTAAATTTCTGCTCATCGCGAATGTAATGAAGCAAAGAAACTTCGATGTTTTGATCGTAAATGTCTTTGTCAAAATTAAACAAGTGAACTTCGATGGTTTGCTTTTCGCCATTAACCGTTGGATTAAATCCAATATTCATCATACCAAAAAGACTTTCGTCATTTATGGTCGCTTTTACAACATAAACACCAATTTTTGGTATTAGTTTGTAATCTTCTTCGATGTTAATATTAGCTGTCGGAAATCCAATTGTTCGTCCCAATTGTTTTCCTTTTACAATAGTTCCGTTCAAGAAATAGTTATAGCCTAAATACTCGTTGGCCAAAGCCATGTTTCCTTCATTTAAAGCCTTTCTAATTTTGGTCGAACTTACCGAAACATCTTGGATTTCTTCTGCAGAAATTTGTTCTACTTCAAATCCGTATTCAATTCCAAAAGCAATTAAATCATCAATGTTGGCAGTTCTATTACGGCCAAAACGGTGATCATGCCCAATAATAATTTTTTGAATCTGAAATTTCTCAACCAAAATAGTGCGAACAAATTCTTCGGCTGTTAGTCTTGAAAAACTTTCGTTAAAAGGATGAACAACTAAGTTTTCAATACCTGTTGCTTTCAAAAGTTTTATTTTTTCGCCAATCGTATTCAGTAATCTAATTTCAGATTTTTCTTGAAGAACCATTCGCGGATGCGGAAAAAAGGTAAGAACCAGGCTTTCATATTTCCCGTTTTCAGTATTCTCAGTAATTCGTTCTAGAATTTTTTTATGACCAATATGCACACCATCAAAGGTACCAAGAGTTAAGATAGTTTTCTTGGTTGACTGAAAATCGTTTATAGAATGAAAGAGCTTCAAAACAAATTATTTAAGATGCTGCAAATTTATACTATTCTGTTTTAAATTTAATGCTATGCCAAATCGAATTTTAACGCATAATCTATCTTTTTGTAAAAAAATGCCAACTCGTCGACGAAAAAGCAATAATTGTCGGATAGATAATATGATTTCAAATTAATTAAAGTAATTTTGATATTCGATATTTTGAGGGTATGAAAAAACAACTACTTTATATATTTTTAATTTTTTGTTTTGCCACTGCTAATGCACAAGATGCTTTATGGCAAAAAGTAACTTCTTCATCGCTTTCAAGAAAGGCAGATGGGGCGAGTTCTAATAAATTATATTATAAGCTAAATGCCAATCTTCTAAGTTCTAAACTGGTTTCGGCATCGAGCAAAACGGCAAAAAATACAACATCAGAAATTACAATTCCAAATACTGATGGAAATCTAGAACGTTTTGCAGTTTGGGAATCATCTAATTTTGATCCAGAATTACAGGCGAAATATCCACAAATTAGATCTTATGAAGGTCGCGGATTAGATGATAAAAGTGCAAAAATCTATTTTAGTGTTGCTCCAATCGGTATGCAGACAATGGTTTTTAGAACTGAAAAACCAACTGAATATATTGAACAAAATCCTGATAACAAATCAGAATATGTTTTGTTTAAGTCTGCAGATAATGCAGATTCAAGAGCGCTTTTGAATTGTAAAACAATCCATTCGATTTCGGATGATAAATCTACGACTACTGCAAAAACAACTTCTAGCGCCAAACAATTTAAAACACTTCGATTGGCATTATCTTGTACAGGTGAGTACGCAGCCTATTTTGGCGGTACAAAAGAAGGCGCTTTAGCGGGAATGAATGCTACTTTAACTCGCGTAAATGGCGTTTTTAATAGAGACCTTGCTGTAGAACTAATTTTAGTTGCTAATAATGATGCTGTTGTTTATACAGATGCTGCTGCAGATCCTTATTCTATTCCGAAAATAGGTGCTGATCTCAATAATCCTACTTGGCCGAAAGAAGTTCAGACAACATTGACTAGCGTTATTGGTGAGGCTAATTACGATATTGGCCATTTGTTTGGAGGTTCTGGAGGCGGCGGACTTGCCAGTTGTATTGGCTGTGTATGCGACAGTCCAACTCCTAGCAATTCTGTTGGAAAGGGTAGTGCCTATACCTCTCCAGCAGATGGAAAACCTCAAGGAGATAATTTTGACATTGATTTTGTTGCTCACGAAATGGGACATCAGCTTGGGGCAACGCATACTTTTTCGCATGCAAATGAAGGATTGGGCGCATGCTATGAACCAGGAAGTGGATCTACGATTATGGGATACGCAGGAGTAACAGATGGTTATAATGTTCAGGATCATTCTGATTCTTATTTTTCTTATGCAAGCATCAATCAGATACAAAATAATTTAGCTGGAAAAACGTGTCCAGTTTCAACACCTATAGTCGATAATAATCCGCCTGTTATAAATGCAGGTCCAGATTATACCATTCCAATTAGTACACCGTTTATTTTAACAGGAACGGGTTCTGATCCTGAAGGTAATACGATAACCTATACTTGGGAACAATATGATAGTGCCACAACGGCTTTTGGAAATAATAGTTTTCCTTCTCCAACAAAACCAGATGGGCCAATGTTTAGATCGTTTACGCCAACAACATCGCCAGTCCGTTATATGCCTGCTCTTAATTCGGTACTAAATAATCAGCTTACTACAACTTGGGAATCTGTTTCTTCTATTGGAAAAACAATGAATTTTACCCTTACGGGAAGAGACAATGCAGTACAAGGAAAAGGACAAACCTATACAGATGCGATGGTTGTAACTGTAACTGCTGCAGCTGGGCCATTTGCCGTAACTTCACAAAAAGAAGGCGATATCGCATGGGCAAAAGAGTCTGCACAAACTATAACTTGGAGCGTAAATAACACAAATACACTTCCAGGATCGTCAAACGTGAATATAAAATTATCCCTAGACGGCGGATTAACATTTCCAATTGTTTTAGCAGGAAATACTCCAAATGATGGAACAGAAACTATATTGGTTCCGTCAGAAATTGAGGCTTCTACAAATTGTCGACTTTTAATAGAGCCAGTTGGTAATATTTATTATGCCGTCAACAATGCTTCGTTTGCTGTAGGATACACCGTTTCGACATCTTGCGCGTCTTATAATTTTGCAGGCGGATATTCGACAGGAGATAATGTATATGTAAATAGAACGGTTTCTGTGCCGGCTTCTTCTGGATCTATTTCAGATGTCAATGTTTCGGTAAATGTAACACATGCTAGATTTTCAGATTTGACTATGGAAATCGTAAGCCCGAAAGGAACAGTTGTAACTTTATTCAATAAAAATTGCGCCAGAACAAATTCAACTCTTGCTTTACAGTTTGATGATAGCGGATCTGCATTAAACTGCGGTACAACGACAAGTCAAATTGTGATTCCCTCAACTTTATTAAGTGCTTTTAATGGAGAAAATTCACAAGGGACATGGACTTTTAGAGTTATTGATAGTGAGGTTGGAATGACAGGAACTATTAATTCTGCTTCGGTAAATATTTGTAATAGAACCTATACTTTAGGAAACGATGACTTTGAGAATGTTGACTTTGTTGCATATCCAAATCCAAATAAAGGAAGTTTTACAGTACAATTTAGTAGAGATTCAGTAAGCGAGATTAAAGTCTATGTTAATGATATTGTAGGCAAATATGTTTATGAGAGAACTTTTCAAGGTTCAGGATATTTTATTCAAGACATTCAATTGCCATATGTACCTTCAGGTCTTTATTTCTTAACGGTTACAGATGGAGAAAGAAAAGTAGTGAAGAAGATATTAATAAATTAAACTTTTGGAAATGGCTTAATGAGCCATCGCCATACAAATCATACTGATTTTTGCGCCAGGAATTTTTGATAAAGCTCGTGAACAAGCCTCAATTGTTGCGCCCGTTGTGAGTACGTCATCAACAATTAAGAAATGTTTGTTGTAGTCGGCTTCAGTAAATTCAGCATCAAAAATGTTTTCGATATTTTCCGATCTTCCCAAAAGATTCTTTTTGGATTGTGTTTTAGAATAGATCTTTCGAATTAAAATATTTTCCTCAAACGGAATTTCAAAACCAGATGCTATTGCTTTTCCAAAAGTAGTAACCTGATTGTAGCCACGTTCCTTAAACTTTTTTTTATGAAGTGGTACCGGAATTACAGCATCAAAAGGAATCTCAAATTGAAGTTCTTTTAAATCTTCAACATACCAGCTTCCCAGTACAGTGCCAATTTCTTGATGGCCTTTGTATTTTAAATTATGAATTAATTCTTGAACCATCCCCTTTTTATTAAAATACAAAAAGGTAGCGGCAAATTGAATATCGATCTTACCATAAAACTTTTTCATGGCCTCATTTTTCGGATCTAAATGATATTGAGTAAGAGGCATTTCATGTCGGCAAATCGTACAGAAAACCGTTTCATTTTGAAGTAAAAGCGCACGGCATCCGCTACAGACTTTAGGGAAAAACAGATTTATTAGATAATTAATCACAAAAAGAGAGATTTTATTTACAAAAGTAACAAAATCAACACGTCAATCTTCATAATTTTTCTTTTTTATATAGGTAGTTTTTATATTTTTGCATCACTATGGCAAAACAAGAAGATATATTTAAGAATGTGGTTTCGCACGCAAAAGAGTACGGATTTATTTTTCCGTCAAGCGAAGTTTACGACGGATTAAGTGCTGTATATGATTATGCACAAAATGGTGTCGAATTAAAAAAGAATATCCGTGAATATTGGTGGAAATCAATGGTTCAGATGAATGAAAATATTGTCGGCCTTGATGCTGCAATATTGATGCATCCAACAACTTGGAAAGCTTCTGGCCACGTTGATGCATTCAATGATCCATTAATTGATAATAAAGATTCTAAAAAGAGATATAGAGCTGACGTTTTGGTTGAAGATCATGCTGAAAAAATTCACCAAAAAGCGCAAAAAGAAATTGACAAAGCAAAAGCTCGTTTTGGCGATGCATTCAACGAACAAGAGTTTGTAACTACAAACGCTCGTGTAATTGAATATTTGGCTAAAGAAAAAGAAATTAGAGAGCGTTTAGGGCGTTCTTTAGGAAACGGAGATTTGGCTGATGTTAAAGCTTTGATTGAAGAACTTGAGATTGCTGATCCTGAAACGGGTTCTAAAAACTGGACAGAGGTAAAACAATTTAACTTAATGTTCGGAACAAAATTAGGAGCTTCTGCAGAAAATGCAATGGACTTGTATTTGCGTCCAGAAACGGCTCAAGGTATTTTTGTGAACTTCTTAAATGTTCAGAAATCGGGTCGTATGAAAGTTCCTTTTGGAATTGCTCAAACGGGCAAAGCGTTTAGAAATGAAATTGTAGCAAGACAATTTATTTTCCGTATGCGTGAGTTCGAACAAATGGAAATGCAATTTTTTGTACGTCCAGGAGAAGAAATGAAATCATACGAGTACTGGAAAGAAACGCGTTTGAAATGGCATTTATCTTTAGGATTAGGAAAAGAAAATTACCGTTTTCACGATCACGAAAAATTAGCGCACTACGCAAATGCAGCTGCTGATATCGAATTTAATTTCCCATTTGGATTTAAAGAATTGGAAGGAATTCACTCTCGTACCGATTTCGATTTGAAAGCGCATGAAGAATATTCTGGAAGGAAATTACAATATTTTGATCCTGAATTAAACGAAAACTATGTTCCTTACGTAGTAGAAACTTCTGTTGGTTTAGATCGTATGTTCTTGGCTGTTTTTGCCACTTCATTAAAAGAAGAAACATTAGAGGACGGTTCTACAAGAACAGTTTTAAAATTGCCAGCCGTTTTAGCGCCAACTAAAGCAGCGGTATTGCCATTGGTTAAAAAAGATGGCTTACCAGAAATTTCAAGAAAAATCATTGAAGATTTGAAATGGGATTTCAATGTGGCTTATGATGAAAAAGATGCTGTAGGACGTCGTTACAGAAGACAAGATGCTTTAGGAACGCCTTTCTGTATTACAGTAGATCATCAAACTCTTGAAGACGAAACAGTAACAATTCGTCATAGAGATACAATGAAACAAGATCGTGTAAAAATTACTGAATTAAGAGGTATTATCGAGAACGAAGTTTCGATGAAAAACTGGTTAATGAAAATGTAATCTTTACAGTTTAGTATAGAAATCCCAAATTCCCTAACGGAGTTTGGGATTTTTGATTTTAGAAAGCAGGTATTTTATCGGCTTTTTTTGCATTTCATCTTTATGTATTAACATTTGGGTTTAATGTGTTAACAATGAATTGTTTAAGATGTTTAAATCCGTAATTTTAAATTTGTAATACCGTCAAGAGCAATTTTTTTCTTCATTACATCAAATAAAAGCGATTTTTTGATTATGATTGCGTAGTGAGAAAACCAACAAAAACCGAAATTGAAAAAGTATTCGTATATTATAATTGATGATGACGCTGAGAGTATTTTGAAGACTCAAACAACCGCTTCAGGTTTTTCAGAATTATCTTTTATGGCATCGGCATCCAATTTTAAAGACGGTTTAAATTTGGTTTTAGAGCACCAACCGGCTTTGATTTTTCTCGAGATCGAGCCCCAAAATGCTGCGAGTCATTTGTCTTTGACTTTTATTAGCGAGCTTCATCGTTTTTTGCAGCAGATTCCCAAAATTATTATCACCACAAAACAAAAAGACAAAGCTTTTGATGCTATACAATATGGCGTTTTTGATTATCTCTTAAAGCCAATTCTATCAAACGATCTTTTAAAAACAATTTTAAAACTCAATAGAGCCAATTTAGAGACGCAAATTGCTCCGTTTAGGGAAGAACCTTCTTCTATTGTTATAGATCAAATAACGATTCCGCAAAACATTCAAAAACCATTAACGATTTGTATAAAATCATATGGCGATTATCGATATTTAAATGCAGAAGATATTTGTTATTTTCAAGCCGATAATAACTCGACAGATATTTATTTAAACACTGGCGAAATGATTACGGCGTTTAAAACTTTAAAGCATTTTGAAAGTGTTTTGACATACCCTTTTATTCGTATTCATAACAGTTATGTAATTAATCGAAATTACATTTCAAGGATTCATAGCGGAAACTCAATCTGTTACATAAAAAACTCCACAAAGAAGATTCCTTTTTCTAAAACCTATCGAGGAAATGTAGAGCAGATTATTGCCGATTTTGCAGCAGGAAATTATCTAGAAGTCTAAAAATTAGACGATTACATTAATTTGCTATCCATTGACTATCAATTGGGTACGATCTACCACAAACTCATTTTTTCGTATAAATTTTTTTCGACCTCAGTATTAGTTTTACACTCTGATTCTGCCATAAACAGCAAATCATCTCCAAAAAAATAATACAAAACATTAAAACCTCAGGTCATGAAAAAAACAGCTTTAACATTCGGATTATTCTCATTAGTAATAGTTGCAACCTCTTTTGCAAACCCAACAGCTTCTGCTCGTCCAAGTGAAACATTAAGTATTATTACTCCAATTGATGGAGGACAAAAAACAACTCCAGACAGAAAACGTGATAGCTTTCAACCTATAGATGGAGGACAAAAAACAGTTCCAGATAGAAAATCAGATTTTGCAAATATTGGTGGAGTTAATTCTGACTCTCAATTATCTACTTTAAATAGAAAACTTGACTAAAAGTTAAAAAAATAAAAATATAAGAAAAGGCTATCAACAATTGATAGCCTTTTTTTGTATCTATACTTTTGTTATTTTTGATGAAAATCAAAATCTTTTGAAAAAATATAACCAAATAGTATTGCTTCTATTCTTAATTTTATTTGGTTGTACCAAGAAAGATGACCTTTATAAAAATTTAAATCCTTCTAAAGACAGTCTGTCTATTTATCTCTCCTTGGCAAACGATATTGATTTATCTCGTAAGCTTAAAGAGGATTATAATGAAAAAGCATTGGCAATTATCTTAAGTGAAAAAGATGATTCTTTAAATAAAGTAAATTTATTTAAAGTGGCCAATAGATACTATAATATGAACGATTTACAGTCGTATGGCCGTATTTCTAAATTAATTGTGACAAGATCCCTAAACAGTCGCGATTCGATAAATTTAGCAAAAGCGTATACTTATCTTGGAGATTATTATAGTCGAAAGTCAGTTTCAGATAGCGCTTTTTTAGTTTACTTCAAGGCAGAAAAAATATACAAGCAAATTGATGATAAAATTAATTTAGCTAAAACCTATTTTAGTAAAGCCGATCTTCAGTTTAAAGAAAGTGACTTGTTTGAAAGTGAAATTACCATTTTTAAAGCGCTGAAAATACTTAAGGACCAGAAAAATGTAAGTGATCTGCTCTATCAATGTTATAATCTGTTGGGAATATTGTATAATGAGCGTGAAGAATATAATAAAGCTTTAGAGTTTCATAATAAAGCATTGGCTATTTTAAAAGATCCTTCGATTCCGTCAGATTTTCAGCTTAAGGCAACTTCACTTAATAATATTGGTTTTGTGTATTTAAGTATGAAGAATTATAAAAATGCAAAACAAAATTTTTCTGAAGGTCTCAAACAAAAGAATTTATTTCAAGAAAGCACATCGTTGTATGCCATGTTGTTAGATAATCTAGCATACTCAAAAATTAAAATGAATGAATTTGAAGATATTCCAAAACAATTTTATGTATCGCTGAAGATTAGAGACAGCTTAAATTTGACATCGGGAATAATTTTAAACAAAATACATCTGTCTGAATTTTATGCAATTAAAAAAGACACTTCTCAGGCAATTAAACTCTCTCAGGAAGCTTTAAATCTTTCAAAAACATCCAATAAACTAAGAAACACGCTTGAGGCCTTAAAACAATTGGCTGTTGTTGATCCTAAAAATGCATCGGAATATTCGAAAGAATATATTCAGTTGAACGACAAATTGTTGAAAGCAGAACGAAGAATGGGAGAGAAGTTCTCTCGCATTGAATACGAAACCAACGAAATTAAAGACCAAAATTCTAACCTTCAGGAAAAAAATAAAACTTTGGTTTATGTATTTAGTATTTGTACATTGCTCGGACTGTTTTTTTATGTTTACAAAACGCAGCAAGCCAGAAATCGAGAATTGCTTTTTAAACAGCAGCAGCAGATTGCAAATGAAGATATTTACAATTTAATGATTTCGCAGCAAAATGAAATTGAGCTTACGCGAATAAAAGAAAAGAAAAGAGTTGCACAAGAGCTGCACGATGGAGTTTTAGGACGAATGTTTGGTATTCGAATAAGTTTGGATAGTTTGGATAAACTAGACGAAGAAGAAGCAGTTTTTAAAAGAAAAAAGTATCTTACAGAACTAAAAAATGTAGAGCAGGATATTAGAGAAATTTCGCATGACCTAAATAGAGAAAAATCCGAATTAATTAATAATTTTGTCTCTATTTTAGGAAAACTGTTTGAAGATCAAAGAAATACGTACAGTTCGAAGCTGATTACTACTTTTGATCCCGATATTAAATGGGATTCGATAAGTAATATTGAAAAAATCAATTTGTATCGAATTGTTCAGGAAGGACTCCAAAATTGTAATAAATATGCCAATGCTGATATTATAAAAGTGGAGTTTAAAAACGAAAACAATAATTTGGTTTTAACCATTGAAGATGACGGAATTGGATTTAATACCAATAAGACCAAAAACGGAATTGGTTTGCATAATATAGAATATCGTGCAAAAGAGTGTAAGGGTACAGTTACGATAAAGTCTGCCAAAGGAGAAGGAACAATTCTCACGATAAAAGTCCCAATAGAGCCAAATAATAACCTGCATAATGACATTTGATTTAACAGCCTCAGTTCCACAATTAGTTAGAAAGAATATTTTAATAGTAGATGACCATCCATTTATTATTGAAGGCTATAAAAATGCTATAACTCGTTATAATCCAAAACAATATGAGTTTTTAATTTCGCAGGCGCATGACTGCAGATCTGGTTATGATATAATTGAAAATAATAGCACGCCAGAGTTTGATATTGCTTTTTTGGATATCAGTATGCCTCCTTACGAAGAAAAAGAGATATTTTCGGGTGAAGATCTGGCAAAATTACTTTTGAAAAAAATGCCTTCGTGCAAGATTATTCTTTTGACGATGTATACGGAATTGCTTAAAATAAAAACCATTATCAGAACAATTCAGCCAAACGGATTGATCATTAAAAATGACCTTACTTTTGACGAATTACTCCTGGCTTTTGATAAAGTAATGAAAAATGAAAAATATTATAGCCAGTCCGTTGTAAAAATGCTGAATCAATCTACGCATAATGCAATAGAGATCGATCAATACGATAAACAGATATTAATTCATTTAGAAAAAGGAACTTCAATTCAAGAAATGCTTCAAGTTATTCCGATTTCATTAAACGCCATAGAAAAACGAAAAAAGCATTTAATGGAATTGCTAAAAATAAGAAGCGGCTCTGATCAAGATTTGATCAAAGAAGCAAAAAGCAAAGGACTTTTTTAAAAGTCAAATTCAAATAATGAAATTCCAAATTCCAAAAAAAGCGAAATAGAAAATCCAAATTCCAATGTTGATTATCATATTGGAATTTGGATTTTTTAATATTGGAATTTTCTAAAAATTATTCACTCAAAGCATCCCATCCGCGTGCTTTTAAAGCGATTTTTGTGTTGGCGCGGGTTACAAGGTGTATTCCTTCATTTTCTTCCGCCATATGTCCGATAACAGAGAAATTCGGATTTCCTTTTATTTTGTCAAAATCATTAATATCAATCGTAAATAAAAGTTCATAATCTTCACCGCCATTTATAGCAACTGTGGTACTGTCAATATTGAATTCTTCGCAAGTAGAAATAAACTGCGGATCTAATGGAAGTTTATCTTCATATAAATTACAACCCACTTTAGATTGTTTACAGATATGAATAATTTCAGAAGATAATCCGTCTGAAATATCAATCATTGCCGTTGGTTTTATGTCTAAAGCATGAAGTAGCGTGCGAACATCTTTTCGTGCTTCAGGTTTCAATTGGCGCTCTACCAAATAACTATAAGGATCCAAGTCGGGCTGATTGTTTGGATTAACCTGAAAAACTTGTTTTTCGCGTTCCAAAACCTGCAATCCCATATAAGCTGCACCAAGATCTCCCGTTACAACCAATAAATCTGTTTTTTGAGCCCCGTTTCTGTAAACCAGTTCGTTTTCGTCAGCTTCACCAATTGCAGTAATGCTGATAATTAATCCTTTTTGAGATGAGGTAGTATCTCCGCCAATAACATCAACTTTATACTCTTTAGCGGCATGTGTAATTCCTGCAAACAATTCCTCTAAAGCTTCAAGTGGAAAACGATTAGAAACAGCAACCGAAACCGTAATTTGGGTTGGCTTTGCATTCATCGCACAAATATCAGATACATTTACCACAACGGCTTTGTATCCTAAATGCTTCAATGGCATATAAGCCAAATCAAAATGAACTCCTTCAATTAATAAATCGGTAGAAACTACTACTTTTTTGTCTTTAAAATCAAGAACAGCAGCATCATCGCCAATACTTTTTAAAGTAGATTCTTGAGTAACGTCAAAGTTTTTGGTTAAATGGTCAATTAAACCGAATTCGCCTAATTGCGCTATACTAGTTCTCTGCTGATTTTTATCTTCTATCATTTCTGTTAAGTTCCAAAGTTATTAAGGTGCAAAGGTACAAAGGATTTTTTTTAAAGAGGCTAAGATTCTTAGATACTAAAGTTCTAAGTTTTTTTCTAGCAGATTTATACTGATGTCTAAAAAATCAATTGCTTCCTACTTTAGCCGGAGGTCATCTTAATGTGAATGTAAAAAGGCTTTAGCCGAACATTAAAATTTTGGATAAAGTCTTTTTTAATAATCATTTTCCCCAGCTAAAGCTGGAGGCAATTCAAAAAAACAAATTAACACAGTATCTCTATGGTGGTGCATTTTTACTACAACAAAAAATATTTTTAAATTTATTTTTTGCTGCTGACAAACTGTTGTCACCAGCCCATTTTACTTTTGAAGTATTAAAAATATTTAAACTTTAAAACCATGAAAACATTAGAAGCACAAGTTATTACTTCAGAAGATTTATTAAAACACTGGCAAGGGCACAGAGCACTTACACGTCGTTTGATTGAGATTTTTCCAGAGAAAGATTTTTTCGAATTTTCAATTGGCGGAATGCGACCTTTCGCTAAATTGGTAGATGAACTTTTGGCTATTGCAGTTCCAGGTTTAAAAGGAATTGTGACTAAACAAACTGAAGCATTTTCAGAAGGAAAAGACAATTTGATTTTCAAAGCGCAATATTTGGAAAAATGGGATGAAGCTACAGAAGAAATCAATAAATATTGGGAACAATTATCGGTTGAGGATTTTAGCGAGACCTTTAATCTTTTTGGACAATATGAATTTCCTGTAATTCAGAATATCTTATATTTTATTGATAATGAAGTACATCATCGCGGACAAGCTTACGTTTATTTAAGAGCTTTAAATATCGAGCCACCGTTTTTCTGGGAGAGATAATTAATGATTTTTTACTAACTTAATATCAGAAATCTAAAACTAAGATTATGAGTTTAAAGAAGATAATGTCAAATTACGTAGATTATAATTTGTGGGTAAATCAACAATTTGTGAATTGGCTTTCGCCAAAATCAGATGAATTGCTTTATGCTGAAGTGCCGTCGAGCTTTTCTACTATTATGAAAACACTTGATCATATCTGGTCTACTGAAGAATATTGGTTTTCTATTATTTCCGAATCTTCATTATCAGAAAAGAAAGTAGAAAGTGATTTATCAAAAGAGGAAATATTTGCCGGATTATTAAATTCGTCTACAAAATTGAAACATCTTATTAACTCATTATCTGAAGAAGATTTAATGAAAGAAGTTAAAATCGTAAATCCGTGGTTTGAGTGCGAATTACCAATTTCCGAATATTTAATTCAAGTTATCAATCATGGAACGTATCATCGCGGTCAGATTGTGACAATAGGGCGAAATGCCGGAATTACAGACGCTTCAAACACCGATTATAATTTCTATAATGTTGTCAAACAGAAATAAATGAAAAAAACTCCTGAGATGATATTCTCAGGAGTTTTTTTATAAAAGTCTCTGTCTGTTGATTTCCAATAATTCCAGGACGTTGGTTTTTAATATTTCAGGTTCGAGAATTTCTGCATAATCCCCATACATAAGAAACCATCTCGGAAAAGCGTTATTAATATCTCTAGACATAAAGGTCATTTCGATTTTTTCCCCTACGTCTTTTTGCGAAATAAAGCCATGATATTTTCTCTCGGTTGCCAAATATCGTGCTATTTTACGGTCAATTAAAATACGAACTTTTGTTGTTGGGCAGGTTTCTGTTTTAGTTAAATAGGTTTCTAAAGCATCGTGTTCGATCGTAAAATCTACATCGGTTTTTTTTATTTCCTGAATTCTATCGGTTCTAAATTGTCTATAATCTTTTCGAAGATGACAATAGCCCAGAAAATACCAGTTATTATTATCATGAAAAACACCTATTGGCTCAAGATTACGCTGCGTTGTTTCGTCTTTATCAAAAGTTTTATAAGTTAAAAGAATTTGCTTTTTCTCTGCAATTCCTTCAAAAAGAACGGACAAAGTGTTGGGCGAATTATCATTAAACATTGGTTCTGCATCCTGCATTACAATTCTAGATTCGATGCTCGAAAGATAATCTTTGTCGTTACTTCTTAAAACCGATTTCAGTTTGTACATCGCCGATGCATAGTGTGTTCCCAAAGAAGGATCGGTAAATTTCTGCATCAATTTTTCGGCTGCAATAAAACTGCTTACTTCTTCGCGCGTAAACATAACTGGCGGTAGCCGATAACCATCCATCAATGCATAGCCAACTCCCGCTTCACTATAAATAGGAACGCCAGAAGCTTCCAAAGTTCTAATATCTCTATAAATCGTCCTCAAACTACATTCAAAACGATCGGCCAATTCTTGGGCTTTTACAACCTTTTTAGATTGCAATTGAATAAGAATAGCTACAATTCGGTCAAATCGTTTTGGAGTTTCGTCAAGCATTTTTTTTAAGATTCTAAGGTTCTGAGTTGCTGAGACTCTAAGTCTTTTGCTAATTCAAAGATACAAATGTAAAAAGTAAAGAGAATAAAAAAAGCTGTTCTAAACTAGAACAGCTTTTACTTTATAAGTCAAATGAATTTAAACATTTTTTTGCATCTTTACAGAATTATAGTATTAAATCTTAGCGTAAAAAATGAAGTTTCCTTTTGAGCCGGTTATTTTTGGTTATGAAATCAGTATCCATTTAGTTTTAGAATATCTGGCATTTTTTTTAGGATATCGTTATTATGTTTTTTTGAGAAAAAGAACCAATGATACTATTGTTTCTTCCAATAGATTATCTATTATATTGGGAGCTGCAATTGGAGCTTTTTTGGGTTCTAGAATTATGGGTTTTCTAGAAAATCCTGTTTTTCATCTTGATGCAAGATCAATTTTAGAACTCTTCAATGCGAAGACCATTATGGGAGGATTGTTTGGCGGACTTTTAGGCGTTGAAATTGCTAAGAAGATTATAGGAGAAAAAGAGTCATCGGGTGATTTATTTACCTTTCCGATTATTCTAGGAATTTTTATAGGAAGAATAGGCTGTTTTTTATCTGGAACCAATGAGTTTACATATGGAAAAGAAACAAACTTTTTTACTGGGATGAATCTTGGCGACAATATTATGAGGCATCCAATTGCCTTGTACGAATTAATTTTTCTGATCATTTTGTTTTTTGTTCTCAAGAAATTAAAAAGCAGAAATATAAAAAACGGACTTATATTTCAGTATTTTATGATTGCCTATTTTGCATTTCGCTTTTTTGTAGAATTTCTGAAACCCAATTATTTCCTGATTTTTGGAATAAGTTCGATTCAGATTTTATGTTTGATTTGTCTGCTCTATTATAACAAAACAATTTTAAATTTATTTGTAAAAAATGCCAGTTAGAAAATATACTTATTATGACTTTACATTAAGCCTTTGTCCAGAATGCTTAAAGAGAATTGATGCTAAAATTGTTTTTGAAGACGAGAATGTCTACATGCTTAAAAGATGTCCAGAACACGGGAGTTCTAAGGTTTTGATTGCTGACGATATTGAGTATTACAAGAATATCCGAAACTACAATAAACCATCTGAGATGCCGTATACTTTTAATACAAAAACGCATTATGGTTGTCCGTACGATTGTGGTTTGTGTCCAGATCATGAACAGCATTCTTGCCTCACAGTTGTTGAAGTTACAGATCGCTGCAATCTGACATGTCCGACTTGTTATGCCGGTTCATCACCTAGTTATGGTAGACACAGAACTCTCGAAGAAATAAAAGCAATGCTCGATACGGTTGTTAAAAACGAAAAAGAACCCGATGTAGTGCAGATTAGCGGAGGAGAACCAACCATACATCCTGAATTTTTTGAAATTTTGGATTATGCAAAATCAATTCCGATAAAGCATTTAATGCTAAACACAAACGGAATTAAAATTGCAAAAGACAAAGAATTCGTTCAGAGGCTAAAAAGCTATGCTCCAGATTTTGAAATCTATCTTCAGTTTGATTCTTTTGAAGATAGTGTATTGCAGGAATTGCGTGGAGCCGATTTAAGTGAAATAAGAAAACAGGCTTTAGAAAATCTAAATGAAGTTAATTTATCTACCACTTTGGTTGTTACGCTTCAAAAAGGATTAAACGATCATGAAATCGGTAAAATTGTTGAGTTTGCACTAAAGCAAAAATGCGTTCGAGGGGTTACATTTCAGCCGACTCAAATAGCGGGTAGATTGGAGAACTTTAACCTAGAAACCGATCGCATGACATTAACAGAAGTAAGAAGAAAAATCCTGGAGCAAACGACTGTTTTTAATTCAGATGATTTACTTCCTGTTCCCTGTAATCCTGATGCTTTAGTAATGGGTTATGCGTTGAAGTTAGGAGACGAAGTTTTCCCGTTAACGAGATATATTAATCCAAATGATTTATTGGACAATAGTAAAAACACCATTATTTATGAGCAGGACGAAGTGCTTCGAGGCAAAATGATAGATTTGTTTAGTACAGGAAATTCTGTAGAAGTAGCACAAGAAAACTTGAAATCGATATTATGCTGCCTTCCTAATATTGATGCACCAGAATTAGGATATGACAATCTGTTTAGAATTATTATCATGCAGTTTATTGATGCCTATAATTTTGATGTGAGAGCAATAAAAAAATCATGCGTACATATTGTCAATAAGGATAATAAAATAATTCCTTTTGAAACCATGAATTTGTTTTACAGAGACGATAAAGTAAAAAGATTAGAAGAATTAAGAACTAACATATAAAGAATATGACAGCACTAGAAGTAGGTAATTTAAGTGGTTTGGTCGCAATTTTTGTAGCGATTATGGTTGGCCCACCAATTTTAATGACCATTATCGGTTTTGCAGTTAAGAAAAATAGTCCCAATGGAGCAAAAGTTTGTTTTATTATTGGAGCATTATATTTAATTATTGGATTAGGAATATGCGGAACACTTCTGTCATAAGAAAAATCCAAAACCAATAGAATTACTTGGCAATAAAAAAAGCTGTTCCAAATTGAAACAGCTTTCCGATTGTTAAATCGCAAAAAAAAAATTAAAATCTATACAAAACTCCAAATTGAGGTTGATCGAAAATGTTTTCAAATAAATTGATATTTAATTGAAAAGTATCAGACGACGGACCATTTTCTGGAGAAACGCTATTGTAAGCCAAAACATTTGCAAGAACGAAAGTAACAGCAATGTTTTTGGTTACAAAGTAATTTAAACCAACATTAATATCAGCTGTTAAACTGTTGTCGGTATCGCTGCCCACTTGCGGTATATCAGTTTTGTTTCTTCCGTAACCCAAACCAACTTCAGCGTAAGTTTTAAAGCGTTTTTTGTCTAATTCTAAGAAATAGTAACGAGCAAAAGCACCAATCCCAAATACATTTGTTTCTACTTGAGTGGTTTCTACTTTGTTACTTGAGTAATTTAATTTAGCTCCAACAGCAAATTTATCATTTAACAAATAGCCAAACTTTGGGCTAAAGCCATAATAGTCTGCGTCTCCGCCGGTACTAATTTTGATAGATCCTTCTAAAAACATATCACCCTTTTGAAAAGTGACGCCTTTCGCAGAATTCATTTCTGCATCAACCTGGTCTTGTTGAGCGTTTGCAAAGCAGAATGCGAATAGTGCTAAAATAACAGAAAATTTGGTTTTCATAGTCTTGTAATGTTAAAGTTGTAAGATTAAAAATACATTTTCTGTCATGAAATGGCCTTGAGTTTACTCGAATGGGTTAAAAAAGGATTTTTAGAGTTAATATTTCAATGTTTTTGTAGGGAATGACTTTGTAATTTTGCTAACAAAAAGCCAACAAAAAACCCGACAACTTTCGTCATCGGGCTAGTCTATTGTCTGTATCAAATAGGTTTTCTTATCCGCCATTTACACCAAATTTTCTAAATGCTTGTACTGTTTGATAAATTCCAAAAGAAATAAATATTTTGCCGAACATAAAAAATAGAAAAGGTAAAAAGTAATTTTCAGAATCTTCAATTGGAGCTTTTAGAAAAGAGAATGGATTTAGAAATTTCAAATAATTGACTAAAAAAGTATCAATTTTTGGGATGCAATTGATATCAGTAACATAATATGAATATGAGATGATGTAAAAAATGTAAAAAAGATAACTCCATTGAAAAATAAAAAAAAGTCCTTTTGTCCAATCTAACCCAAAATTATTGGATTCTTCATTAAAATATAAAATTAGAGCATCCTTCCTGTTTAGATTGTTTTTGTCTACTTCGCTCTTATATGCTTTTAGTTCATAGGCTTTAAATCTTAGATAATCAATTTGATTATGAGAACTAGCTAATTCCCTCTTTATTATTCTAAGCGTTTTTCTATCACAATTATAAAATTGATTGATTTGAATTCCGTCGAACCAAACTGTTTTTTCGAAAATACTTCTTTCAATTTTAATGATATCAAAATTAGATTCTTGAAAGGAAACTTTATCTGAGAATGTTGTATCTTCAAGTCTAAGTGAATGAACATGATAGTTATTGAATTTTGTTAATTTTAAAAAGTTACACGACTCAAAATTTAGAAATGATAAGTTTGAATTTGAGTAACTTATAAAATTGGTAAGACTTGAAAAAGTACATTCTCGAAATTGCGCGTTATTGTAAAGAGAATCGCATCTAAATTCGTTGGAAAAATTACAATTATAAAACACTATTTGGTCTAGTGAAATAGAATCAAAATAAAATCCATCATTAAAATTAACACTACTTATATCAAAAGATGCACCTTTTATAAATTGAACATTTTTTAGCCAAAATATAGAATTGAAATTACAATTATAGATATTGAAGTTTCCTTTTTTGAAAATATTTGGCTTAATGTTGGGAAAAGCAAATTCATCATTTGTAAACTCTAAAACATTAATATTTGATTTACTTATGTGAAATTTATCGCAATTAAAAGTGTTAGATATAAATGAAAGATCATCAAAGGAGCTTTCTATAAATACGTTTGATTCAAATAAACACTTTTCAAATCTAAATCGGTGTATGCATTCTTTTTTGTGATTATTAAAATGTATGTTTTTTCCTTTGAACTCTAGGTTTGAAAAAGTAATAAATAAGTCGACTTTTTCTAAATCAATATTTAAAGGAGTGCTACTTTCTACGATAAAACTAGAAATTGTATTCTCGACATTTGAGTAAAGCATTGTTTGAAATTCTTCACCACTAATTACTTCCATAAATACTTTTTAATCAAAAATAAACAAAAAACCCAACAACTTTCGTCATTGGGTTCTATCTTAATACTTAGTACTAAAATCTTAATACTAAAGTCTAATCATTCAATTTCAAAACAGCCATAAATGCTTCTTGCGGAATCTCTACGTTTCCTACTTGACGCATACGTTTCTTACCTTTTTTCTGTTTTTCAAGCAATTTACGCTTACGCGAAATATCTCCACCATAACATTTTGCAGTAACGTCTTTACGAAGTGCTTTAATCGTTTCACGAGCGATAATTTTGGCTCCAATTGCCGCTTGAATTGGAATGTCGAATTGCTGTCTTGGGATAAGCTCACGCAATTTCTCGGTCATTTTTTTACCAATGTTGTAAGCGTTGTCTTCGTGGATCAATGCAGAAAGTGCATCAACTGTCTGAGCATTCAAAAGAACGTCCAATTTAACTAATTTTGAAGTTCTCATTCCGATAGGAGAGTAATCGAAAGAAGCATAACCTTTAGAAACCGTTTTTAAACGATCGTAAAAATCGAATACAATTTCTGCCAAAGGCATATCAAAATTCAATTCAACACGTTCTGTTGTTAAATAAGTTTGATTGGTAATTAAACCACGCTTTTCGATACATAAACTCATTACGTTTCCAACAAAGTCAGATTTTGTAATGATAGTAGCTTTAATATATGGTTCTTCAACTCTGTCCAGTTTTGAAGGCTCTGGTAAATCTGAAGGATTGTTTACAATTAATGCTGTTTCAGGATGTTTTTTGGTGTAAGCCAAATACGAAACGTTAGGAACCGTTGTAATTACAGTCATGTCGAACTCACGCTCTAAACGTTCCTGGATAATTTCCATGTGAAGCATTCCTAAGAATCCGCAACGGAAACCAAATCCTAATGCCGCAGAACTTTCAGGAGTAAAAACTAATGAAGCGTCATTCAATTGTAATTTTTCCATTGAAGAACGTAAATCTTCGTAATCTTCTGTGTCAACAGGATAAATACCAGCAAATACCATTGGTTTTACATCCTCAAAACCAGTAATCATATTGGTAGTTGGTACTTTTGCATCTGTAATCGTATCACCAACTTTTACTTCACGAGCTTCTTTAATTCCAGAAATCAAATAACCAACATCTCCTGCCGAAACTACATTTTTAGGAACCTGATTTAATTTTAAAGTTCCAATTTCGTCAGCAAAATATTCGTTATCTGTAGCCATGAATTTAATTTTCTGGCCTTTTTTGATTTCACCATTTACAACTCTAAAGATTACCTCAATTCCGCGGAACGGATTATAAACCGAGTCAAAAATTAAAGCTTGTAATGGTTCTTCTGGATTTCCTTTTGGAGCAGGAATTTTTTCGATAATAGCGGCAAGAATGTTCTCAACACCAAAACCAGTTTTTCCAGATGCGTGAATAATATCTTCTAATTTACATCCTAATAAATCGATAATATCATCACTAACTTCTTCTGGATTAGCACTTGGCAAATCGACTTTGTTTAAAACTGGGATAATTTCTAAGTCGTTTTCAAGAGCTAAGTATAAGTTTGAAATCGTTTGTGCTTGAATACTTTGAGCAGCATCAACAATCAAAAGCGCACCTTCGCAGGCAGCGATTGATCTTGAAACTTCGTATGAAAAGTCAACGTGCCCAGGAGTATCAATTAAGTTTAAGATATATTCTTCACCCTTGTATTTGTATTCCATCTGGATGGCATGACTCTTAATGGTAATTCCACGCTCGCGCTCCAGATCCATGTTGTCAAGCAATTGTGCTTTTTCTTCACGAGCTGTAACGGTTTGTGTTGCGCCTAGTAATCTGTCTGCCAATGTACTTTTACCGTGGTCAATGTGTGCAATAATGCAAAAGTTACGTATCTTCTTCATTTTATATATCAGTTCTCTATAACGAGTTTTAGTATTTTTTGGGTGTAAAACAGCCTAAAGCAATTGCTTTAAAGCATGTTATTAAGGCGCAAAGATAGCGCAAAGTTTTGGATTCTGGAATCTTGATGTTGGATAGTTGATTGGAAAGAATCAAAAATGATATTAAAATTCAAAATTGAATCCTTTTTCTGTTAATTTCTTATACATTTCGGGGTCAAATTTATAAAGTTTGGCCGCTCTGTGCGAAACGTCTTTTTGCTTTTCATCCAATGCTGTCAGCAGTTTCATATGAAGCACTTTTCGTCTAAAATTAGATTTATCCAATTCGATTCCAAGAATTTCTTCGTACAAATGCATTAATTGCAATAAAGTAAATTTTTCTGGAAGAAGGTTAAAACCAATTGGAGCCTGACGAACTCTATTTCGCAATTGCAATAAACTGAAATCAAGAATTTCGTTATGGTCAAAAATCAGCTCAGGAATTTCGTTTATTTTGAACCACTTTGCTTCAAAAACCTTTAAACTGGCTTTAATATTATAATCTTCTCTATTGACCAAAGTATAATAACCAATGGTAACCACACGTCTTTCCAGAACACGCTGCGGATTTGTAAAGGCTTTTAATTGTTCCAAATAGATGTTTTCGAGACCAGTAAGTTCTTGTAAAATTCGTTGGGCAGCATTATCTGCACTTTCGTCTATTTGAAGCCATCCGCCAAGAAGTCCCCATTTGCCTTTACTTTCTCCTTCTGCATGCTGCACCAAGAGCACTTCGAGACTCTCTTTGTTAAATCCGAAGAAAACACAGTCAATCGTGATTCCGTCTACTGCTGGTTTGTGTTGGTTAGTAGTTATTTCAGTCAATTTGTTGTTGTGGTGTTAGTATTGTGTATTGAAAATTAGAATTCAAAATTGAATCCTTTTTCAGTGAGTTTTTCATAGATTTCTGGATCAAACTTGTACAGTTGAGCTGCTCTGTGCGATACATCCTGCTGCTTTTCGTCTAATGCAACCAGCAGTTTCATATGAAGAATTTTTCTTCTAAAGTTGGGTTTGTCCATTTCGATTCCTAAAATTTCTCCATACAAATGCATCAATTGTAATAAAGTGAATTTTTCGGGTAATAGATTAAAGCCAATCGGTGTTTGGCGCACTTTATTTCTAAGATGTTTTATGCTGTAATCAAGAATTTCGTTGTGGTCATAAATCAAATCTGGAATTTCATTGATTTTATACCATTTCGCATCAGAAGCTGTGAAACCTGCTTTAATGTTATAATCTTCTCTTTTTACAAGTGCATAATACCCAATCGTAATAACGCGTCGGAGCGGAAAACGATCTGGATCTCCAAATGCTTTCAATTGTTCCAGATAAATATTGTCAAGACCCGTAAGCTCATTCAATAACCGATGAGCGGCATTGTCGGTGCTTTCTTTTTTATAAATCCATCCACCCGGAAGTCCCCATTTCCCTTTACTGATACCTTCGGCGTGTTGTACCAAAAGTACTTCAAGACTGCCTTTGTCAAATCCAAAAATGACACAGTCAATCGTGATGGCATTCATCGCACTGTTTTCATTTTTTAGAGCAGTTTTGTCGTCTACATTTTCAACCATATATGAGATAAATTTTGACAAATTAAATAAATAAAATCATTAGTAACCTTTTTGAAAGCCTTATATTTTTTTTAACGAAACAAAATTTTGATAATCAGTCGTTTAAGAATGTGCTAAAAAAGCGTTCTTTTTAAATTAATTCTTAAACGACTGATTGTCAATTTTATAAAACGTTGATTTTTTTATATTTTTTATTTCAATTCTCGTTCAGATTTTACAACATTAATAAAAATGGATTAGGATTAATTAGAATCGAAAAAAAATAACCCTAATATTTTGTTAATATAGAAAATTTGTTTTACACTTGTAGTCAAATTTACCATAAGATAAATTCAAATTGACTATAAGTAAAAAAGAACAAAACTACACTTAACTTAAACTTACCACAAATGTTTTTTTTAGAAATTGATTTAAATCGCTTTTTGATGAGATTACCATCATCAGATTTTGCCCAAAGAATCGATTTTAAAGTTGTTTATAGTCTGCAAGTACTAAATGTTGGAAAAGAGATTCAGGCCCTCTTTTTTGGCATGACCTGCTTGGGAAGTTTTTCCGGATTTCTCCTAGGGTAAAAAAACACTAACTATAACTTAAACTTAATCAATTCTTATTATGAAAAGCAAAAATTGTATTAAAACAACAAAGCTTCCATATTTTATGGCGGTGCTGCTTAGCGTATTTATGATGCAGTTTGGATTTGCTCAAGAATCCAAAACTGTAAGTGGGACAATTACCTCTTCCGAAGACGGATTTGGCGTTCCAGGAGCAACTGTACAAGTACAGGGAACAAAATCGAGTACTGTTACCGATTTTGATGGAAAATATAAAGTGGAGGCTAAAACAGGAGATGTTTTGGTAATCACTTTTGTAGGTTTCAAATCGCAGAATATCACGGTTGGAACTCAAAAAGTTATCAATGTCATTTTGAATCCAGAAACTTCAGAACTTAAAGAAATTGTAGTAATCGGTTACGGCACTCAAAAGAAGAAAGTAAATACTGCGGCAACTTCTTTGGTGTCTGGAAAAGACATTCAGCAGGTTGCGAGTCTTGATGTTGTAAATGCTTTACAAGGTCAAGCTTCTGGGGTTTCGGTAACTTCATCTTCTGGACAGCCAGGTGCGAATATGGTGGTAAATATTCGTGGAGCAGGTACAGCAGGAAACAGTGATCCGCTTTATGTGGTTGATGGTGTAGTAGTGGATAACGGAATTGGATACCTTGATCCTTCGGTAATTGAAAGGGTTGACGTTTTGAAAGATGCTTCTGCAGCTTCTATCTACGGAGCAAGAGCCGCAAACGGAGTTATCTTGGTTACAACAAAAAAAGGAAAAGATGGTAAAATGAATGTGTCTTTCAGTTCTTATACAGGTTTTCAGCAGATTGCTAAAAAACTGGATTTGATGAATACACAAGAGTATACAACAATAATGAATGAGGCTCGTGTAAATTCTGGATATGCGCCATTATATACTAAAGAGCAAATTGCTGCATTTCCTGATCATGATTGGCAGAAAGATTTATTTAACGAAGGCGCAATGAAACAAAATCACTCTCTTTTGATTACGGGTGGTGACGAAAAATCTACCATTGCAACTGGTTTGTCTTACTACGGACAAGAAGGTATGATTGGAGGATCTACTAACCAATCTCAATACGATCGTGTTACTTTTTCAGTAAACTCGACTTCTGAAGTTATTAAAGGATATTTGAAAATTGGTGAAAACTTCACTTTATCAAACATCAAGTCTAGTGGTGTTGCAGATGATGGTATCTACAGCAACGCAATTAGAGCTTTCTTAAATGCAGCTCCAATTGATCAGGCTTATGACGAAAATGGAGATTTTGCACGTTCTATTATTTCTCAAGATATTAGTAACCCAGTTGGATCTTTATACTATAACAACTTTAATCAGACTAAAACAAATCGTTATGTAGGTAACATTTTTGCGGAATTAAAATTTGCAAAAAACTTTACTTTCAGAACTAGTTATGGTGTTGATATGACAGATAGCAATTACCGTTCTTTCAGACCAGTTTATTCGCTTTCTTCAAATGATAATAATACAGTTTCTAGCGTAACTCAAAGCGCAACAAAATCGTTAGGATGGATTTTTGAAAACACACTTCAATACAAATTTAACATTGCTGATTCTCATAATTTTGATGTGTTAGTGGGTACTTCTGCTAAAAAGAATACTTCTGATTATATGGAAGGGCAAGGAAGAAACTTAATTTTTGATGATTTCGAGCACGCTTATTTAGATAATGCAAAAGATCCGACATCAAATGTGGTAAAAGGAAATCGTAAAGATTATGCGATTCAGTCTTACTTCGGACGTTTATTGTATGATTACAACAATAAATACTTATTCTCTGCAACAGTTCGTCGTGACGGTTCATCAGAATTTGGTCCAGATAACAAATATGCTATTTTCCCATCGTTCTCTGCAGGATGGAATTTAGATAAAGAAGCTTTCTTCAAAGAAAATAAAGTTTTAAATACATTCAAATTAAGAGCAAGCTGGGGACAAAATGGTAACGACCAATTTGCTAGAAGATTTGCTTATATGTCAACTGTAAATTCTACAGATAAAACATATCATTTTGGAACTGGTGACGAAACCCTTTTAGTAGGTTCAAGCCCAGACCAATTAGCAAACCGTAACTTAAAATGGGAAACTTCTGAGCAGTTAGATTTAGGTTTTGATGCTACTTTGTTCACCAACTTTACTTTAACTTTTGATTACTATGACAAGAAAACCAAAGATTGGTTAGTATTGGCCTCTATCCCAACTTATGCTGGAGCAACTGCACCTTACATTAATGGTGGAGACGTAAGCAATAAAGGTTTTGAAATTGGTTTATCTTACCGTACACGTTTTGGAAAAGACTGGAATTTTGCTATCAATGCAAACCTTTCTCGTAACCAAAATGAAGTGTTGAAAATTGCTAACAACGAAGGAATCATTCATGGAGAATCAAACGTATTATTCCAAGGTTTAGACGAGATGAACCGTGTTGAGGTTGGAAAACCAATGGGCTATTTCTACGGATTAAAAACAGACGGAATTTTCCAAAATGCTACTGAAGTTGCAGCAGGTGTTCAGCCAAATGCACAGCCAGGAGACGTTCGTTTCGTAGACTTAAACGGTGACGGAAAAATCGATGCAAACGATAAAACTCAAATTGGTGATCCAAATCCAGATATTAATTACGGGGTTAACTTAGAATTATCATACAAAGCTT
This sequence comes from Flavobacterium sp. CFBP9031, assembly GCF_034044945.1. NCBI lineage: Bacteria > Pseudomonadati > Bacteroidota > Flavobacteriia > Flavobacteriales > Flavobacteriaceae > Flavobacterium > Flavobacterium sp. CFBP9031. Next base: position 30,555 of record NZ_JAXCWF010000017.1, read on the forward strand.
TTGATTTCTCTATTAATACTTACGGTATCGCTGGAGGACAAAACGTTTTTGGAGTTCACGATTATACTCGTGCGTACACAAACAACACAACAGAGGTGTTAGGAAGATGGACAACTGAAGGAACTTCTAACAGAATTCCGAGAGTTACATACGGAACAGATGATAATGGTAACTATACTAAATTCTCTGATTTGTATATTCAGGACTCAGATTTCTTCAGAATTAAAAATGCTACAATCGGATGTGATTTAACAAAGCTGACAACAAAACTTAGTTTCTTCAGCAAATTCAGATTGTATGTTGCAGGAAATAACATTTATACATTCACAAAGTACAAAGGAATGGATCCAGAAATTGGTTTCGGAAACGTAAATCAGTCTTGGGCTAAAGGTATTGATGTTGGATATTATCCTCAGCCAAGAACCTATTTAATGGGTCTGAATGTTAACTTTTAATTTTTGAAAACGATGAAAACATATATAAAATTATTTGCTCTTTCAAGCTTACTTGTTTTAGGCTCTTGCTCGGAAGATTTTTTAGAAAACGAACCATATACAGATAAAGTAACGGAGAATTTCTATAAAACTCCATCTGATGCTTTTGAAGGTTTAGTAGCAGTTTATGACGTATTGCAAAGAGAAGCTTATGGTACACAATTGATCGTAAGTGAGCAGGCATCTGACAACTGTTTTGGAGGATTCGGTATTGCAGATCCAACAGTAGATTTGCAATGGGACCGCTTTCAATATACTACAGATAAAGATATGAACGCTCTAACATGGACAAACTCTTATCTTGGTATTTACAGAGCTAACGTTTTATTAGAAAACTTAGACAAAGTAAACTGGGGATCTAATACCGCTTTGAAAACACGTTACGAAGCAGAAGCTCGTTTCTTAAGAGCACACTTTCATTTCCAAGCGGCAAAAATGTTTGGAGATATTGTTCCGCTAGACCATACAGTAACCACAAGCGAATTTGAATTGCCAAGACAAGCTCCAGAAGTTACTTATGCTTTAATTGCAAACGATTTAAAATTTGCAGCAGACAACTTAGGTCCTGAAAATTACTCGCAAGCAGGAAATGCAAACTACGGACGTATTACAAAATGGGCAGCAGAAGCGTATTTGGCTAGAACATTTTTGTTTTACACAGGAGCTTATAGCAAAACAGATTTAGCAGGTGTAGTTACCAAAGCACAAGCTGTAACATATATCAATGATGCTGTAAATAACAGTGGCCACGGACTAGTTGCCGATTTTGCTAATCTTTGGTTAGCCGCTTCTTTCGAAAACTTTGCTGGAGAAGATAATACAGAAATGGTTTGGGCTGTTCGTTTTAACGGTTCAGGAAAAGGAAATTGGGATCTTCATGAAGGAAACCGTTTCCAAGTAAATATTGCACCACGTGGAGGTTCAATTGGAAAATATGCAACAGGATGGGGAGGAGCAACAGTGAATCCAAAATTGGTTCAAGCATATGAATCTGGCGATAGTAGAAAAGCAGCATCATTTATTGATTATGTTGGTGAAGGTTTAAATTTTGATCCACAAGCTAGAGAACAACGTCAATACACAGGATATTCTTGGAAAAAATACTGTCCAATTACTAATGCGGCAGGAACAGCAGTTGTTGAAGCAAATGGAGGAAACTTCCAAATTGATAACTATCAGGATTATGCTATTATTCGTTTTGCCGATGTTTTATTAATGGCTGCCGAATTAAATTTGGAAGGAAATGCAGCTTTAGCACAAGCAGATTTAGACCGAGTTCGTGATCGTGCTTTCAAGAGTACTACGCATAGAATTCCTGTAACTAAAGCGGTTATTATGGAAGAGCGTCGTTTAGAATTGGCATTAGAAGGATTACGTTATTTTGATTTAATCAGACAAGGTATGCCAGCAATGAAATCCGCTATTGATAACACGACTGGAGATTCTCAATTTGCAGTTACTTTTAGACCAGAAACTCTAGGTTGGTTCGCATTGCCACAGTCGCAAATAGTACTTTCAAATGGTACTATTCAACAAAATCCAGGTTGGAATTAACATTTAAACAAATTGATTATGAAACGTATATTATATATAATATTAGCGGCTGTAACTATCAGTTCGTTTTTATTTTCTTGTGAAGCAACTGAGGATCGTGAAAGCCTTCCGGCAGTAACGCTTACGCCAGAAACACTTGAGTTCTCGATAACTCAAAATGCAGCAAAAAAGAATGAAGTAGTTTTAAAGAATGATGATCCAACTGTAATTCCATTTTGGAGATATGTTGACGGAAACGGAAATGAACTTGGGCATTCTAACAAAAGTGACGATAAAGTAAATTTCCCTTTTGCAGGAAAGTATACTATTTACTACACAGCATTTGTTAGAGGTGGATCTGTAGAAGCTGCGCCAGTAACTGTAGACGTTCCAGAGAATGATGATGCTTTCTTTAGTGATCCAAGATGGGAAAAATTGACCAACGGACAAGCTGGAAAAACTTGGGTTTTGTATATGACTGCTCCATTGGAATTTATTGGAAACACTCCTAGTTATGTAAACAGAGAAGTAAGTGGACCAGGTTGGTGGCCAAATCTATCTGATATTTCTTGGGCTGGTCTAGAAAATAAAGATTGGGGAGAAATTACATTTGATCTTAATGGAGGTTATAATGTTTCAGTAACACAAACCAACCCAACTTTAGGAAACACACAAAAAACAACCAAAGTAGGAACATTCAATTTTAGTCTTACAACTGGCGAAACAAATGATAGAATTTCGTTTAACGGAGGAACAGAAATGCTTCATCCAAATGAACCAAGTTACTTTAGTCCATCATTTAGTTTTACCAATGTAAAAATTGTTGAACTTACCGATACAAGTTTATGTTTTATAGCTATTAGAGCAGATAATGATTATTTGATCTATCATTTAGTTCCAAAATCATAAGTTAGTTAGTTTTGAAGTCTCAGTTTTAAATACATTTATAATGTGCTTTAAGACTGAGACTTAAATTATTTTGGGTAGGAATAAATGAAATCGATTTTTATTTCTATCTTCAAATTCCAAAAAACAAAAAAGTACCCATGCATATTATTAAAAACATAAAAAACATAAGTTTATGGGCAGTTGCAGCCGGAGTTCTTTTCTTGAATTCTTGTGCAAAAAAAGAAGATGCATTTGTAAACCGAAAAGTTTCTTTTAATGCAGATTGGAGTTTTCATCTTAATGACAGTATTGCTGATAAAGACACTATTGGAACTTCGACAAAATGGAGAACTTTAGACGTCCCTCACGATTGGAGCATCGAAGGAAAATTTGATGAAAAAAGTCCTGGCGGTTATGGTGGAGGATCTCTAAATGGCGGTTTGGGCTGGTACAAAAAAACATTCAAAGTAGCTGCAGAAAACAGCACAAAAATTACTTCAATCACTTTTGACGGTGTTTACAGAAACAGCGAAGTCTGGATAAACGGTCATTATTTAGGAAAACGTCCAAACGGATATATTGGTTTTCAATATGACATGTCACCTTATTTAAATTACGGAGACAAAAACAACGAAATCATTGTTAAGGTTGACAATTCAAAACAACCCAATTCACGCTGGTATTCGGGTTCAGGAATTTTTAGAAATGTCTGGATCGAAACCACAGATAAACTTCATGTGGGACAATGGGGAACGTATATTACAACTCCAAAAGTTACGGCCGAAAAAGCTTCTGTAAGTATTGAAACGACAATTAAAAATCAATATGCAGCAAGTAAAAAAGCAACGGTAACAACCACTATTTTTAAAGAAGACAAAAAAGTAACATCCGTTACTCAAGATATAACAATCAACGCCAACGAAAACCAAACGCTGAATCAATCGACAGAAGTTGAAAATCCGATTTTATGGTCAGATGAAAACCCAGAACTATACACAGCAGTTACCGAAATTTCGCTTGACGATAAAATCATCGATCAATACAAAACCACTTTCGGAATCAGAGATTTTAAATTCGATTTGAACAAAGGTTTTATTTTGAATGGAAAACAAGTCAAAATAAAAGGGGTTTGTATGCATCATGATTTAGGACCGTTGGGGTCTGCGATCAACACGCGTGCCATCGAACGTCAGTTGGAGATTTTGAAAGAAATGGGCGTAAACGGAATCAGAACTTCTCATAATCCGCCTGCTACAGAACTTTTAGAACTTTGCGATAAAATGGGTTTCATTGTCATGGATGAAGCTTTTGATATGTGGAAGCAAACGAAAACCAAATACGATTACGGAAACGATTGGGACAAATGGCACAAACAAGATCTAATCGATCAATTGTTGCGCGACCGAAATCATGCGAGTATTTTTATGTGGAGTATCGGAAATGAAATTCCAGAACAATGGAGTGAGACGGGTGTTGAAATTGCTAAAGAATTGGCAGCAATTACGCGTCAATACGATAAAACACGTCCGTTGACTGCAGGAATGAATCCGCCAGTAAACATGAATATTGATGCCGTGACTTTACAATTTGAGAAAAAAGAGGTATCGATTAATCCGCTTGCAGGATCTGGAGTTTTAGATTTAATCGGATACAATTATGCACATCAAACATTCGAACATCATTTGAAGAACTTCCCAAATACTCCTTTCATTGCAACTGAAACCACTTCAGGTTTACAGACAAGAGGATATTACGATGCCGTTTCAGATACTATCAAAAAATGGCCAGTAAGATGGGATCTTAAATTTACAGAAGGAAACCCTGGAAATACTGTTTCAGCTTACGATCAGGTGCAAACGCCTTGGGGATCTACGCATGAAGCGACTTGGAAAATTATTAAAAAACATGATTTCTTGGCAGGAATGTACGTTTGGACAGGTTTCGATTATATTGGAGAACCAACACCTTACGAATGGCCATCGGTAAGTTCCTATTTCGGAATTGTTGATTTAGCCGGTTTCCCGAAAGACGTGTATTATATGTACCAAAGCGAATGGACAGACAAAACGGTTTTGCACATTTTTCCGCATTGGAACTGGAAACCAGGACAAACTGTTGATGTTTGGGCATACTACAATAAAGCCGATGAGGTTGAACTTTTTGTAAACGGAAAATCAGTTGGAAAAAGAAGTAAAAAAGGAGACGATTTACACGTAATGTGGAGAATTCCTTTTGAAGCTGGAACTTTAAAAGCCATTTCTCGTAAAGACGGAAAAGTGGTTTTAGAAAAAGAAATTAAAACCGCTGGAAATCCATCTCAATTGAAACTGACTGCGGATAGAAGTACCATTAAAGCAGATAAAAACGATTTATCATTTATTACAGTTGATATTTTAGATGATAAAGGAACGATTGCACCAAATGCGAATAACGAAATTAATTTCTCTTTAAAAGGAAATGGAAAAATCGTTGGGGTTTGTAGCGGAGATCCAGTTAGCCACGAATCGTATAAAGGAAATAAACACACCGCTTTGGCTGGAAAATGTTTGGTTATTGTACAATCTGGCGATCAATCTGGAAGATTAGAATTAACCGCAAAAGCGAATGGCTTAAAACAAGCTACAATTGTAATTACAACAGAATAAGAAGTCAAGTTCCTGCAAGGTTTTCAAAACCTTGTAGGTATATATAATATTTTAAATAAGTAAAAAAAGTAAAGACCTACAAGGTTTTGAAAACCTTGTAGGAGAACTAACATCTACATTATTAACCAATGAAAAACTCAAAACTAACCGCATTATTTTCTGCTCTTATGTTTGGATTTTTGGCAGTTCCAAATGCTAATGCTCAAATCCAAAATGCAGATGTATTAAATGCTCCAATAGATATAAGTAAAGATTTTCAGAACTATCTGAATACTTTTTATTTCGCAGACGAATTGGCTTCTTTTGATCCCGCAACGGGAAAAGGAACCATCAAATATTTGAGATACAATTATAAAACACGTCAGGCTTTCAACAACATGATGATGAAACCAGATGTGGAAAAAGCAAACGAATTTCCAACAACAGAATATGCAGAATCTCCTGTTTTGCCATTCGAAATTCAGTTTGTTTCAGATCGAACAGTTCGTATCAAAACAACTTCTGGCCCGCAATTTCATCCGCAGAAGGAATCTCTAATGCTGATTGACGGCGTTGCACCAAATCACCCAGAATTATGGAAATATGCTAAAATTGAAGGTGGTCACAGTTATACAAGCAAACACGGAAGAGTTGAAATCTTGACAAAACCTTGGCACGTAAAAATCTACGATGAAAAAGGAAAACTGCTGACAAGCACACTTCACGATACTGATTTTAAAAACACATACACACCAACGCTTCCGTTTTCTTACGTTCGCAGAAATAGTGATTATTCAAGAAGTATGGGCGCGGCGTTCAGTTTAGAACCAGACGAAAAAATATTTGGTTGCGGTGAATCATTCACACAATTCAACAAACGAGGACAAAAAGTAGTTTTATGGACGGATGACGCTAACGGAATCCAAAATGAAACGATGTACAAACCGATTCCGTTTTACATGAGCAGCCGTGGTTACGGAGTTTTCATGCATCATTCAACGCCAATTACAGTGGACTTTGGAAAGTATTTTTCAAGTGCCAACGAAATGTACATTGGAGACGACGAAGCCGATTTGTTTTTCTTCATCGGAGAACCAAAAGAGATATTAGATCAATACACTAATTTGACAGGAAAGGCTGCAATGCCACCGCTTTGGTCTTTCGGTTTTTGGATGAGTAGAATCACTTATTTCTCTGAAAAAGAAGGACGCGAAGTAGCAAAAGATTTGCGTAAATATAAAATCCCAACAGATGTTATTCACTTTGATACAGGCTGGTTTGATGTAGATTGGAGAAACAACTATGAGTTTGCAAAATCTCGTTTCCCAGACGCTACAAAAATGATGTCCGATTTAAAGAAAGACGGTTTCCAGGTTTGTTTATGGCAATTGCCTTATTTCACGCCAAAGAATACTTTGTTTCCTGAAATCATGGATAAAAACTTAGCAGTAAGAGACAGAAAAGGAAACCTTCCTTATGAGGATGCAGTTTTAGATTTCTCAAATCCAGAAACGGTAACTTGGTATCAAGCAAAGTTGAAAAAATTATTTGATGAAGGAGTTGCGGTTTTCAAAGTAGATTTTGGAGAAGCGGCACCGCCAGACGGAATTTACCATTCGGGAAGAACTGGTTTCTACGAGCACAACTTATATCCATTACGATACAATAAAGCAGTTGCAGAAATCACTCAAAAAGAAAAAGGATATACTTTAATCTGGGCAAGAAGTACTTGGGCAGGAAGTCAGCGTTATCCTTTACATTGGGGAGGAGATTCTGAAACCACAAACGGAGCAATGTCTGCAGAATTACGCGGTGGACTTTCTTTAGGTCTTAGCGGATTCAGTTTCTGGAGTCATGATGTTGGAGGTTTCGCAACTAAATCTCCAGAGAATATTTACAGAAGATGGACACCATTCGGAATGTTGACTTCGCACGTAAGAAGCCACGGAGAACCGCCTCGCGAACCTTGGTTGTACAGCAAAGATTTCTTGGAAGGATTTAGAAAAGCAGATAATATGCGTTACGAATTAATGCCATACATCTACGCTCAGGCAAAAGAAAGTTCTCAAAAAGGACTTCCAATGATGCGTGCTTTATTTGTAGAATATCCAAACGATCCGGGAGCTTGGTTAGTAGATAATCAGTATTTATTTGGTTCAAGTATGTTGGTGGCACCGCTTTTTGAAGAAGTTGAAGAAAGAGATGTTTACCTTCCTGAAGGAACTTGGATTGATTATCAAACTAAAAAAGTTTACCAATCAGGATGGCATAAAATCAAAGCTGGTGAAATTCCAATTATTGTTTTGGTTAAAGACGGAACAGCAATTCCACACATTGGTTTAGCGCAGTCTACAAAAGATATGGATTGGAGCAAACTGACATTAAAAGTTTATGCAAGCGACAAAACTACTTCGGCGACAGCCAAAGTATTTTTACCAGAAGGCAATGCCGTACAAGAAATAAGAGTGAACAAAAACGGAAACAATTTTGACGTAGCTTCAAATCCGTTAAACGGAAAAACCACTTTTAAAACAGAGTGGGCAAAATAAAAAAGTTAGCCACGAATTACACGAATTTGCACAGATTTAATTCGTGGAAATTGGTGCAATTCGTGGCAAAAAAATAGCCACAGATTGCACAGATTAAAGAGATTATTACTCTCGCAGATTTAGCAGATCATGCAGATTTTTTTTAATTTTTAAAAATCAGCTCACTCAAGCGATAGCGAACAGGCGAAGCAATCTGCCAAATCTGCGAGAGAAAAATAAAAATCCTTTAAGTCTGCGGCAAAAAAAATAATTCAAAAAACATGAAAAACTATCTAATTCTCCCAGCCGTTTTGTTTTCAGTAGCAATTGGCTACAGTCAGAAAAACAAAAACGCTTACGAACTGGCATCGCCAAACGGAAAAAACAAAATCAAATTTGAGCTCGTAAAAAATGCTCCAAAATATGCAGTTTCTCACGGAAAAACAGAAGTGATTTCTCCGTCTGATATGGGATTTTTGCTAAAAGGAAATGAAGATTTAAGCTCAAATTTTGAAATCAAAGGTGCCAAAACTTCGACTTTTGACGAAACTTGGGAACAAGTTTGGGGAGAAAAGAAAAACATCAGAAACAATTACAATCAGCTTGTAGTTGATTTACAGCAAAAAACAGGAAACAAAAGAAAATTACAAATTCAATTTCGTGCTTTCGATGACGGAGTTGCATTTAGATATGTGTATCCAAAGCAAAATGTAAAAGACAGTATTTTTATCACGGATGAAAAAACAACTTTTAACTTAAAAGAAGACGGAAAAGCATGGTGGATTCCAGCAAACAGAGAAAACCGCGACGAATATCTTTTCAAAGATGCACCGGTAAGTACTTTGGACACCGTTTTAACTCCACTAACAATTGAAAGTAAAAGCGGATTGGCTTTAAGTTTTCACGAAGCAAATCTAATTGATTTTGCAAGTATGACTTTGGTAAACACAAAAGGGACCGAATTAAAATCGGATTTAGTGCCGTGGCCTGACGGAGTAAAAGTTCGCGTAAAAGATACGTTTACTTCATCTTGGAGAACACTTCAAATTGGAGAAAATCCAGGAGAATTGATTACTTCTTATTTGGTTCTAAACCTAAACGAACCAAACAAATTAAAAAATACAGCAAGTTATTTCAAACCTTATAAATATTTAGGAATTTGGTGGGGAATGCACATCGGGAAATATACTTTCTGGGAAAGCGACAAACAAGGTGCAACAACCAAAAATGCGGAAACGTATATTGATTTTACAGCAAAAGAAGGTTTCAACCATTTATTAATCGAAGGTTGGAACAAAGGTTGGACACCAGGTTGGTATGAAAACCGTATGCACATGTTCAGTTTCACGAAAAGCGCTGACAATTTCGACCTTGAAAAAGTAGTGGAATACGGAAAGAAAAAGAACATCGAATTAATCGGATACCACGAAACAGGTTCGAACTTAATTAACTACTTAAAAGAAGTTGATGAAGGTTTTGCTTTATACAAGAAACTAGGAATTCACACGGTAAAAATTGGTCACGTAGGTTCAAAATTAAATATGAAACAAATGCACTTCGGACAGTTTGGAGTAAATTATTTCAGATACATTTTAGAAAAAGCAGCACAATATGATTTAGCAGTTTTATACCACGAATCAATAAAAGATACGGGAGAAAGAAGGACTTTTCCAAACATGGTTTCGAGAGAAGCAGCACGCGGACAAGAATATAACGCTTGGAGCGAAGGAAATCCGCCAAACCATTTAAGTATTATTCCGTTTACAAGATTGCTTTCTGGACCAATGGATTTTACACCTGGAATTTTTGATGTTGAGGTAAAACAAGGTTATCCTGGAAAAAGAATTCAAGGAACAGTTGGACAGCAATTGGCATTGTATGTAACAATTTATTCTCCAATTCAAATGCTGGCCGATCTTCCAGAAAATTACGAAGGAAAACCAGCTTTACAATTCTTAAAAGATGTGCCGACCGATTGGGAAGACACTAAAATCTTAGAAGGAAAAATTGGCGAATATATCACAACGGCAAGAAAAGACAGAAACAGCGCTGATTGGTATTTAGGAACTTTGACCAATGAAAAACCTAGAAATGTAGAGGTTTCATTATCATTCTTAGATCCAAATGCAACTTACGAAGCACAGATTTATGTAGATGTTGAAGGAACAGATCAAACACATAATCCAGAAGCAGTAGCAATTTCTAAGAAAACAGTAAAAGCTTCAGATAAATTACAATTGAAATTAGGCGGAGCTGGCGGTGGAGCAGTAAGATTTAAAAAGCTATAATTATTAATTTCCCAAACCCGACAGGTTTTTAAAACCTGTCGGGTTTACTAAACGCAACGATTTTGTTCCAGTGATCAAATAAATATTTATTATCAAATGAAAAAAATTTCAGCAATACTATTTATTTCATTAATTCTAAACAACAGCATTTTGTTTGGACAAAACAATAATGCTGAAAATCGAATCATAAAAGTAGATTTCAATAAAACTGCTGGAAAATTAAACACCATGTTTAAAGAATGCATCGGCGCAGGAAGAGCAAACGAAGGACTACGTGCAGATTGGCAGCAGCAATTGGCATTGGTAAAAAAAGAATGCGATTTTAAATACATTCGTTTTCATGGTTTATTGTCTGATGATATGGCTGTTTATCGCGAAGACGAAAAAGGAAATCCAGAATACAATTACCAATATGTTGATGTTTTATTCGATTATATTGTGAGTTTGAAAATGAAACCGTTTGTAGAATTAGGTTTTATGCCTAATGCATTGGCAAGTGGAAAAGAAACGATTTTTTGGTGGAAAGGAAACGTAACGCCTCCAAAAGATTATAAAAAATGGGAAGATTTAGTTAGAAATTTAACCCAGCATTTTAAAGAACGTTACGGAGATGAAGAAGTAAAAACTTGGTATTTTGAAGTTTGGAACGAACCGAATTTATCCCCAGGTTTTTGGACAGGAACGCAGGTAGATTATTTTAAATTATACGATTACGCAACTCGTGGCGTAAAAGCCGTGAATCCTGCATACAAAGTTGGCGGCCCAGCAACAGCAGGAGCAGCATGGGTTCCGGAAACAATTGATTTTTGTGCAAAAAATAATGTTCCAATGGATTTTGTTTCGACTCATACTTACGGAGTAAAACATGGATATCTGGACGAATTTGGAACTTCGGGAACTATCTTAAGTCAGGATGAATTCGGCGTAAGCGGCGATATTTTAAATTCGAGAAAACAAATTGCAGCTTCAGCAAAACCAAATTTGGAATTGCATTATACGGAATGGAGCACATCGTATACACCAGCAGATCCAATTCACGACAGTTATCATTCTGCAGCGTATATTTTGCAGAAAATAAAACAAGTTGGAAACGCTGCAAACTCGATGTCATATTGGGTTTTTACTGATATTTTTGAAGAACCAGGACCAAGATTTACCCCTTTTCACGGCGGTTTCGGATTATTGAATACGCAGGGAATTAAAAAGCCAGCTTATTTCTCTTATTATTTAATGAATAAATTGGGAGAAACGGAACTTCAAAATTCAGATAAAGCTTCTTGGGCTTCTAAAAATGAAAAAGGTGATGTTCAGGTTTTATTATGGGATTTTACCAATACACATCCCGGCGACAAAGAATTGAATCAAACCTATTACATAAAAGACCTTCCATCAAAAGAAAAAGGAAAAATAAAAGTGGAGATTGATGGAATGCAGAAAGGAAAATATCTTTTAGAAATTTATAAAGTGGGTTACAAAGTAAATGACGCTTACGCGGATTATCTGGCAATGAATAAACCGAGTCAGTTAACAAGAGAGCAGGTAAATTCCATAAAAGAAAAAAATAACGGTGCACCACTTTCAACAGAAAAAATTACAATTGACGGAAAAGGCACTTTCGGCAGAGAATTCAAAATCAACGAAAATGATGTTGTAATGCTGAATTTGATCAAACAATAATTTAGAGAAAACCACAAACATAAAAAATAGTATTAACGTTATTTAAAGATGATGCGTGAGGAATCAAAAATCTTTAAATCAAAAAACACCGAACTATCTATGAAAAACAAAATGATATTCCTTTCATCAGCTCTACTTTTTGCATTCTTTACTTCATGTAAAAATGATGCCCAAACAACAGCTTCAAATTCGGCACAAACCGAAGAATACGTTGGAAAAGAAATAAGCACAGATCATGATGCCGAAATCGACAAGTTGATTTCGCAAATGACATTAGAAGAAAAAATCGGAATGCTTCACGGGAACAGTATGTTTGCTAACGCAGGCGTAAAACGTTTAGGAATTCCAGAATTAAAAATGGCAGACGGTCCGTTGGGAGTTCGTGAAGAAATCTCACGCGACAATTGGGCTCCAGCAGGATGGACAAACGATTTCGCGACTTATTATCCTGCAGGTGGTGCTTTGGCAGCAACTTGGAACACAGAAATGGCACATACTTTCGGAACCAGTTTAGGAGAAGAATTACGTGCAAGAGACAAAGATATGTTGCTTTCGCCAGCCATCAATATGGTAAGAACGCCGCTTGGAGGAAGAACATACGAATACATGTCTGAAGATCCGTTTTTGAATAAAAAAATTGCAGTGCCTTTGGTTGTTGGTTTACAAGAAAAAGATGTAATGGCGTGCGTAAAACACTACGCGGCAAACAATCAGGAAACAAATCGTGATTTTGTAGATGTGCAAATTGATGAGCGTACACTTCGCGAAATTTATCTTCCGGCTTTTGAAGCTACTGTAAAAGAAGCAAAAGCATACAGTATTATGGGAGCTTACAATAAATTTAGAGGCGAATATTTATGTGAGAATGATTATATGCTGAATAAAATCCTTCGTGACGAATGGGGATTTAAAGGTATTGTAGTTTCTGACTGGGCTGCGGTGCATTCTACAGCAAAAGCATTGAAAAATGGTTTAGATATTGAAATGGGAACACCAAAACCTTTCAACGAATTTTTCTTAGCCGATAAATTAATCGCAGCAGTTAAATCTGGAGAAGTTTCTGAGAAAGAAATTGATTTGCACGTAAAACGTATTTTAAGAGTTTTATTCCAAGTGAAAGCAATGGGCGGAGGCGAGCGTGCAAAAGGAAGCATCGCAACCGAAGCACATTACCAAGACGCATACAAAATTGCCGCTGAAGCAATTGTATTGTTGAAAAACGAAAACAATGCATTGCCTTTAAAACTAGACGGAGTAAAATCTATTGCTGTAATTGGAAACAATGCAACAAAGAAAAATGCTCTTGGCGGATTTGGAGCAGGAGTAAAAACAAAAAGAGAAGTTACACCTCTTGAAGGTCTTAAAAACAGACTTCCTTCATCAATCAAAATCAATTACGCAGAAGGATATTTAGAGCGTTACGATGAGAAAAACAAAGGGAACTTAGGAAATATTACGGCTAATGGTCCAGTTACAATTGATGCTTTAGATCCTGCAAAAGTTCAGGAAGCAGTTGATGCAGCTAAAAATTCAGATGTTGCCATCATTTTTGCGGGTTCAAACCGTGATTATGAAACAGAAGCTTCTGACCGTAGAGATTTACACTTGCCTTTTGGACAAGAAGAATTAATTAGAAAAGTGACAGCTGCAAACCCTAAAACTATTGTCGTAATGATTGCTGGGGCTCCTTTTGATATTAATGAAGTTAGCCAGAAATCTTCTGCTTTAGTTTGGAGCTGGTTCAACGGTTCTGAAGGTGGAAATGCTTTGGCTGATGTTATTTTAGGAAAAGTAAATCCGTCAGGAAAATTACCTTGGACAATGCCTAAACAATTGAAAGATTCTCCTGCGCATGCTACAAACAGTTTCCCTGGAGACAAAGCGGTAAATTATGCTGAAGGAATTTTAATTGGATACCGTTGGTTTGATACAAAAAATGTTGCACCATTATATCCTTTCGGTTACGGATTATCATACACAACTTTCGCGCTTGATAATGCAAAAGCAAATAAAGATTCGTACGCTCAAAACGACGTAATTGAAGTTACAGTTGACGTTAAAAACACAGGAAAAATAGACGGAAAAGAAGTAGTTCAATTGTATACTTCAAAATCTGATTCTAAAATCACTCGTGCAGCGCAAGAATTAAAAGGATTCAAAAAAGCGGATGTAAAAGCTGGAAGTTCAGAAAAAGTGACGATCAAAGTGCCGGTAAAAGAATTGGCTTACTACGATGTTGCTGCTAAAAAATGGACAGTGGAACCTGGAAAATATACTATCAAATTGGGAACTTCTTCAAGAGATATTAAAAAAGAAATTCAGGTAACAGTTAAATAAATTGTTATTGCTATAAAATAACCAAACCACCAACGCCAGCCCATTAAGCTGGCGTTGATTTTAAAAACTTATATTTAACTTAACTTAAACCAAATGAAAAAAACAATCAACGATTACTTCTTGAGTTTTATTTTATGTTTTGTTTTTCTAGGAGTTTCAGCCTGCAGTTCAGATAAAGAAGAAGTTCCAGTAAGTATAAAAACGCTTACTGCGAGTACGAGTAAAATCGATTTTGAAAGCAAAGAAAATACAATAGAAGTAACGGTTAATTCCAATGGAGTTGCTTGGACATTGAGCAATCCTGTCAGCTGGATAAAATTAAGTTCGACTGCTGGAACATCAGGAAGTACCGTGGTAAAAATTACCGCTTTAGAAAACACGACTACAGCTTTGCGAAATGCTGTGATTACTTTGACAAGCACCGAATTGCCGTCTGCAACAATTTCAGTTTCTCAGGCAGCAGGAAGTTTATATCCAAGTTACAATACCAATCCAATTGCTGCGGATGCTTCCGGAATGGGAAGTTCTGCGGTCGAATTGGCAGCAAAAATCAAATTGGGATGGAATATCGGAAATACTTTGGAAGCAACTGGAGGAGAAACCGCTTGGGGAAATCCAAAAGTAACCAAAGCTTTAATTGATGCCGTAAAAGCAAATGGTTTTAATGCCATCAGAATTCCGTGTTCTTGGAATCAGAATTTAGAAAATGCTGCAACAGCAAAAATCAAAGCAGATTGGCTAAATCGTGTTAAAGAAGTAGTGCAATACTGCATTGATAACGATATGTATGTTGTGGTAAACATTCACTGGGACGGCGGCTGGCTGGAAAACAATATTACCGAAGCCAAAAAAGTAGAAAACAATGCGAAACAAAAAGCGTTTTGGGAACAAATTGCAACACATTTACGAGGTTTTGACGAACATTTACTTTTTGCAAGCGCCAACGAACCAGCGGTTGAAGATGCTACTCAAATGGCAGTTTTAAATTCGTACCATCAAACTTTTATCGATGCAGTTCGTTCAACGGGAGGAAAGAACGCCACTC
This sequence comes from Flavobacterium sp. CFBP9031, assembly GCF_034044945.1. Classification (NCBI taxonomy): domain Bacteria; kingdom Pseudomonadati; phylum Bacteroidota; class Flavobacteriia; order Flavobacteriales; family Flavobacteriaceae; genus Flavobacterium; species Flavobacterium sp. CFBP9031. The sequence goes on from NZ_JAXCWF010000017.1 coordinate 45,969, forward strand.
GTGTTTTGGTAGTTCAGGGACCAACGACAGATATCGAAAAAACAAATAAATTAATGACTACATTGCCAACAGATAAAGTTACTGGCAGAATGATGGTCGAAGTACATTATTATGCTCCGTGGAATTTCGCAGGTTTAACCAAAGACGAAACTTGGGGTAAAATGTTCTATTATTGGGGAGCAGGATTTCATTCTACAACAGATACAGAACGAAACGCAACTTGGGGCGAAGAAGCCGATTTAGAAAAGAATTTTAAATTGATGAAAACCCAATTTGTAGATAAAGGAATTCCAGTTTTATTGGGAGAGTTTGGCGCCATCCGCAGAACCACTTTAACAGGAGATGCTTTGACCTTGCATTTAAACTCAAGAGCTTATTATTTAAAAACGGTGGTCAAAACAGCAAAAACAAATGGATTATTACCATTTTATTGGGATGAAGGAAGTACAGGAAATAATGGTTTCGGAATTATGAATAGAACCAATAATACCGTCTTCGATACACAAGCTTTAAACGCTTTAATCGAAGGATTAAAGTAAAAAATGTAGTTAAACCATATAAGTGATATAAGATAATTTAAGTTTAGATTGAGATTATAATTTATATTTACTTATATCACTTATATGGTTTAAAAAATATTTAAATTAGAAAAAATGAAAAAGAATGTAATATTTATTTTTCTGTTAATTAGTGTTTTAGCTAATGCTAATGTGAGAATGCCTTTAATATTCTCTGATGGAATGGTGCTTCAAAGAGACAAACAAATTCCGATTTGGGGTTTTGCTGATGCGAATGAAAATGTAGAAGTCCATTTTAATAAACAAATCAAGAAAACGACAGCCGATAAAAACGGAAAATGGACGGTAAATTTAAGTGCTGAAAAAGCTGGCGGACCATTCGAATTGATCGTAATCGGAAAAAATAAAATCACCATCAAAAATGTTTTGGTCGGTGAAGTCTGGATTTGCAGCGGACAATCAAACATGGAATTTCAGGTTTTCAAAACGATGAATTCAGAAAAAGAAATCAATAGTGCAGATTATCCAATGATTCGTCATTTTGGTGTTGCCCAAGATTTAAGCGGAACTCCAAAAGACGATTTAAAGCAAGGAAAATGGGAAGTGGCCAACAAAGAAAATGTAGGCAACTTTACAGCAGTTGGCTATTATTTCGCTAGAAAACTATATTCAGAATTAAAAATCCCAATCGGAATCATCAATACTTCTTGGGGCGGAACCAATGTTGAAACTTGGACAAGCCGTGAAGCTTTCGAAAACAGTTCCGATTTTAAAGCCATGATTGCCGACGTTCCAACTGTAGATATCAATGCCATTTTTGAAACGTATAAAAAATCGGTTTTAGAAAATTTAAAAAAAGTTCAGGGTTTTGATGTTTCGATGGAAAACGAAGATCAATTTAAAAACGCAACTTTTCAGGATAAAAACTGGCCTGAAATAAAAGTACCTTCACTTTGGGAAAACCAGCAAATCGGCAATATCGACGGAATTGTCTGGATGCGAAAAACCATTGTTTTAACCGCAGAACAAGCCAAAAAAGAAGCCACTTTGCATTTAGCAAAAGTCGATGACGAAGACAAAACGTATGTAAACGGAGTTGAAGTTGGAACCAATAACCTTTGGGATGCTAAAAGAGTTTACAAAATTCCGGCAAACGTTTTAAAAGAAGGAACAAACGTAATAGCCGTAAGAATTACAGATTACAGTGGCGGCGGTGGAATTTACGGTGATCCAACAGATTTAAAAATCGATTTTAAAGATTCAAATCTTCCGCTTGACGGACTTTGGAAATTCAATGTCATAAAAGTGAGAATCGAAGTTTCACCAAACAGTTATCCATCGTTATTGTACAATGCCATGGTAAATCCGTTAGTGCCTTATGCAATGCAAGGCGTTTTATGGTATCAGGGTGAAGCTAATGTTTGGAGAGCGGCAGAATACAAAAAATCATTTCCGTTAATGATCAACGATTGGAGAACAAAATTCAAACAAGGAAACTTCCCTTTTTATTTCGTTCAATTGTCCACTTTTGATGAATTCGGAGGCAACAGTCAAAAAGGAAGCCGTTGGGCAGAACTTCGCGAAGCGCAATCGGAAACTTTAAAATTACCAAACACAGGAATGGCTGTTACAACCGATATTGGAAATGCAAAAGACATTCACCCAACCAATAAACAAGATATTGGTTTGCGTTTGGCAGCTATTGCGATGAACAATATTTACGGCAAAAAACAAGTTCACAGCGGACCAACGTATAAATCTCAAACAATAAAAGGAAACGAAATTATCCTTACTTTCGATAACATCGGCAGCGGATTATCAACACCTAATAATGTTGAATTAAAAGGATTCGAAATTGCAGGTGCAGACAAAGTTTTTCATTCCGCGAAAGCGATAATCAAAGACAACAAAATAATTGTTTCGAGCGATAAAGTTCGGAATCCCGTAGCAGTTCATTACGGCTGGGCAGATGATGATACGGCAATTAATCTTTTCAATAAAGAAAAATTTCCCGCATCGCCATTCAGAACAGATAATTGGGAAATGCTAACGGCGAATGAAAAGTATAAAGTGAGTAAATAGTTTTTGAGTACTTAGTGATTAGTCCCTAGTAAAGAGCTAAATAATACGTAACGATAGATGTTCCACTAGGAACATTTCGTCGGTAGAAATTTCATCGGTGGCAATGGAAATCCGTTGAATAAAATGGATATAACAAAAAATGTTCCGTAGGAACATCTGATTTGGTACCGTTTTTTATCCTAACAGGTTTTAAAAACCTGTTAGGTATGACTAGATTTTTTTATTAGTTTAGATAAAAAATAAATACCTAACAGGTTTTTAAAACCTGTTAGGATAAGATAACACAATATGATAAAAAAAACATTTTTCATCTTACTTCTCACGTCTTGCTACACAAACATTTCGGCGCAATCCAAGAATGTTTTATGGTACAAACAACCCGCAGAATTCTTTGAAGAAAGCTTGGTTTTAGGAAACGGAAAAATGGGAGCAACGGTTTTTGGAGGCGCCAATTCAGACAAAATTTATTTGAATGACATTACGCTTTGGTCAGGCGAACCTGTAAATGCCAATATGAGTCCGGAAGCTTACAAAAATATTCCCGCAATTCGAGAAGCATTAAAAAACGAAAACTACAAACTGGCCGAAGAACTGAATAAAAAAGTCGAGGGAAAAAATTCCGAATCGTATGCGCCTTTAGGAACATTAGAAATCAATAATTCCGAAAAAGGGAAGGCAGTAAATTATCATCGTGAACTGGATCTTTCAAATGCTATTTCTAAAGTTAGTTACGAAATGGCGGGTATCAAATATACGCGAGAATATTTCGTATCGGCTCCAGATAAAGTTATGATTATCAAACTGACAGCCGATCAAAAAGGAGCTTTAAACTTTGATATCAATCTAAAAAGCCTTTTAAAATCAAATGTTGAAGTGAGAAACAATATTTTGGTTCTAAAAGGTTCTGCGCCAATTCATGAAAACGCAGGGTACAATGTTTCTCCAAAATATTTGAGCTTAAAAGAAAGAGGAACACGATTTACAGGTTTGGTCCAAATCAAAAAAACAGACGGAAAAGTTACAAGTTCTCGAGAATCGTTAACGCTAACAGATGCAACCGAAGCAATTATTTATGTTTCTGTGGCAACAAGCTTTAACGGTTTTGACAAAAATCCAGCATCAGAAGGATTAGACGAGGTATCGATCGCCTTGCAAAATCTGAACAATGCCTACGCAAAACCATTCGATAAACTAAAGGAATCTCACATTGCCGATTATCAAAAATTCTTCAATCGTGTCGATTTAGATTTAGGAAAAACAGGTGCTCCAGATTTGCCGACCGACGAACGTTTATTGCGTTATGCTGAGGGAAAAGAAGATAAAAATCTAGAAATTCTCTATTTCAATTTCGGACGTTATTTATTAATCAGTTCATCTAGAACTTTGGGCGTTCCAGCCAATTTGCAAGGACTTTGGAATCCGCATTTGAGTCCGCCTTGGAGCAGTAATTATACGATGAATATCAATTTGGAAGAAAATTACTGGCTGGCAGAAAACACCAATCTTTCAGAAATGCATTCGTCACTTTTGAGTTTCATTAAAAATCTTTCGGTAACAGGAAAAGTTACAGCCAAAACTTTTTATGGTGTAGATAAAGGTTGGGCTGCAGCGCATAATTCAGATATTTGGGCAATGACTAATCCCGTTGGACAGTTTGGAAAAGAAGATCCGATGTGGGCGTGCTGGCCAATGGCGCAGGCGTGGCTGAGTACACACATTTGGGAACATTATACTTTTACCCAAGATGTAACTTATTTGAAAAAAGAAGGATATCCGTTAATGAAAGGCGCAGCCGAGTTTTGTTTAGGCTGGTTGGTTACCGATAAAAATGGAAATTTAATTACATCGCCTTCGACTTCGCCAGAAAATCAATATAAACTGGCAGATGGTTTTGTAGGTGCGACATTGTATGGAGGAACTGCTGATTTAGCCATGATTCGCGAATGTTTTGAAAAAACCATAAAAGCTTCAAAAGTGCTAAATACAGATGCTGATTTTAGAAAAAAACTAGAGACAGCACTTTCAAAATTGCATCCGTATCAAATTGGAAAAAAAGGAAATCTTCAGGAATGGTATTTTGATTGGGATGATAATGAACCGAAACATCGTCATCAATCGCACTTATTCGGACTTTTCCCTGGCGATCATATTACACCGTTAAAAACGCCTGATTTGGCTGAAGCTTCTAAGAAAACTTTGGAAATAAAAGGTGATGAAACCACAGGCTGGTCAAAAGGCTGGCGAATTAATCTCTGGGCAAGACTTTGGGACGGGAATCGTGCCTATAAAATGTATCGTGAATTACTTCGATATGTTGACCCCGACGGGAAAAAAACAGAAAAACCAAGAAGAGGAGGAGGAACGTATCCGAATTTATTCGATGCGCATCCGCCATTTCAAATTGATGGTAATTTTGGAGGAGCAGCTGCCGTTGCCGAAATGTTGGTGCAGTCAAATGAAAATGAAATTAGATTATTGCCTGCTTTACCAGACGCTTGGTCAGAAGGTTCTGTAAAAGGGATTTGCGCAAGAGGCGGATTTGAAATTGAAATGACTTGGAATGATAAAAAACCTGAAAAAGTGATTATTTCCTCTAAAAATGGAGGAAAAACAACTTTGATTTTCGGCGATAAAAAACAAGAAATTGTTTTGAAAAAAGGAGAAAGTATAGAAATCAAGTTTTAGAAAAGCTTCGGAGAAGCGAAATATTTATAGAAAAAAACAAGCGTTCAAGATATAAAAGAGCTCCAGCGGAGCGACATATTTGGATTTTAAATAATTTATATGTCGCTCCGCTGGAGCTCTTTTTGGTTTGATTATTAAATTTCTATAAATATTTCGCTTCTCCGAAGCTTTTTTATATTTGAATTTATTTTTTTTCAGATTCAGAAGTTTCTTTTTCTTCATCTTTTTGAGTATGTTCTTTTTTAAAAGTCTCGTACCATTTTTCAATCGACGGATAAACAAAAGCAGCAACTTTCTTCACTGGATTATAAAAAATATAACTATCTAAAGTTTCCTTTTTAGCCAATGTATTATTGAAATTTATCTTTTCGAACAAAGCAATAAAAATACTTAAGATCAGAATGGTTTTTAAAACCCTAAAGAATCCGCCTCCGAGTTTGTTCATCCAGCCTAACATGGCAAGATCGGCAATTCCAGTTAAGATTTTGGCTAAAAAATAAACGCCAATTACAACTAAGATAAAAGTCAGGATAAAAGCCGTAATTTGAATATTGGTCGGATTCCAAGAAACGTGTTTTGAAATCATTCCCGTCATTAACGAAGAAAATTTAATCGCAAGATAAATTCCTAACAGCAAAGAAATGAAAGAGGCAACTTCTACAAAAAGTCCATTTTTAATGCCTTTGTACAAACTGTATCCTAAAAGCGCGGCTACAATAATATCAAAAAAACTCATGTTTTACGGGTGTTTAATAAAGGCGCAAAGATATGTTTTTTTTAAGGTTCAAATGTGTAGAGAGACAAAGGTTCATGGGGTTTATGGCAGATGTAATTTTATGTGTTTAATTTTTTAGGCACATTGTGTTCGAACTCTGTATCTTTGCAAATCAAATTTAGAGTACAGATTGTAATTCTGCCCCCCTTCAGAATTGAATTTTTGAGCAATCTAATATCTAAAATCAACAATCTAAAATCATATAATGTCTAGAGATACACAATTAAAAGAGCGCTGGGAAAAGCTCGTTGATATACTTTCCAATCAATTTTCGCAAGGCGAAGATTTAGATTTGGATGCCATAATTTACCTAATCGGAGTTCAAGAATACGGAAAAGTGCACCGCGAATACAAAAAAGACGAAAAACTGAATTTGATGCACATTGCAATCTGTCGATTGTTAGAACCATACGGATTTTATGAATTCGAATATTTCGATGAAGAAGGCTGGCCTCATTACAAAGTAAAAGAAAATTTGCCGCCGTTAAAAGCAGGAGAACAATCGGTTTTAATGAAAGAAGCGATTGTAAGTTATTTTTTAGAAAGAAAACTTATTGAATAGATTTTTTTTAGTGTTCAGTATTCAGTTTGGAAGTGTTCGGCGCTGTAAACGGAATATTGACCACTAAAAACCTGACCACTGACCACTAAAAAAATGTGCAGATACGCAATGACATCTTATAAGCCTCATTATGCTTGTTTTAATTGTCGAAAGACCTTTAAAAGAAGACTGATGGTTGATGTGAAAAAAGGAGAAACATCGGTTTTTGAAGCCAAATGTCCGCAATGCGGAGAATTTATGGCGAATATGGGATTAGATTTTGAATCGCCTAAGAAAGACGATGTCAAAAAGTGGGAACATATTAAAAGTTTATTTTCTGTAGGCATTACGTTTCACTCCTGCGGTTGTAGCGGGCCGGGCTATATTCCGAATTCAAAAGAAAAATTAGTAGAGTATTTTGAAGGGATAAAAAAAAGATATCTTGAAAATATTGGCTTTTGGCGCAGTAGAATTGAACCAACAAATAAACAAGAACGAGAACGGGATTTAAATAAAAACTGGCATAAACTCAGCAGTATTTCTTCTAATTACAAAAAGGAAATAGTAACCAATCAAGAAGGTTTAGATTATTGGCATGGAAAGATTAAACAAGTTGAAGAAAAGTTAAATCTGATAAAATAATTTACGGAAAACCTAAAACTGCGACAGTGACCGCACACTTTCAACTAAAAACACTAAATTTGTACTCTCAATTATCGAAGGAAAATGATAGATAAGATAAAACAACATATAGAGGAAGCTAAAGCCTTTAATGAGAAAAATAAAGAATCGTTAGAACAATTCCGTATTAAATATTTAGGAAGTAAAGGTTTGCTGAAAGAACTTTTTACTGAATTTAAAAATATACCAAACGACCAGAAAAAAGATTTTGGACAAGTAATCAATACTTTAAAAGCGGTTGCTGAAGAAAAAGTAAGAGTTATTCAGGAAGAACTAGAAAGCAAAGAAGAGTCTAAAGGAATTTTTGGAGATTTAACACGTGCGGCAGAACCGGTAATTATTGGTTCTCGCCATCCGATTTCTATCGTTAAAAATCAGATTATAGATATTTTTGCTAATATCGGATTCAATGTTTCTGAAGGACCAGAAATTGAAGACGACTGGCATAACTTTACCGCATTGAACTTGCCAGAATACCATCCGGCGCGTGATATGCAGGATACGTTTTTCATTCAAACCAATCCAGATGTTTTATTGCGTACGCATACATCATCTGTTCAGGTGCGTTATATGGAAAATCATAAACCGCCAATTCGTACAATTTCTCCAGGACGTGTTTTCCGTAACGAAGCGATTTCATCTCGTTCGCACTGTATTTTCCATCAAGTAGAAGGATTGTACATTGACAAAGATGTGTCTTTTGCCGATTTGAAACAGACGTTACTTTATTTTACAAAAGAAATGTTTGGAAAATCTAAGATCCGTCTTCGTCCATCTTATTTTCCATTTACAGAGCCAAGCGCTGAGATTGATATCTATTGGGGATTAAAAACAGAAACGGATTACAGAATCACAAAAGGAACGGGTTGGTTAGAAATTGGAGGTTGCGGAATGGTAGATCCAAACGTTTTGAAAAACTGTGATATTAATCCAGATGAATACAACGGATTTGCTTTCGGAATGGGAGTAGAGCGTATTGCTATGCTTTTATACCAAATTGGAGATATCCGTATGTTCTATGAAAACGATGTTCGTTTCTTAGAGCAGTTCAAATCAAATATTTAGGAGCTATTTCCTGCTGTCCGCTGTATCTTTTGTTTTTTAAAGAAAAAAACAAAAGGATGCCGCTTCCATCAGGGCTATGGCTTTACGTTATAATTTACCTTTACAATAAACAAACCTTTGTTGAAGCTTCAGGCTTTGACAAAGGTTTTTAAAATTTAATAGATGAAAAAAGATATAATAATTCCAGAAGTTGAAAATGTATTTCTTGCTGCAGTGCAGGAATGGAGCGACGATTTTATGGAAAAAGTGTGGTACGCTTATTTGGTTAATGACAGTGATTTTAATTTAGACAGCGTAATGGTAGTTTCAAAAGCATTTGGAACTATTGATGGCGAAATGAAAAAGACTTCAATCTTGCGTCATGCATTCGTTGAGGTTCCTTCGGTTTCTGTTGTAAAAATAGAATTAGTCGAAAAAAGCCTTTTACCGCTTAATAATGAGTTTATGGTAACTTTCTTCATCGGAAATACTTTATACGATAAGAAATTCATTTTTAAAGCCAATTCGCTTGACGAAAACAATACGGAAGAAGTGCCTATTTTGTTTGTTGAGGGGATAATGGTCAAATAGTATTCAGTGGTCAGTTTTTAGTGGTCAGTTTTACGATAAAAAAAAAGTCAGATAAATAATTCATTCTGACTTTTTTTATTTAATACCTAAACTCAAAACTATGACGGTGACTGATTACTTAAAAAACAGTATGAAATCACGATCATTTATGGTCGTGATTTTTTATTTAAAAAAAATAGTTGTCAATTTTTCGGTTGCAGAAGGTTTTCTCCTAAAAGTACTTTTGTCAAAACTAAAAGAGTAAAATATGACAACAAGATTTGAAGAATTCAGAAAACTGAACTATAATGAAAGTCCGCTATTACTTGGCAATGTTTGGAATGTTCAAAGTACATTGCAATATGAAAAATTAGGATTTAAAGCACTTGGAACTTCAAGTGCAGCCATTGCTTCTGATTTAGGTTATGAAGATGGGGAAAATATGCCTTTTGAGGATTATTTTTTTATGATTCGAAAAATAAAATCGGCTGTAAAAATTCCTTTAAGTGTTGATTTAGAAGCTGGTTATGGTGATACTGTTGAGGAAATAGTTGCAAATATTTCAAGATTATATGAAATTGGAATAGTCGGAATTAATATTGAAGATTCGGTTGTTATCAACTCAAAAAGAGAAATAACAGAAACAAAATCTTTTGCAGCAAAATTGAAAGCAATCGTAGAAAACTTAAAAAAGAAAAACATTGATATGTTTATAAATGTGCGTTCTGATGTATTTCTTCTAGATTTACCGAACAAAATGGAAGAATCTAAATACAGATTAAAACAATATGAAAAGGCTGGGGTTGATGGTGTTTTTCTTCCGTGTATTACAAATGAAAATGATATAAAAGAAATTGCCGCAATAATAAAACTTCCTCTTAATGTGATGTGCATGCCTAATCTTTCTAATTTTGAAAAGTTAAAAGAATTGGGAGTAAAGCGCATTAGTATGGGGAATTTTGCAAATGATTTTCTAAACAAACAATTAGAAAAAGTTACTTTACAGATACTTGAAAGAAATAGTTTTTCTCCCATTTTTGAATAATCGGTTATGGAACTTACAGACGATATAATGTATCAGGCAGCAGTAAATAAAGACACTTCTTTTGAAGGAGTGTTTTTTACTGCGGTTAAAACAACTGGAATATTTTGCCGACCAACTTGTACAGCTAGAAAACCAAAAAGAGAAAATGTAGAATTTTTTACCAGATCAAAGGAGGCTATTTTAAAAGGATATCGGCCATGTAAAGTTTGTTTTCCTTTGGAAAAATATAATGAAACGCCTGATTTTATAAAGGAGATTTTAAAAGAGCTTTCAGAAAATCCAGCTCTAAAATTCAAAGATGCAGATTTAATACAACGCGGAATTGAACCGAGTAAAATGCGACGATGGTTTTTAAAAAATCATAAGATTACATTTCAGGCTTATCAAAGAATGTTTCGTATTAATAGCGCTTTCAAAAAGATAAAAGAAGGAGAAAGTGTTACTTCAACAGCTTTTGATATTGGTTATGAATCTTTGAGTGGTTTTAATGATTCTTTTAAATCGATATTTGGAGTTTCTCCTAAAAATAGTAAAGCACAAAATATAATTGATCTTAAAAGAATAGAAACTCCGCTCGGAACGATGTATGTCTGTGCAGTAAAAGAAGGAATTTGTTTGCTCGAATTTACAGACAGAAAAATGCTGGAGACAGAATTTAAGGCATTGGCAAAAACATTCAATGCTTCAATTATTCAGGGAGATAATATCCATTTTGAAATTTTAGAAGAGCAATTAAAAGAATATTTCGAAGGAAAAAGAAAGAAATTTACAGTTCCGATTTGCTCTCGAGGATCTGATTTTCAAAATAAAGTTTGGACAACGCTACAAAATATACCTTATGGAGCTGTGAGAACTTATAAAGAGCAGTCTATTGCCATTAATAAACCAGAAGCAATTAGAGCTGTAGCTAATGCAAATGGAGCAAACAGAATTTCAATACTTATTCCGTGTCATCGTGTTATAGGTTCAAATGGAGAACTGACAGGATATGGAGGCGGATTATGGCGAAAGAAATGGCTGTTGGAACTGGAGAAAAAGAATGCTAAAGGTTAGAAGAAAGGAGAAAGAGACAAGAAACAAGAGTAAAGACTTTTATTTCGAGATAAAAAAAAGAGCCAAACTGAATTAGTCTTGGCTCTTTATTCTATATTCTTTAATAAGGTCTTTCCTCTTGCTTCTTGTCTCTTTTCACTAAAAAAACTTAATCCAAAGATTCCGTTAATTTCCTGAAAACCGTTTTAGCGTCTTTTCCTTCGTATAAAACAGCGTAAACAGCGTCTATAATTGGTGTTTTTGCTCCGTAACCTTGATTTAGTTTATAAGCACTTTTTGTTGCGTAATAACCTTCGGCAACCATGCTCATTTCCATCATGGCACTTTTTACGGTGTACCCTTTTCCGATCATATTTCCAAACATTCTATTTCTAGAGAAAACAGAATATCCTGTAACCAACAAATCGCCTAGATAAGCCGAATCGTTAATGTTACGTTTCATTCGGTGTACTTTTCTAATAAATTTCTTCATTTCGCGAATCGCATTACTCATAAGAACCGATTGGAAGTTGTCGCCATAACCTAAACCATGCGCAATTCCGGCAGCAATGGAGTAAATGTTTTTAAGCATTGCCGCATATTCAGTTCCGATGATGTCGTCTGAAATTTTGGCTTTAATATAATTTCCAGAAAGTGTTTTGGCTACAATTTTAGCTTTATCGGGATCGCCGCAAGCAATTGTCAAGTACGAAAGTCTTTCTAAGGCAACTTCCTCAGCGTGGCAAGGTCCTGTAATAACTCCAATATTGTAATATGGAATGTCGTACTGAATGTGGAAATGTTCGCCGACAATTAAACTCGTTTCAGGAACAATTCCTTTAATAGCAGAAAAAATGATTTTATCTGATAAAGAAACCGTCATGTTTTTTAACTCGGCATCTAAGAACGCAGAAGGAATTGCAAAAATAATGTAATCTGCATATTCTATTGCTTCATTTATATTGTTGGTTAATTTGAGTTTTTTGGTATCAAATTCAACAGAACTTAAGTAGTTCGGATTGTGCTTGAATTTCTCGATATGCTCAATAGCAGCATCATTGCGCATGTACCACGAAATTTCAGAAAGATTTACACATAACATTTTTGCAATTGCCGTTGCCCAGCTTCCTCCACCAATCACTGCAAATTTTAAGTTTTCGCTCATTATTTTAATAATTTAAAACAAAAGTACTTAATAATGTGCTAATAAAGCAAAATCTGGTTTAAGAAATTTTGAAAACAAGCTTTAATTGCAATGACTTTCAAGAAGTTTAAGAACAAAATATTTTTTTTTAATGCCCAAACAATAAAACTATCTGACTTGCGTTATAACAAATTATAAATTAGAATTTTAATGAATTTAAAAAAAATTGAGTTAGTTAGTTTTGTTTTAGTATTTTGAAAAGGCGTTACTAAACTTGTTAAGAACGCCTTTTTTAATGAAATTCCAAATTTTAAAAAAATCCCAATAAAAAAATTCCAAATTCCAATATACTAAGATTGGAATTTGGAATTTTAAAAATTTGGAATTTATCCCTTAATAACTAAGTTCCACAATAGATTTTACTTTATCTAAAGTTACCAGTTGGTTTTCTCCTAAACCTTTCCAGCCTCTTTCTTCAAAACGATTTACGATAAAATCGGCAGTTTTAGAATAGTCTTCTGTATATTGAGAAAGTTTAGTGTCCATTCCCATTTTATGGAAAAATTCAACCGTTTTGTTGATGGCTTCTTTTGCAACTTCTTCGTCAGAACCAGTCAAGTTGAAGATTCTTCTTCCGTATTGTGCTAGTTTTGCTTTTTTAGTTTCAAACATTACATGGTACAAACTTGGCCCAATTATCGCCAAAGTTCTAGCATGATCAATTTCATAAAGCGCTGTCAATTCGTGACCAATCATGTGCGTTGCCCAATCGCTTGGAACACCTTTCTGAATTAATCCGTTTAAAGCCATTGTACAGCTCCACATAAAATTAGACGCCAAAGTATAATCAGTTGGGTTTGCTACGATTCCGGGACCAACTTCAATTAAAGTCTGTAGAACACCTTCTGCAATTCTATCCTGAAGAAATGCATCCGTAGGATACGTTAAATATTGTTCCATAACGTGCGTGTACGCATCTACAACACCATTTTCGATTTGTCTTTTTGGTAAAGACGTAATTACTGTAGGATCACAGATTGAAAATTGAGGAAATAAAGCACTTCCGCCAGAAGATAATTTTTCTTGAGTTGCTTCAATTGTTACCACATATCCAGAATTCATTTCGCTTCCTGTTGCCGGTAGCGTTAAAACTGTTCCAAATGGCATTGCATTTTCTTTAATTAAAATTCTTTTTTGAAGAATGTCAATCGGATTTCCTTCAAAGTTTACTGCGCCTGAAATAAACTTCACGCCATCAATTACAGATCCGCCACCAACAGCCAAAATAAAATCGATTTTTTCTGCTTTGATCACATCAACCGCTTTCATCAAAGTTTCAAATCTCGGATTGGGTTCAATTCCACCAAATTCTACAATTTCAAAACCTTTAAGGTTGTTGATTACTTGATCGTAAATTCCGTTTTTAAAAATACTTCCACCGCCATAAGCCAAAAGCACTTTTGCACCTTTTGGAACTAAAGTCGAAAGTTTTTCAATTTGTCCTTTTCCGAAAACTAAATTCGTCGGATTATATAATTCAAAGTTGAGCATTTTTTTAGCGTTTCTAAGATGCTAAGTTTCTGAGTTTTTTGCTTTAGAACATAAATTCTCAGAAACTTAACATTGTGATTTATTAATTTTTATTTTCCCATTTAGTGAATAAGAGATTGAGTTTTTAGATTTCTAAAAGAAAACCTTAGCATCTTAGAGCCTCAGTCCCTTAGACCCTTTATTTTAACTCTTGTAACAATTTTGCAGCTACCAATTTAGATGAAGCTGGGTTTTGTCCGGTTATCAAAAGTCCGTCTGCAACTGCATATGGTTGCCAGTTTGGACCTTTAGAAAAAATTGCTCCGTTGGATGATAAAGCATCTTCTAATAAAAACGGAACTACTTTTGTTAATCCAACAGCTTCTTCTTCCTCATTGGTAAATCCGGTTACTTTTTTGCCTTTTACTAGATATTCACCTTTTACTTTTACATTTTTCAAAACAGCAGGCGCGTGACATACAAATGCGACTGGTTTATTGTGCATGTAAAAAGATTCGATTAAAGCAATTGAACTTCTATCTTCAACCAAATCCCAAAGCGGACCGTGACCTCCCGGATAAAATACAGCGTCGTAATCTTTTTGGTTAACTGTAGAAAGCTTTAAAGTGTTTTTTAATTTTTCCTGTAAAACTTTATCAGCGTCAAAACGTTTGGTGTCTTCCGTTGCGGAAGCTGGATCGGCACTTTTTGGATCAATTGGCGGTTGTCCTCCAAGTGGAGACGCAATTGTAATTTCAACACCTTGATCTAATAATTCGTAGTAAGGAGCAGCAAATTCTTCAGACCAGAACCCTGTTTTTTCTCCTGTATTGCCCAGTTTATCATTGCTGGTTACAACAAATAATACTTTTTTCATACTTTTCTTGTTTGATTTTTGAGCTTCTGCAGAAATGCTTACAGCTGTAAATGCAGTTATTGCGAATAGTGCTATTTTCTTCATAATATTAAATTTTGAACAAATTTACGGCGAAAGTGATATCAGTAAAAATAAAATAAACTATGTTTGTTATTATTAAATTTATATCATGGTAAATCTAGAATGGTACAGAACATTTAAAGCGGTTTATAAAAATGGTAATTTTTCGATCGCTGCAAAAGAGTTGTTTATGAGTCAGCCTGCCGTTAGTCAGCAGATTTCAATGCTTGAAGCACATGTGGGGAATAAATTGTTTAATCGGAAATCGAAAGGAGTTGAACCAACCGAATATGCTAAGTTACTGAATAATTTGATTATAGACGCTCTTGACAGGCTTGAAAGTGTCGAAACTAGTTTCCGGGCTAAAGCAGAAGATGCTAATCGATTAATTTCTGTTGGAATCTCTAAACATCTTTTTGACTGTGTTGGTAATCTTTTAATTTCAAAGTTTGATTTAATCGATTTTACTTTTGCAGAAAACGACGAACTTTTTGCTTTAGTAGACGCTAAAAAACTTGACTTTGCCATTACAACAAAAAGATTTGACACTTTTGATACCACTTATGAAATTGTTGGAAAAATCAAACTGATTTTAGTTGCTCCAACAAGTTTGGATATAACAGAGTTCCGTCAGAAATTAAAATCAGATAATTTTACTGAGATAGAGCAATGGCTCAATGCCCAAAAATGGTACAGTCACGATGCTAGAATTCCGCATATAAAATTATTCTGGTTGCATGCTTTCAATAAAAAGAGACCGTCGATGGTTCCAAATTACATTATACCTTCAGAATCAGAAATGCTAAGGCTTTTGGCTAAAAATGAAGGAATCGCAGCAACTTGGAATTGTAATGCCAGAAATTATATTAAGGAGAATAAATTGCAGTTAGTTTGGAATAGCTTTCATGTTCCAGAAGAATTTGTGTATTTGTTGGTGCCAAAAAATAATAATGTAAAGTCATTTTTTGATATTATTGAGAAAGAATTAAAGCTGTTTTTTGGAAATCGATTGTGATTTCAATCCTGTGTTCGTGTGTTTTAAAAGTTTAATTTTGATAAGTAAACCACTAAAATTTTCAAAAATGAAAAAGATTGCAACAGTGTTAATCCTAACTGCAGCTGTACTTATAAGTAATTCGTGCAGTAAACATGACGACGAAGTGATAGTAGATTGTTTAGCGGAATCAATTTTTGTTAAAATACATAATTCAACTGATGCTACTAATCCGAAGTTGATGAATTACTCATCTGAGTATACAGGAACAGGAACTTTGGTTTCTGTAAAATGGACATTTGGTGACGG
Source organism: Flavobacterium sp. CFBP9031 (assembly GCF_034044945.1). Lineage (NCBI taxonomy): Bacteria > Pseudomonadati > Bacteroidota > Flavobacteriia > Flavobacteriales > Flavobacteriaceae > Flavobacterium > Flavobacterium sp. CFBP9031. The sequence continues at coordinate 61,856 of NZ_JAXCWF010000017.1, forward strand.
ATCTACAGGAACTGGTACGGCGGTAACACATACTTATGCGGCTGCAGGTATATATGAAGCTAAGGCTGAAGTTACGGTTAAAAAAGATGATGCAGAATGTACTTCTATACCTAAAAGAACTGTTACAGTTAACTAAGAAAAGTTAAGAGATATTGATGAGAGTCAATTTTATAGTTTAATGCAAGAGCATAGATTATAAAGTTGACTCTCATTCGTTATATTTGTTTGATATGATTTATGAATATGGAAAAGTTACAAAATATTAGAATTGCGGTTGATGCGATTGTTTTTGGTTATAAAAACAATGGTTTATATGTTTTATTAATTGAACAAAAGTTTGGTTCTTCAGATAAATATTGGGCACTACCAGGTGGTTTAGTGCAGAACGACGAATCTTTGAGCGATGCCGTTATTCGTGAATTGCATGAAGAAACCAATGTGCAATTAACGTTTATGGAACAGTTGTACACTTTTGGCGATGATATTTACAGAGATTCTAGAAACCGTGTTATTTCGGTGGCTTATTACGCTTTGGTTGATGCTTCCAACTTAGAAATTAAAGCAGATACAGATGCAGAAAGAGTACAATGGTTTAAAATTGATGAAATTCCGTCTTTGGCTTTCGATCATAATTTGATTTTAAAGAAAGGAATAGAAAGATTAAAAGCCAAACTAACTTACGAACCAATTGGTTTCGATTTACTTCCGGAGGAATTCTTATTCTCAGACCTCGAAAATCTTTATTGCACGATTTTAGAAAAAGAAATAGATCGCCGAAACTTCAGAAAAAAAATACTGAGCTATGGTTTTTTAGAAGAAACCGATAATTTTTCTCCAATAAGAAGCGGAAGACCAGCAAAATTATTTAAGTTCAATAAGCTTAAATACAATGAGTTAATTGATAAAGGCTTTCACTTCGAAATAAAGTTTGCGTAATTTTTACACAAAATAAATTGTTTATTTAAAATTAAATCCTACATTTGCGTATAATTAACGCAAACTAAAAAACTATGATACTAAATCTCGACCCAAAATTCGCTCCATTTCAAAATCAGGAAGAAATCAAATTTCAAAGTTTTACTTTCTCAGGAGGAGAACCACACATCAAAATCGCTCCAGATTTTGATCCAAATAGAAAAGTTACCATTACACATCGATTGAATTCATTCAACGATTTAGGTTTGTTATGCGTTACAGTTGATGCGCTAAGAAGAATGGATGTTAAAATCATTGATCTTTTTATTCCGTATTTCCCAGCTGCGAGACAAGATCGTGTTATGATTCCTGGCGAGCCATTATCTGTAAAAGTATACGCCGATATTATTAATGCAATGCAATTGAACAAAGTTTTTGTTTTTGATACGCATTCAGAAGTAACTCCAGCTTTGTTGAATAATAGTACCGTAATTCCGAATTACACTTTTATTAAAGAAGTTTTGAATAGAATTGGCGAAAACGTAAAACTGATTTCTCCAGACGGTGGCGCTTTGAAAAAAATCTACAAAGTATCTGAATTTTTAGGTGGTGTTGAGGTTGTAGAATGCAGTAAAAGCCGCGATGTAAAAACGGGGAAATTATCTGGTTTTAAAGTTTACAATGAGGATTTGCAAGGAATGGATTGCTTAATTGTAGATGATATCTGCGACGGAGGAGGGACTTTTGTAGGATTAGCCGAAGAACTAAAAAAGAAAAACGCAGGAAAACTGTACTTAGCAGTAAGCCACGGAATTTTCAATAAAGGTTTTGAAGTTTTAAACTGCTTTGATGGCATTTTTACAACCAATTCTTTTAAAGATTTTGAAGGCGAAAGCGTTCAAGTGATTGGATTAGATCAATTAATTTAACTTTTGAATCGTAAAAAATGATACTAGAAGCAGCAATAGGAGACGCTTACGGAGCAGGATTTGAATTTCAGGAGTTAGATTATATCATTAAAAATAATCATTTAACGCAATATCATAAACATGGTCTGTATACAGAAATCTATAAAAGATATACTGACGATACACAAATGGCCATTGCAATAACAGAACTTTTATTGGAAGATGACAATTGGAATGAAGTTAAAGTTGCCGATAAGTTTGTTGAAGTTTTTCATAGAGATAAAAGAAGAGGCTATTCAGATAGAGTTTATAACGCATTAGACGCTAGTAAAAACGGAACTGATTTTCTAAAAATTATCGATAATAGAAGCAGCGGAAATGGATCGGCCATGCGAGCTTACTCAATTGGACTTATAAAAGATGTTAATCAGTTATTGGATTTTTGTGAAATTCAAGCGAAAACATCTCATTTTACTGCAGAAGGAATTAGCTGTGCTAAAAGAATAGCTTTAGCGGTTCATTTTTACAAATATAAATTGGGAGACAAAAGCTCTTTGATAGATTTTGTAAATGATACTTTAAAAGAAAAAGAAGTATACAAAGTAACATCGCCAATTGACATGCATGGGTATTTTACAACTCAAGCTGTTATCAAAATGGTTTCTGAAGCAGATTCTATGCAGGATTGTTTAAAAAGAGGAATCGATTATGGTGGAGATACAGATACCGTTGCAGCTTTGTGCATGGCGATTTTGAGTCAGAAAGAGAATTGCGAAAAAACACTGCCAAAGTTTTTATATGATGAATTAGAAAACGGCACATACGGAAAAGATTTTCTAATCAGTTTAGATCTTAAATTGAAAGAAAAGTTTCATTGAGATTAGAAGTTTCACGTTTCAAGTTGTTGTTGCGAGTGTGAAGCATGAAAAAAAAAATACTATTAACTTTTTCAAGTTTAAAACCAAATTTCAGGCCCAGCATACAACCTGAAACTTTAAACCTGAAGTAAAAACAACCAAAATATTATGAGCGACGATTTAAAACCAAGATTTATTGAATCTTTAAAAAGAAACAATGATCAGATAAGAGAAGACAGAGCCAAAGTAATTGGTGAGGATTCAGAATTAATATACAGAAGAAGAGTCGAAGATATCGAATTAAAAATCAAAAGACTCGAAAGAGAACAAGAAGGACTGATCGATATTAGTCCATTGGATAAAAACAGTTTGACTTTTGCCGATTTTCAGCCAGAAGCCTTTGTTCAGAAAGACATGGAGCTTTCGTTGACGATTAGAAATTTAAACATCCAGTTTGAGGTTACAAAAAAGAGATTTGAATATTTATTTGGTAAAAAATATTAGTCATGGGAGGTACAAGATATGATTTCGGTGCTCGTGAAGACAGAGCAAAAAAAGTAGGTTATGCTAGTAAATCAGCTAGCGAGATTTTTACACAGAATGCATTACGAATGGCTCATGAATCGATGAACCCAAACGGAGTGATTTTTAGAGAAGCAAGAGATTCAGATGTGCATCCCAATACAGTTCCGATTATTTTAGGATTGGACGTTACAGGAAGTATGGGACATATTCCACATGAATTGATAAAAGAAGGACTTCCGAAATTAATGGGAGGAATTATTCAGGGTGGCGTTCCAGATCCAGCGCTTTTATTCTTAGGAATTGGCGATCACGAATGCGACAGATATCCGCTTCAAGTTGGACAGTTTGAATCTGGCGATGAAGAATTGGACATGTGGTTGACAAGAACCTACATTGAAGGCGGAGGAGGAGGAAACGCTGGTGAAAGTTATCTTTTAGCATGGTATTTTGCAGCTTTTCACACCAAAACCGATGCTTTTGAAAAAAGAGGGCAAAAAGGATTGTTGTTTACTGTTGGTGATGAGCCAGGTTTAAAAACACTTCCAGCTTCAGCAATTAAAGAAATTATGGGGCAGGGACAACAGACTTATACGCATCTTGAATTATTAGCAGAAGCGCAAAAAAAATACGATGTCTATCATATTAGTGTATTGCATTCAGGACAAGCTATCAATGCTGATGTAGAATGGAAAGAATTACTGGGACAAAACTGTTTGTCTATAGAAGATCACAGAGAAATTCCAAACGTAATTAAAAAGATCATTTGCGATAAACATAAAAGTTCTGGCTTAGGAACGATACCCGTTTCTGATGCAAGTGATAGCAGTTTGGATGCTATAGAAATGCTTTAAATATTTTAAACACATAGAATCATAGATTTCTTTTTTTGAATTTGAGAGATTGAAAAAAGAAACTAGTTTCTAACACATAGCAACTATGTGAATTGAAATAAGTGAAACGCCTTTTAAAGTTTCCAAAAATCTATGTCTCTATGTGTTTAAATCAATAACAACAAAATGAAAACAGCGAAAATAGTTATAGGTTTAGGATTTGGTGATGAAGGAAAAGGCATAACCACAGATTTTCTGGCGAAACAAAATCCTGAATCAATAGTTATTCGGTTTTCGGGAGGACAGCAGGCCGCTCATACCGTCATGATTGGCAATAGAAAACACGTTCATTCAAGCTTTGCAAGCGGAGCACTTCGCGGTCTTCCGTCTTATTACAGCGAACACTGTACGATTCATCCGCTTTTTTTATACAACGAAACAGAAGAATTGAAAGAAAAAGAGGCTAATCTGGATTTGTACATTCATCCTTTAGCAAAAGTCACCACTCCTTTTGATGTATGGCATAACAGGGGAAATGCTAGGAATATTGACCACGGAACCTGCGGAAAAGGCATTGGATCAACAATGAAAAGAAACGAAGGTCCGTATAAATTATTTGCTATAGATTTGATTGCGCCTCGAGAAATGCTTTTAGAAAAACTAAACCAAATCGCCTATTACTATGGTTTTTTAAACGAAAGCGAAATCGACGAAGAAGTCAATCAATATCTGGAAGCAATCGATAAATTGAAATGGAATATTGTTGATTATACGTTTCTTTCAAAATACGAAAATCTCATTTTTGAAGGCAGTCAAGGAATTTTGCTTGATATGGATCACGGTGTTTTTCCGAATGTAACCTATGCCAATACCACTTCAAAAAATGCAATTGAAATTTGTAATAAACTAAAGATTGAAGATGTAGCCATTTATTACGTAACCCGAAGTTATTCAACCCGCCACGGACACGGCTGGATGGCTAATGAAGGAGAAATTAAATTAAAAAATAACGAAGAAGAAACTTGTGTTTTTAACGAATACCAAAAACATTTACGTTTTGGAAAGTTGAATTACGAACTTCTGAATTATGCTCTAAAACTCGATGCCGCTTACAGCCCAATGGCAAAACGAAATTTGGTTGTAACCTGTATGGATCAGTTGGAGCAGGATTATGAGTTTGAAAGTCTCACAATAACGTTCAATGAAATTTATGGATCATTTTCACCCGATTCAAAAGATTTTAAAAACATTACTTCTTTGTTTCAATAAAATAGAAAAAATGAAATATAATATAGATACCATAGCTCCAGAAAGTAAGTTTGTATTTTTCTGGGGTCATCAACCGAGTAAAGACGGAAAAATTCTCAAAACCTGTTTCAGCCAATGGTGGTTGAGTTCTTTTAAAGTAGATAAAGTAACTTATAAAACTGCAGAACATTGGATGATGGCCAAGAAAGCAGAATTATTTAACGATCAAGAAATTTTAGAAAAAATCCTTGAAGCTGATTCTCCTGCCGAAGCTAAAAAGTTGGGTAGAGAAGTTAAAAATTATGTAGATACGATTTGGCTAGAAAATCGATACGAAATTGTAAAACAAGGAAACTTTCACAAATTCAGCCAAAATGTCGATTTGAAAACGTTCTTACTAAATACGAAAGAACGCGTTATAGTAGAAGCAAGTCCAGTTGATCCAATTTGGGGAATCGGAATGGCAGAAGATCACAAAGATGTCCTAAAACCAGAAGCTTGGAAAGGATTGAATCTTTTAGGTTTTGCTTTGATGGAAGTTAGGGATGAATTGAGATAAATATCATGAAAATAGAACTAATTAAATCAGTAAATGAATTTTTGAGTTTAATTCATCAAACTGAAAATTTTGAAAATAATTGGTACAGAGGTCATAAAGAAACAGACTTCCGTTTGGAACCAACTTTATATAGGGAAAAAAAACAAGTACTTACAGGGGATGAACACTTTCAAGTTAGACATTTTGAAGTTGAGGACGAAGAGTTTCTAATTAATGAATTTAAAACAAAACTACCCTTAACTATAAATGATTATACTCCAAGTGATTTAGATTATTTGTATTTAATGCAACATAATGGAATAAAAACAAGATTGCTCGATTTTACAACAAATCCTTTAATTGCTTTATTTTTTAGTGTTTTTGAAAGCAAAGACATAAAGAAGGAAAGTGAAGATTTTACTCGTAGAGATGAATTTGATGAAAATTGTTCAAGTGTTTTTTGCATAAATCCTAAAATTGTCAATAAGGTTTCATTTGGTGTTGAAAGTGTCGTGGATTTATCATTTTTAAATTTTGATGAAGTAAGATTTTTACAAACACCAGTTTGTATTGAACCAAAAAATACAAAAATAGATAAAAGAATAGAAGCTCAATTTGGAAAATTTGTACTTTTTGGAAAAGAAGTAAATCCACTTGATTGGTACGATGTTCCAAGAAAAAAGATGTTAAAAATTTTGATTCCAAATTCGAAGAGGGAAAAAATCTTAAATGAATTAAATCGAAAATATGGTCTAAATTCAGAATCGGTTTATCCTGATACAGGAATTCCAACTAATCAAATTGATAAAATAAAATTAGATCTTAAAGGAAAATATAAAAAACTGTAGTGCGAGAGCGATATACCTGACAGTTCTTATTAAAATATTAAAAAATGAAAGACATTCAATATATAAAAGGCGATGCGACATCTCCTGAAGGATCAGAGAACAAAATAATCGTTCACGTTTGTAATGATATTGGCGGATGGGGAAAAGGGTTTGTCATGGCAATTTCAAAAAAATGGAAAACACCAGAAAAGCAATATCGTGAATGGTTTAAATCTAAAAATGATTTTGAATTAGGCAAAGTGCAGTTTGTTCAAGTTGAAGAGGATTTATGGGTTGCAAACTTAATAGGACAGCACAAAATTAATAAAGATGAAAACGGTGAAGCTCCAATTCGATACCATGCGATTGAAGAAGGGTTAGAGGCTGTTTCTGATTTTGCAAAAACAAACAACGCATCAGTCCATATGCCTAGAATTGGATGTGGATTAGCAGGAGGAAAATGGGAAATTATTGAGCCTATCATTCTTGAAAACCTTTCTAGTCAGGATATAAAAGTCGTGGTTTATGATTTTTAAATCCATAATAAAAGTATCATGAAAATTGAATTGTTAAAAGCGGATATAACAGAAATTAAGGTTGATGCAATCGTAAATGCAGCGAATACTTCTTTGCTTGGAGGTGGTGGCGTTGACGGTGCAATTCATCGAAAAGGAGGAAAAGCAATTTTAGATGAATGTGTCCAAATTAGAAATAAGCAGGGAGGATGCAAAACAGGTGAAGCTGTAATTACAACTGCAGGAAATCTGCCTTCTAAATATGTTATTCATACGGTTGGACCAGTTTGGAATGGTGACAAAGAAGAAAAATCAAAATTGCTTGCAGATTGTTACAAGAACAGTTTGAATCTTGCTGTTGAAAACAGAATCAAAACAATTGCTTTTCCAAATATCAGTACAGGGATTTATCACTTTCCAAAAGATAAAGCCGCAGAAATCGTAGTAAGAGCTGTAAAAGATTTCGATAAATCAAATGAAATAGAAAAGGTAATATTTGTCTGTTTCGATGATGAAAATTATAAGATTTATAAAGACCTTTTGTAGATGTTCCTTAGGGACATTTCATTGGTAAAAAAAACATTAATATGAATGAAAATATAGCAAAAAGCGTCAGCAAGTTTTTAAGTCTGGTGCTTAGACATTCGCCAGAAAAAATCGGATTAAAATTAGATGAAAACGGTTGGGCAGATGTTGAAGAATTAATTACAAAATGTAATAAAAAAGGACAACGCATGGATGCAGAACTTTTAGATTACGTTGTAGAAAATAACGATAAAAAGCGTTTTGCTTACAATGAAGATAAAACCAAAATTCGTGCAAGTCAGGGACATTCAATTTCGGTTGAATTAAATCTAGCAGAAACAGAACCTTTGGAATATCTGTACCACGGAACGGTCGGTAAGTTTATGGAAAACATTCGTGCAGAAGGTTTGAAGAAAATGAACCGTCAACACGTGCATTTAAGCAAAGACAAAGAAACGGCAACAAAAGTAGGAAGCCGAAGAGGAGTGCCACAAATTTTAACCGTTAGAAGCGGTGCGATGCATAGAGACGGATTCAAATTTTATTTATCCGAAAACAATGTTTGGTTGACCGATGAGGTTCCGGCAAAGTACATTGACTTTGCATCATAATAAAAAGATTGCTTTAGAGATAAGACTTTCTAAGAAACAATTTTAGTAATTCATAAATACATAATCATGCTGAATATTATTAATGAAGAAAAGGAAATTTACACGATCGATAATTTTCTTACTGTTGAGGAGTGCAATGAGTTGATAGAGAGAAGCGAACAAATTAGCTTTGAAGAAGCTGAAGTAAATGTTGATGGCGCACAAAAAATGATGAAAATGGTACGCAATAACGAGCGTATCATGTATCAGGATGATGAATATGCCTCTTTGTTATGGCAGAAACTGGAACCATATGTTAGACCAGAAGTAGGAAACAGTACAGCTATTGGATTAAATGAAATGTTCAGGTTTTATAAGTATAATCCAAGTCAGCGTTTTAAAATGCATATTGACGGAAGTTATAAACGCAATGAATCTGAATCTAGCTATTATACATTTCTTATTTATCTGAATGATGGTTATGAAGGTGGAGAAACAAAATTTGCTTCGGGTGAAATTATTGAACCCAAAACAGGATCAGCTCTTATTTTTGAACATAAACAGCGTCATGAAGGAGCATCTTTGATCTCGGGAATAAAATATGTTTTAAGAAGTGATATTATGTATAAAAGTAAAGACAGTATTTAATTAATGAAAAGGACATTAGTTTTTGGAGATATTCACGGAGGATTAAACGCTTTGGTTCAGTTACTAGAGAGAGTCTCGATATCTGAAAATGACAGATTAATTTTTTTAGGAGATTATGTAGATGGCTGGAGCGAATCGGCACAGGTTATTGATTTTCTGATGGATTTATCCCAAAAGAACGAATGTATTTTTATAAAAGGAAATCACGATGCTTGGTGTCAAGAATGGTTGATGAACGATGTTGTAAATGATATCTGGTTTCTTCATGGGGGAAAATCGACAATAGAAAGTTATCAGAATTTTGGTCTTTCAGGAAAGAAAAAGCATCAGGAATTCTTTAATCAAATGAAAGATTATTTCGTAGATGAAAACAACAATCTTTTTATTCATGCTGGATTCTCGTCTATGCATGGACCAGAAAAAGAACATTACCAAACCAATTTTTCGTGGGACAGAACATTATGGGAAATGGCGCTGACAATGGACAAGCGAATCAAAAAAGATTCACTTTTATATCCAAAAAGGTTATTGCTTTTTAATGAAATCTACATAGGCCATACGCCAACGCTTCATTACGATGTAGAAATCCCAATGCAAGGTTGTAATGTTTGGAATATTGATACAGGAGCAGGTTTTTATGGAAAACTTTCCTGTATTGATATAGAATCAAAAGAATTTTGGCAGAGTGATGTCGTACAAACCTTGTATCCTAACGAGAAAGGAAGAAATAAATAAAATGAAAAATACAATAGAATCTGGTTTATTTGGCCTGGCTGTTGGCGATGCTCTGGGAGTTCCGGTTGAATTTCAATCTCGAGCTTATTTAAAACAAAATCCAGTTACAGAAATGTTTGGTTTTGGAACACATCATCAGCCAATTGGAACTTGGAGTGATGACAGTTCACTAGCTTTTTGTTTGGCGGAGAGTTTATGTTCGGACTATGATTTGAATGATATTGCAAGAAACTTTGTGAAATGGTATAGTGCAGAATTGTGGACACCACACAGACAAGTTTTTGATATTGGAATAGCAACCAGAAATGCAATTTTAAATATTGCAAAAGGACATCAGCCCGATTTATGCGGAGGATTTTCTGAAAGCGATAACGGAAATGGTTCCTTAATGCGTATTTTGCCATTGGCTTTTTATCTTCAAAAAGAAAACAATATTGAAGTTATTTATCAAAAAGTAAAAGAAGTTTCATCAATAACACACGCGCATTTTAGATCTGTATTTTCTTGTTTTATTTACATGGTTTATTGTTTGGAAATTTTAAAAGATAAAGATAAATTCGAAGCTTATAAAAATACCCAACTTGTTCTTTCTAAATTTCTGGAAGATAAAAGTTTTAATCCTGTTGAAATCGGATTATTTGATAGAATTTTGAAAAATGATATTTCAAAATACAATGAAAACGAAATTCATTCTTCGGGTTATGTGCTTCATAGTTTAGAAGCGAGCATCTGGTGTTTTCTAAATTCGAATTCTTATGAAGAAACTGTTTTAAAAGCAGTCAATTTGGGACAAGATACCGATACAACTGGTGCAATTGCAGGAGGATTGGCAGGAATTTATTATGGAATCGAGAATATTCCGCAAAAATGGATTGAGAATTTAGTAAGAACAAACGATATAAAAGAGTTAGCACAACACTTATCAAATAAAATATAAATAACTTATATATGAACCCACTACTATTAACTGACGGTTACAAAGTTGACCACAGAAGACAATACCCAGACGGAACCACAATCGTATATTCTAACTGGACACCAAGAAAATCAAGAATTGAAACAGTTGATGAGGTAATCTTTTTTGGATTGCAATATTTCATTAAAAAATATATCATTCATGACTTCGAAGAGGATTTCTTCAAAAAGCCAAAAGAAGAAGTGATTAAAAAATATTCTCGCAGAATCAATAATTATTTAGGCGAAAATTTAGTTGGAACTAAACATATAGAAGATTTACACGATTTAGGATATATTCCGATGGTATTCAAAGCTTTGCCAGAAGGCGCAAGCGTTCCGCTAAGAGTTCCAATGTTTACGATGTATAATACGATTCCAGAATTTTTCTGGTTGACGAATTATTTCGAAACCTTACTTTCTGCAGTAGTTTGGTTGCCTTGTAACTCAGCTACCATTGCAAAAGAATACAGAAAAGTATTAGACAAATATGCAGCAGAAACGTCTTCTGTTCCAGAATTTGTAGATTGGCAGGCGCATGATTTCTCAATGAGAGGAATGGGCGGAATAGAAGCTGCTCTAACTTCTGCAGCTGGACATTTATTGAGTTTTACAGGATCTGACACGATTCCAGCAATTGATTTCTTAGAAGAATATTACAATGCCAATTCAGATCAAGAATTGGTTGCAGGTTCAGTAGCAGCAACAGAACATTCTGTTATGTGTATGGGAACAACAGAAGGCGAGTACGAGACATTCAAAAGATTAATTACAGAAGTTTATCCAAAAGGAATTGTTTCTATCGTTTCAGATACTTGGGATTTATGGAAAGTTTTAACGGATTATCTTCCAAGATTAAAAGAAGAAATCGTTTCAAGAGAAGGTAAAGTCGTAATTCGTCCTGACAGCGGTGATCCGGTTGATATTATCTGCGGAAATCCGAACGGAAAAACAGAACAAGAGAAAAAAGGCGTTATCGAATTGCTTTGGGATGTTTTTGGAGGAACTACAAATGCTAAAGGATTCAAAGAATTGGTTCCGCAAATCGGAGCTATTTACGGAGATAGTATTACGGTAGCAAGAGCGACTCAAATCTGCGAAAGATTAAAAGAAAAAGGATTTGCTTCTACAAATGTTGTTCTTGGAATTGGTTCTTTCACGTATCAATATAATACCAGAGATACATTCGGATTTGCGATGAAAGCAACTTACGGAGAAGTAAACGGAGAAGGAAGAGCGATCTTCAAAGATCCAATTACAGATGACGGTACTAAAAAATCGGCTAAAGGATTAATGAAAATCGATTTAATCGATGGCAAGTATCATTTAACAGATAATGTTTCTTGGGAAGAAGAAAAACAAGGTGAATTGAAAGAAGTTTTTAGAGATGGAAAACTTTTGGTTGATCAATCGCTGAGTGAAATCAGAACGAGAGTAAAAAGTGAAGTGAGTATCGAAGCTTAATTATAAATAGAAAGCCTGAATTTTAAATTCAGGCTTTTTTGTGATTTGAATTTTTTACGTTCTGTTTGTCATTTCGACGAAGGAGAAATCTTCGCAAGTAGCTCCATACAGCAAATCGCCAATCTTTGTAGAGTTTCTAACGAAGATTTCTCCTTCGTCGAAATTGTAAAAGTCACTTATTTCGGTAACGGATTTATCATTTCGATTGGCTTTTTTCCATCAATTCCCTGATGTGGCC
>NZ_JAXCWF010000018.1:0-73731 GCF_034044945.1 Flavobacterium sp. CFBP9031
GCCAAACAAAATTTTAAAAACAAATCTAAATGGTGAATTAGAGTTTAGCGATGCAAACGGTCTTCAAACCGAAAACTACAATGCACTTGATTGCACAACTGAAGGTAAAACCTTAGATGCCAGACAAGGAAAAGTCCTAAAGGATATGATTGATAATAAAACCGTAAATCTTGCGTCTGATGCAGAAACGCAGATTAACACTACTGTTTCTGAAGATAGTAAAATAGTTAGCCGTTCTAAGCTTTTCAATTGGTGGCAGTGGGTTAAGTCTCAAACACAAACAATTTCTGGAGCTTGGAATTTTACTAATAAAGTTACATTTGCCGCTGGAAACACAACGACACCATCGCTTATTATACCTAATGGAACTTTAACAACTACGCCACAAAACGGAGCCTTTGAACGTGATGAAAATGGTCTATTATGGGAGACTCATAATGGTGTTCGATCAAGATTAGTAAATAATTCTGAGGTAATTCTGATTCCATTTAAAGCAAGTAATAATATTCAAACTAATATAACAGGAACTGTTTCAGCTACCGCACAATCAATTTCAAGCAACACTATCGTTGGAAGTATTAAAAATTCTTCAGTGTTAAGATTAAATCTTTCTAATGAAGTTTACTTTTTGTCTAATAATCCTCCTTTAGGAAATATTGAACCAATAGAAGCCAAAAGTGAAGTTTATCTAAAAATTAACAATGGACTTTTTTCATCGCACTTTAGTGGAATTTCGCCTACAAATCAGATTAAAATTATAGAATTTTCAGGACTAAATAATAACGGACTAAAAATTTATCAAAGTCCCTTTTTAACTGATATACAAAATTCTGACATTACGTTATCTCAGTGGTCAAAAATACAATTTTTGGCACAAAAAATAAAGGATGGTATTACAACAAATGAAGGAGCAACATATTACTTGCGTGATGCTTCAAACAGTAGAACATTAGGAACTTCCGAAGCTTCTTTCTGCTTTGTTTTTGTCAATACAGTTACTTATGCAGATTCTACAAATAGTCAAGGAAAAAATAGTTCAAAAATAATTCGCTTAAATAACTACGCTCTTTATCTAGAAACAATCAGATAAAAACATTTAAAATAAAGAATTCAAAATTTAAGTCAAAAAAGAACTAGAATCTATATTCTTTTTTTTTAAATAAATCATTTTAAATAATTTATATCTAAATATCAAAATACATCACTTTTTCCATTTAGTATTTTCATCTTCTTTTTTCAAAACCAAATTCACTTCATCCACTCTCTTTACAACTCTGTAAAGCCCTAGAACACCCATGTTAAACCGCTAAGCAGCTCTTTTTTAAGCTCCATTTTTAAGCTCATCTTTACACTGTCAAAAGAAAAAAAGAGAATAAAAACCTCTTAAAAACAAAATCTTTTGAAAAAATTACTAGCCGAATAAATTGCTCAAACTGCTTAGAAAAATTCCTAAAAAGCTATGCTTTTACACCTACCTCAATGATTGGTTGGATCTAACTACAATTTAATCATTCCGAATACGAACAAAATTAAAGTCAAAAACAAAATTAGAATATGCCAACTAATCCCATTCCTGCGGTTCCGATTCCTACAGCAAGATATTATCCGAGATTGTCCGAGATAATCACTGTAGACGATTTACCAGAATTCTTATCGTTTGTCGAAGATGGCTTGAACTCCATTTTTGATAAAATTCATTACAAAAATTTACAATACTCAAAAGGATATCGTGGTGATTCTGCCTTTTACAGTCTTGATATTGTTTCAAGTACAAAACTGGCACTCCCTCTCCCTTTTGGTCTAGGTCTGGTTCTTAATCCAGATCTAAAAGACAATGATTCTTCTATATCATCATTTCCTATTACGTTAGAATATCAGTGGGAAATTCTGGCTTTCTTAAAAACATTCAGCGCCAGCAGCTTCTCTTTTTCTATGGAGGACTTTTATACGGTGGGTCTTCAGGTTTTCCGCATCAGCGAAGAACAAGTTTTAGCTCATATGATGAATATTTTTGTTGAAGCCGAAGAAGGAAAAACAAAATACGAACAGCTTTTAGAAGATATTAATGCGCTTCAAAATACTGATCTGGAATTTCCAACAGATGTAGAACAATCCATTGGCGGTATTATTGACCTCATCAACAATAGTACTGTAATTACAAAATCGACTCCACTATTATTATTCGGAACTTATATCGCTAGAGAAGGTTTTACTTTAGACGAAATCAAGCAAAAATTGCAAGATTTCTACAACATTGTAGCTCCAGACGGAATCGAAGCTCACATTAAAAGAATTATTACCCCAAAAGCAAAAGCAACTTTAGCTTTAAGCGCTGGAATTGAGTTTCCAAGAAACATCTTAAAACCTGTCGAATCTGATGGTTCTGATTATGGTACTGGCAATGAAAAATCGATGTTTATATTCGGTAAAGCACAATTGTATGCTGATACTGAAGAAGGTATTGGTTATCAATTAGAAATGGGAGGATCACTCGAGCCTAAAACTGCCATGATCGGCAATACGGGCCTACTTCTTGAGCTAGATACTTTAAAAGTCGATTTAAGCAAAAAAACCAATATTCCAGAAGCTGATGCAGACGGACGCCCAAATGATTTCGTTGGAGTTTATGCTCGTGCTGTTTCTGTTACTTTGCCCACAAAATGGTTTAATAAAGTTCCTGAAACTCCGGGAAGCACAGCTCCTACATTACAAATTGGGGCTTCAGATTTGTTAATTGGTACAGGTGGGCTTTCTGGAAATATTTATCTGGAAACAGTTCCAAGTACAGATGGTGCTTTTAGTTATTTTAATGACAAATTCAATTTTAATTATCCAATCACCATGTTCGAAAAAAACGAACAAAATGGTGTGGCCAATAAAAAAGAAATTGCTGATTACTCTTCTTTACTTGTCTTTTTGCAAGAATTGAACAGTAAAACTTTACCGTACGCATTTGATTATCCTTTATCGTTAACTACACTTTCATCAATAAATTCATCAACTATTGATGCTTCGACAACTTATATTTTTAATGATGCTAAAGATTATCAAAGCTTTCTGGCAGAACTTTACGACAATACACTTTGGAAAACTATTGGTTCTGAGAAAAAAGGATTCAAAGTAGGCTTCAATAAATTTGATATTACTTTCAAACAAAATAAAGTTACAAACTCTAACATTAAAGGTGCTTTAGAAATTCCTAAACTTAAAGAAAAAAATGGAGATCCATTAAAAGTTAACCTTGAAGGCCACTTAAATGATGAGGGAGACTTTAATCTTACTGCTTCATTTCCAAAAGATAATAAGCCAAAAGCAAATCTATTTAATCTTGTAGATATTGATTTCCATAGTTTCGAACTCGGAAAACAGGATGAAGATTACTATTTAGGCACGTCTTGTTATGTTTCTTTTCCTGAAGGAACTTTAATGGGAAGTTTATTAAAAGGAAAAGGATTTGAAGTTGAAAAACTGCGTGTGTACAGCGATGGAAATATTGAAGTTGAAGGAGGATCTATTCCGATTCCGATCAGTCTTTCTGTCAATTTAGGCCCAGTCCAAATGGCGGTCACGAATATCAACTTTGGTTCTACCCAAATTAACGGCCGTAAATATAATTTCTGGGGATTTGATGGTGCAATCAGTATTAATCCGCTTGGAGTTGATGCTCGTGGTGAAGGGGTTAAATTTTATTACTCTACTGATCAGAACTCCGAAAACGGTCTTAAAAAAGATTCCTTTTTAAGAATCCAAACTATCGAAGTCGATTTAATCATTCCAGGAACTGCTACGGAGGCTTCAGCTATGGCAATTATCAATGGTATGATTTCGCTTCCTGAACCAGGAAAATCTAAGGAATTTATTGGTGAAGTTGGCTTAAAACTGCCAAAAGCAAAAATTTCAGGAAGTGTCGGCATGCGTTTTATGCCTAAATATCCTGCTTTTTTAATTGACGCAAGCATTGAACTGCCTGTTCCTATTCCTCTTGGATTTTTAGCCATTAATGCCTTTAGAGGTTTATTAGGATTTAGATATGTCGCTACTAAAGAAGCTGTAGGATTAACAAAAGACGATACTTGGTATGAATATTACAAACATCCAAAACCGGGTATCAATATTAAAAAATTCAGTGGGCCACCAGATTCAATGCAGTACAATTCTCCATTTTCTATTGGGGCTGGGGCCACTTTTGGAACCGTTGCAGATGGCGGACATGTATTGTCTCTAAGAGCCATGCTTTTACTGTCTCTGCCTACTCTATTTTACATTGAAGCTGGACTGAATGTTATTTCTTCAAGATTAGGATTAATTGAAGATGATCCGAGTAATCCGCCATTCTTTGCCATGGTTGCCTTTGGAGACGATTCCTTAGAATTAGCTGCTGGAGCAGATTTTAGTATCCCGAAAGACAGCGGACAAATTATTAAGCTTCATGCCTTGTTAGAAGCTGGATTCTTCTTCAAAAATCAGAAGCCTTGGTATGTAAATCTTGGCTCTAAAAAAGATCCAATCACAGCAGAAGTTTTAACCTTATTTACAGCAAAATCTTTTATCATGATTTCTGCTCAAGGTATTGAAGCTGGAGCAAGATTAGATTTTAAATTACAGCAGAGTTTTGGCCCTGCCAAAGTCAAATTATGGGCTTATCTGGAAATGGGTGGAAAAATCTCATTCAAACGTCCTCAAATGGGTGGTTACATTAGCGCTGGCGGAGGAATTCAGATTAAACTTTGGATTATTAATGTTGAAATTGCTTTAGATACCATATTCTCTGTCGAATCATTTAAGCCTTTCTTGATTTATGCCAAATTAGAATTGAGCGTTCGAGTAAGAATTGCCATGATTAAAGTACGTAAAAACTTTACCGTTGAACTGCAATGGGATCTCAACCGAATTATTGATCGTACGCCATACAGCCCACTTCCAAAAGGAACAGTCGGAGATGGCGAAGATGACAGAACTTTAGAAAATGTCAAAGGAGTCCATATGTTGACTAATCAAGCTTTTGCTTTGGATTATTTCAAATCTGTTGGTGAAAAAAATTATCATAAAGACAAACTTTATCCAGACGGTATGCCAAGGCCTGAGTTTATTACCGCAGTAATTCCTTTAGATACTTATATCGATATTAAAACAGCTAAAGGATTAGTGCCAAGTACTGAATTAGCCAAAAAAGTTGGCGGATATACAGGTGAAGCCAAAAACTATACTGATTTGATGCCTCCTGAAGCGACATCTAAAGCCGGAAGACCAATACGTCAAGTTAAACATGAATACGGAATCAAATCGATCAATTTAAAATCTTGGAATGGCTCTGCTTGGGTAGATTATAATCCTTTTGAAGCGGTTGTAGAAAATAAGGAAGGTCCTCGTAATCAAGTTAAAAATTTACCTTGGGCACATTGGCAAAAAGCTATTGACCAATATGATTCTATTCGAGTATTAGCAACAAATCCGTTCTCGTTTTTAAGTGCGGCAGAACCTGGTTGGCATGTTCCTGAACAGTTAGGAATTACGTCTACAAAATTGTTTTGTGCTGCAACCGAAATCGAAAAACAGCATATGGATTTCCTTAACAAACAAATTGGAAAGCGTTACTATGTGCCAATGCAGTACGAAGCTGACAAAATCAATGGTTTGTTTTTCAAACTTATTGGCGAACTTCCTGTTATTGAAGATAAATACACGCTTGAAGGTGGAGATTTTATGAGTATTACAACTGATGAAAATCCTTTTGGCTATAATCGATCATTGTCTTTTAGAAATGAAAACGAATTAGAAATTATTTTCCCTGAATCTGGAATTGATCCAGAATTAAGGCTTACAACTCAGGCAAAAGAAGTAAAAATTACAGCTTATACTGCTACGTTTAACGATGGTGATAAATTAGTATCCTACATACCTGTTGGCTTTAGTAAAACTAAGACAGGCGTATTTTCGGCAGAACAAACTTACTTGAAAGCTGAATTTTCGAATGCAATAACCTTATACACTGAAGAAGTTGATGGCCAAAAGAAAAAGATAGATAAAATTGTAATTAGTCCTGTTTCTGCAAAAGCAAAACGCATTAGAGAAATTAGAAATGAGATTGCTGCATTATTTAATGATACTTATAATGAGCGAACAGGAGAAACTGAAATTACACTAACAGATCCTGTAAAAATTACCAAATACAATTCGTTAATGACTGAATTGTCAAATCTGAAATTGGATGCTGGTAATGAAAATCCTAATGCTGAAAGCAATCCAAATGCCTTGACTTTTACTCATTATTATGGTTATAATGGAAGAGCTTTATATGATTTTGATCAGGTAATTAAATTCAATGATTCGTATGTGATTACATTCCATCCAAAAGAGGATGCTAAAACTACTATTCTATTACATGTCAATTCTGATGGTGCTATTATCAGAGAACGTTTAATTAATGGAGTTGTAACTTCTCTACAGATTGTAAATGGCAATTTAATTGTAACTCAAGCCTTAAACGCAGAACAATGCAAAGGAATTGGGGAAGCAACGATCGATCTTGATTTTATTGTAGGATGTGTCTCTCCAATTGCTGCAACTGCAATTGTTGAAATGGATGAAGAACTAAATCCGATTTTAGGAACACAGTATTTGAATACTTATTCTTTAGGCTTTAATAAAGTATTGCCATTAGCCAATAATGACCTCCTTTGGATTAATAATACATCATCAAATGAAACACAAATCAGCTGGATTAAAGGAAGCGATAGAACTGTGGTTTATCGTTCTAAAGTTAACTCAGAAGCAGTTAAAGTTCTTCAGCATAATGAGAATGAATTTAGTTTGATTACTAAGGATAAAAAAGTTATCCGTTTAATTGTCAATAATGCATCAAAAGTAATTACAGTAACAGATACAAAAGCAATTTCTACAAATGAAATAGTTGAAATTGTCGATGCCATAATTGCGAATAATAAAACATTGCTTTCGGTTAAATTATCAAATGGCAAATATGCTCTGGCACAAATTGATGGAAATACTCTCTCGTTAATAAAAAATGACAACATTTTTGATTCGGCAATTTATTTATCTAATCAAACATTAAATGATCATTCGGTTGTAGCTTACAATACGCATTATTTGTTTGTATTGAATGAGACTTTAACCCAAGCAAGATTAATTAAAAGAGAAACAAATGTTACGGATGCTTCAATCATTCATATTCAAAATGAACCATCCGTAAATGAGATTATGATGCTTTCGAGCAAACCAAAAGAAAAGGGAGTTTATTTCTCATTGTTTAGTGATGCATTTGATAACTGTTCTTTACATCCTGCCGAACAAGTTTCTGTAACTGCTTCGACAGCTGCTCTAACAAGCGGAAGCATCAATTATACAGTATTGGATTTTATCAGTGGTTTAGATTTTAGAAGAAGCATTAAAACTTCCAACATAATTACAACTGATGCCATTATTTGTTCAAGTCTAGTAAATACTGAAGATCCAGAACTTGATTATACCACTTACATTCAGAGAGTAGATTGGTTTAGCAAAGAAGAGTATTATCATAATAAAACCATTTTGGATATTCCTGCTGTAGCTGAGGAGTTACAAGCGATGAAAAATGCTGTCGAAACAACAGTACAGCCAATTTGGAGACCAAATACGACATACTGTTTAGATTTTACCTTAACAGATACGGTTGATGATAATAAAAAGAATCCAACAGAATTTAAATATTATTATGGATTTAAAACTCTTGGTCCAATTGGGCACTTCCCGGTTAAGGATCCTGAAGCAATTGATCCTCAAAATCCGCCGGCGAAAAATGAATTGACAGCATTGTCTAAATCTCCGCTAACTTCATTAAGAAGTTATCTAGATTATAATCGTTCTTATCCAAATGCAGACGGAAGTTTATTACAGTCTAAACCTTCATTTTACGGCAACAAACAGTGTGATATTTCTTTATTCTTTACGAGTACTTATACTTCACACATGTTTAAAGATTGGGCTTCATACGGAACTGGAAAACCTGAGATTGAGGGAAAACTAAATCTTTTCATCAAAGATCCATTGACTGATCTGCTTATTGAATATCCAATAAAAGCATTGGAAGAAGGACAAGAAAAAATCGCTTATCCACAATCGATAGAAAAAGATAATAGCGAAGAATGGACTGATGATAATGATCCTAGAATTCCATTGGGTGTTAGAATGTTAAACAATTTTATTAAAGATCCTTCTAAGACGCGATGTACTCTTGAGTTAGGAGATCCTTTAAAACCAAAATCATTAAAATACAAAACAACTTTAACCAATTTAAAACCTTCTAAACTGTATACTGTTTTAGTCAATAACTTTTTTGATGGTGCGCAAATAGGAATTTCAAGCGAAAGCAAAAATATCCTGGTACATCAATTTGGATTCCAGACTTCGCGTTATGAAGATTTTAAAGAACAAGTTCAGAGTTATTTTGTTGATAAAGAAAAAACTAAAGAAGCTTTATATGATGTGAATGTTAATCTAGATCAGGAACGTATTGATGCTCTGCATTACTTAATCGCTCCTAAAACTGATAATGCTACAAATGCATTGAGCGATTCTATGGCAACAAAATATCAGCATTTGTTTGATCGTGCAACCGAAGGAATCTTAAAACTTTCTCCTCTTGATCCTGCACAAGGCACTGAGATAAATAAAATTATTGATACAAATACTGGAGCAACGATAGCACTTTTAGTTCGAAATCCAGAGCCATTTAATATTCCGAAAATGCCTTTAGAAGAAATTCAGGATACTATTTCTGTTTTAGATGAACTAGAAAATCCAATATCAGGATACAGTGTGCTGCATTCAAAAGACTACTCGCAAGCTTTGATTATGCATAACAGCAAAACCATTTCTGGAATAGAAAACTTGAAAATCAGGTTTAAATACAAAATGTGGAATAACGAAGGAAGTGGTTCTTTAACCAATACTCTTGATACGCAGATACTGCCATTATACAATACAAATCTTTAAAAAAATAAGAAAAAAATGAGTTCTATAAATCTTCAGGAAAACCAGCTCTCGGGCTGTGCAACTTATGTAGCAATTGTAGTCGACGAATCTGGTTCGATCAATGGAAGCGAAGCACAGCAAATCCGTGACGGGCTAACTTCATTTATCAATTCTCAGGCACAAAGTAATATTACACTTTCGTTAATCGGAATGTCTAACAGCGATACCGCTGTTAGACTCGATAACGTTATCCAGAAAAAAATCGCGAGTAATCGTCAGGATTTTATTAATTGGATTGATTTATATGGTCTTGGAAATGAAAGCATACAATCAGATTATTGGGCTTCTGGTTTAAATGTTGCCAAAAATTTATCTGTCACACCAGATATCGTTTTTGTAGTTACAGATGGTCTGCAAGTCAATAATTCTGAGTTTTTAAAAAATCTGTTTACTGAGCTCAATCTTAACTCGAAAGTTTTTGTGTACGGAGTAACAAGCTCGTTTGATACTATTGAAGAACTAACTACACCACTGACAAACTTTTTAGGAAGAACACCAATTTTAAAAAATGATCAAACATCTGCTTTAAATTCAGATTATATCAGAGTTTCAGATTTCAGTACTTTAGGAAATGAATTAAACAGACTTGCAACCAACTTATCTGATTTACAAATTGGCTGTTTTTCGAACGTAAGCATTGTTGACGACAATTTAGTTTATCCTTCTTTAAAGAAAGGTATTAAAATTAGTAAACCGTCCGGAACTTTAGTCCTAAAAAACAAAAGTCGAGTTGCGCTGACTTTAAGTGGTGGAACAAAAATTCATAAAGAAAAAAATCTAAACGGGCTTATTTTTAAGCTTGACAATTCGGTAACAATTCCAGGAAAATCTGAAGTAGAAGTTCCAATTCGAATTGAAGGGAAAGCCCTAGCGCTTGGCCATTTTTCAGCTCTAGTAGATGTAAACAGTGTTTTTAATCCTTTAGGAATTAAGATTGATTTTAATGTCGGTAGAGAATCAGCAATCATTGATATTTCCTCAGAAAAAACAAATCTGCAGTCAGCCTATTTACAAATCGCCGCAGCAGGTTCAAGAGGAATTGACAGTACAAAAGGAATTCATCTTCGATGGATGTTGAATGGCAAGTTAGGTGATAATCACCTTCCAAAAGGCAAATTGTATGATGGACAAAACTCTAATTCAAGCTTTAATAAACCTGATGACTTTGTAAAAGTCTACAGAGCACCTTATACAAAAATTAGTCAAACTTTAGATTTAACCCAAAATCCAAATGTTGTTGATAATAGAAAAGCACTTTGGATTTATAAAACAGCAAATCCACAAAGATCTGTTTATATTAATTTTAAAGATGATAAAAAATATAAATTAATTAAACTGGGCATCGATCCATTAACTAATCCTGTTGCTTTTATGCAAGCTTATGGAAATAGTTTGATTGAGATTGAAACCAAAACAGATTTATTCTTTGCGGCCGAATTAGATTTTTCATCTCCAAATGCTTCAAAAAGTGTAAAACTAGAAACTTTATCTGTTGCCGAAAACAAAATCACTGCTTCTAAAAATGTTAGCAGCCGTAAAACCTATACTTCAGAGCAATTAAACAATAAGATTCGTGTAGTTGCTGAAAATGGAAGAAGTATTCGATTTAAAGCTAATTATTGCCTTTTAAATGCTATTCAATTTGAGTTTTATTCAGATTTCATTACTAATGCCAATGTTAACGGAAACTGGATTTTAAAAGGAAAATACGGTCTTGACACAGATGATTTTAAAGTTTTTGAGCAGCTTGAACCAAAATTAAACGCTGTTCATGGAAAATGGTTGAAATTTAATGATGGTGAATATGTAAACATTAAAAACTATAAAGCAAAATGGAACAGACCTACTGTTGCAAATGATATTACTGATGAAAACATCAAAGATATTGTACTGGAATATATTGATTTAAGTAAATCAGGTAATTCTAGAGCAGAAAAAAATATCCCTTTTGGTGATCGTATCCCTATCAATGACCCAAAAGATGGAGAAGTTCAGGAATATGCTGAGAATTTAACCGAAATATCGTATCTAGATCTTTTGAATATTGCAGCAAACGATTATCACGTTGCACGTATGTTAGGTTTGGGCTGTTTAGATCTTGATGAAGAAGTTTATAATGGCGAGTACATTTACTTAACAGAATACACCACTTTCGGAAGTTTAGAAGATGGCATAGAAGGAAAAGAAATGCAACATCTTTCAATGAGTATTCCAACTTCTGTCCATACAGAACGTATGCCTCTTCCTGTGCAGTTAAGCAAAATTGTTCCAGGATTAAATGTTGATTCTGATGAAAATCCAAATAACAGAATTACAACTCCTGAAGGCTACAGTTTTGACGGAAAAAAAAGGTACGTGAGCTTGTTTATGGATGATATCATGGATTATGATACTGTAACTGTAACTGTAACTACAAATCCTAATTCACAAAATGACTTTTTCAAATCATCATTAGAATATGATGGAAGTACTTTTACTTTCCCTGTCTATTTAGGAATTGATCATAAAATTGCTTCTGAAACAAAATGGAAAAATCCAGAATTATCACATGATGTTGAATACAAAAGTATCAATCAAAATCTAAAAGAATCAGAATTTGAAACTGTTCCAATTAACATTCCTGAGACTGGAAAATCAGTTTTAAATGCTATTCAGGAACAAACTGGAGAAAACACCTATATCTATCAAGGATATGGAATTAATATTTTCTCAAGAGCGACATCTGGACGTCAAATTAGTATCAAATCTGATATCAAACCAGCCAATAATCTAATGCCTCCGAGCAATATAAATGCTCTTTTGGTTACAGAAGAAAATCCGTTATTGTTTACCTCTCAATCAGAACAACAATTATTAGGCAAGATTACTGGTGCAGACAAAACATTGGTCAGAATTATGTTTGATTATTATTCTGCTCAGGAATTGTTAAGCTATCCCGTTCCAGAAGGAATGTCTGTCGAAGAAGCAGAAAAGAATAAAAACTCTATTTTTCCTAATGACAAGGAAATATTGGCAGATCATTTTAAACTGTATTATAAAGATGGGCTTCCTGAAGTTGAATACGGTGAAATTGAAATTATTGACAACGATACTGCCAATAACCTTACTGCAATTGTAAAAATAAGAGAGTATAAAATTATCAGTAGCGGACAGGAAATTAAAATTGGATTAGATAATTCTAATAAAACGAGATTTGACGGAGGAATTCTAACGATTGGAGATCAAAATTATCTGATTCAAAATATCGAAGTTAAACTTAAAAAAGATGAAAATTCTAAGGATGTTTTTGATTATGCTTTAATTGAAGTACTTAAAAAGGAAGTAACTGACAAACTACATGCTGATGGAGATGCAACGATAGATTCTGAGCAGATTCAAAATATTGAACTTCCTGAAAGCAGATTGTGTACACTAGTGCAAAATATGCAGACAGCTTCTAACTGGCATCAGCCTCAAATTGGATTCACAGTTCAATATCCTGAGAATTTAAATGTAATTCATCGTGAAGTTATAGATCACACCAATGAAAACGGAGAGAATCTGCAAGTCGAAAAAACAAGAGGAGTTTGGAACAAAGCTGTAATTGAAAGAGTTTTTGAAGATTCGTACGAAATGCACGAAAATGGAGAATACAAAGTAAATGAAGAAGGCGATCTGATTCCGTTGCCAACCGAAAGAAAACATTTAGGATTATATAAAGTTATTTTCAAAAACTTTAGTTTACCTCAACATTCTCAATTTAAATCGGAGAAAGAAAACTCTGTGGAATGGTCAAATGGTATTGTCAGACTATTTACAAAAAGTGCTTTCAAAGAAGGAAATCCTGTTCCTGTAAAATCGAGAAAAGAGTTTAAGGTTTATAAAACCGAAAATATTGGTACAACTGGAAATCTAGTCTTATATATTGACGATCCTGATTTTAAACTTGGTAATTACGTCACACAAACCGTGGCGGAGGACTATGATGAAATTTTAGGTGCAGAAGACGGTCCTCGTACAAAAAATGGTTCGTCAAGTTACCCTAACGATTATGTATCTCAGTCTGTAAACTACTATCCGAGTTACAAAGTTTATTTGTACGCAGATCCTGTTTCAGGAATTACAAAAGAAAATATTCAACCAAGAGAAAATGAAAGTACGCACTACTCTAGTTTTGGAATCAGCACACATTCAAAGCCAGCTATCGGTTACAAATCAAAAATTAGCATTCCTTGTCCAATGTATGCTGTCAAGGTTGAAAAAACTAAAAAGCCTGAAGAGATTATCGGTGGAAGTTTGTATGCAACACGACCAGATTTTTACAATCGTTCGACTTTTACTTTTACGACTAAGTATAATCGAGAACGAAAACCTTATGGACTATTGCATTATAGAGCCAATGATGAAGATTTGTTGAATGTTTTATACAAACCAACGACAGTAAGTACTATTCGCGAAGAATTGAACAAATTGGGCGGAAATGATGAAATTGATTTCAACAAACGATGGGCAGACTTTTTAGATTTTAATGGACTTGCAACAAGAGGTCAATATGATGTTTTTCCAAAAAATAACCCTGAAGAAAACTATCAATTTCCATTGCCTGACAATGACGAATTTATAGAGTTAATTAATGATTTTATCAAATGGCATAATCAAACACAAAGTACACAAGAGCCAACAATAACTTCGATTACATCATTAAATCAAGTTTTAATTTCGCAAGGAGTCCAAAAGCCAATGTTAGCGGTTTATTTTATTGAACAAGCCCTTCATAACGCCTTTGTTCCATTAACTGAAGTGCCTGTAATTTATGAGTATATCAAGGGCAATAACTATACACCGGTTAATAAAAAACAAACCATCAAAGATAAAAACGGAAATGCTTTAAAACCATCTGATGCTGATTTTAACATTGCACCAATGATGAAAATGGTAAACGAAAGTGAAAATAGAGTCCAATTTACCGATTTTAATCTGGATGGAAACTCGCAAAACATTTATTTCTACGCTGTTCGCGAAATGGACATTAAAATGAATTTTGGAGAATTCAGTGACCTTTTAGGACCTGTAAAATTAGTAGCTTCTACTCCACCAAAAACTCCTGAAATCAAAAGGATTATGCCAATTCTTGAAAATCAGGTGTTGGGAATTAAACCTGCTGTTCAGATTGAATTAAATGCATATCAACCAGAGTACAAAATCAGGAAAATTAATATTTATCGCGCGAATACAATGCTCGAAGCTCAGTCAATAAGAACGATGAAATTGGCTAAAGAAATTGTAATTGATGAAGATACTTTATCTGCAGATTTTGAAAATGTATGGACCGTTTACGACAAATTTGAAGATTTAGAAGAAGTTCCTTTTGGCGATGGTCTTTTTTACAGAATCACGGTTTCTAAACAAATTGAGTATGCTGATCCAGAATCAACAACAGAAAATCGAAATATAAATATTGATTATACTCCGTCACAGCCTTCAAAAATTACAGCAACAGTTATTGTTGATAATGTTTCACCCGAATCTCCTGTTTTAGAAGCCTCTGGAACTGTCACGGGAACAAATGGAGGAATGTTTACTTCTGTAGTTTTCAACTGGGAGAAAACAGTTTATAATGGTAAATATCATTTATACAAAATGAACGGTCAAGGGAATTGGGAGAAGATTCATGAAATTTCAACAAATCTCAAAAATGTTGCCTTACCGCTTCAGCAGACTAAATTAAAAACGGATGAATTGATTATTAAGAATGAAGACGGTGACAGAATCTACCACCATTTTAAAGCAATCTCAGAAAACGCATCTGGCATGTTAAGCAGCGAGGAAAAAATCCTAACTCTTTAAAATTAATAAATACCAATGAATCAAATCATTGGTATTTATTTCAGGTCTATTAAAACATTCAAAAGCAAAAAAATAAAACTAAATAAAATGGCAACAAGCAGAAATGACTTTCACAACAAATTCAACAATGGAGATATTCCGTCGCACTTTGACTTTGTCGAAATTTTTGACAATTTCGTTCATAGAGACGATGACAAAGCCAATTTTCAAATGGTCGAAACCGGAACAGATAATCAGCATTATATTACTCCGGCACTTTTAAAAGCTGCATTTCAAAATGCGGGAATTATTGCGGGGAATTGTTATGTTCCTTACAAAGAATTTCAAGATAATTTTTCAGGATCATCTATTCAACTAGATTCTGCTCCTATTGCAGACAGTGCTAAAGTCTATAAAAACGGACAATTATTAAAGGAAATTGAAGATTATAATTTAAACTACGACAGTGGCGTACTTACTTTTACTGCTCCAATAAGCGGTCGAAATATTGAAATAAATTATTGGTCAAAAAATTTTGATACCGAAACTGAAGGATCTGATTATAATCCGATACTTGGAAGTTTGTCTATTCCTTACAAAGAGAACTTTGACGAAGAAACTTTTAACAATGATAAAATCACTTTAAAAGAAATACCTGTAAAAGATAGTATTAGAATCTATAAAAATGGCCAGCTACTTCGAGAAGGTGTAGGTAAAGATTATGCTGTAGATTATAACAATGGTAATATCACATTCTCAGCCGTAATAAGCGATCGTAATATAGAAGTTGATTATTGGTACAAAAGCACCGTGACTTTATCAGATTTAGAATTAAATACTAAATACGTTGACTTAACAACAGCTCAGACAATTGGAGGGAATAAAACTTTTACAGAAGAGGTTGAAGGTAAGAGCTTTATTAAAACCGGCGGAACTTCTAGTCAATTTTTAATGGCAGATGGTTCTGTATCAACTTCTCCTGGCTCTGATTACGATGCTGGACATGCGGGTTTTGGTATTCTAGCATTTGGAAATGGAGGTTATCAAAAATTCAGTAACGGGTTAATATTGCAATGGGCTCATTTAATGAGTAATGCCACTACCTATACTTTCCCTTTAAGCTGGCCAAATGGTGCTTTGAGTGTTATGGTATCGACTGTAAGAACAAATTCAGGAAGCAGAGGATACAACCATGTGGGAAATATTACTAAGAATACTTATTACGCCCTTATCGATGCAAACGAAGGCTATATGTTCGCAATTGGATGTTAAACTGTAAATAAAAAAACTAAAATTATGTATAAAGCAACATATAACGAAAACGGAGAATACACAGGTTTTTATGTAGAAGAAATTCATGAAAACATTCCTCAACCTAATATTGAATTAACTGAAGAAGAATGGCAACAAGGATTGTCAAAAAATTATAAAGTAATTGAAGGCAAACATGCTTTTTTTCCCGCTACTCAAAATAAAAACGAATTTTTAGAAAATTTAAGAATCAGAAGAAATGCACTATTAGTTGAAAGCGATTGGACACAAGTAGAAGATTCTCCTCTTTCTGAAGAGAAAAAAATGGCTTGGAAAAATTACAGACAAGAGTTAAGAGATTTAACTAATCAAGAAGATCTAACCGCTATTGTTTGGCCAACAAAGCCACTGTAATAGAAAAATCAAAAACTATTCTTTATTAAAATAAATATGGAAGAAAATATAACATACAAACCTTTCGCTTATATCGATCAATATAGTCCAGCAGAAGGAACAACGGTTTATTATAATACTGAAAAGACTTTAGCCGTAAAAAAGAATGATTGCTCCTACGGAACATCTGGAAATCTAGTTACTTTAACAGCTTCCGCTAATAAATTTGTTTCAACTATAAGTGTTGCAGATGCAGATCTGCAAGCTCAATCATGGCTAAATGCAAATGCGCAAGCTTATGCCAATAATACCGGAATTTGCACCATTAGAAGTACAGCATGGCGAGGAGAAAACCCGTCTTGTGTATTAGAACCGTCAACAGCTTTGTTGCCTTTTGATTATATGATAATCAGATACAAATGGGCATTGGGCGCAGGTCGTGATTTGGATACTTTTACCGGGTTTGTCAGCACAGGAACAGAATGGGATAATAAATATATGGGATTTGGTCATGGCAATGGAACTGAATTACCACAAAACAGCACAGCTATGCAATCCTACATTATGTATGCTGGAGACAATAGAAAAGATAACGGAGTTGAAGCTTGTCTAATCAATTTTGATAAACTTCTCTCAGACTATACTTCTTTAAAATCAGTTCCTGTTAGGATGGCTACAGCTTGGTTTGGTGAAATCGGAACAGGCAATATCGATGTCGAAATTACAACATACTCTGGAGGAACAATGCAAAAAGTAGATGCAGAATATGATTTCATTAACCTAGGAGGCTCACAGATACAACAGCTTACTTTTTCTAAAAACATTCCTAAACCACCTTCTTGGGTAAATGATATTGATCAAGTACCAAACATTGGATATATAACTTACGATAAAGACACTTCTACAGCGAAGGTTGCAATAACTTATTAAAATATGGAAAATACAGGATACAAATCTTTTGAAACATTAGAAAGATATTACACAGATGATGGAACATCAACTGGTGAGACTAAACCAAATATCGTTACAGATCCAGATTATATTGCTCCTTTTCTAGATATTACAAATTGTCCTCCAGGTGCAAGATTTTATAATATCAAACAGACTAAAACTATAACTAGAAATAATTGTGGTCCAGGATATTCGGGAAGCACAGTAACATTAACTGCCAATGCAAACCAATTTGTTTCAAATCAAAGTGAATTAGACGCAAACAACCAAGCAATTGCTTGGTTAGATGCCAATGCGCAGATATATGCTAATAATGTTGGGACATGTGAAATTATTGATAATTCAAACCGTCCTAATGCTCCCATAATTTACAGTACCCTTTTAAGTGATTTAGAAATTAAAGTATTTTGGACTATTCCTGATGATAATGCAGGAGTTACTGTGACTGGATATCAACTTTATAGAAAAGTCGGCTTGAATGGACAATGGTTAAGCCATAGAAACATAAACTCGAGAGATATTACATCATTCACAGACACCCTGTTAAGTTATGAAACCACTTATCATTATAGAATACAAGCCCAAAATACATTAGGAAATTGGTCTAATGATAGCGAACCAACTGCAGTAACAACAGCTGACAGACCTAACTGTTTTGTTGAAGGAACTTTAATTTCATTGTCAGATGGAACGCAATTGCCTATTGAGCAGATTACATTAAACCAAATGTTACTTTCTTCAGAAATTGCTTCACTGAATGATACAAATAATGTAAACAATTTATATAAATGGTCTTGCAACTATTTACTAGAAAACCGAATTAAATCTCCTGTTACGGGTATCCTTCCTTTGACTGCTCATAAAACAATCATTGTTAATGAAGGATTATTGGAAGCTACTCCAAGTCACTCTCAATTAATTCAGCGCAACGGAATTTGGAAATTTATTCCACTCGAAGATATTGTCGTAGGAGACAATTTGTATAACATCAACAAAAAAATCATTCCTGTGACTTCGGTTGTTGTTAATTTAGAAAAGAGAAATATTTATCCTCTAAGTTTGGCTCCTTCTCACACTTATTTTGCAAATGGAATCTTGACTCATAACATAAAACCTATAGATAATTAATATAGGTATTATGCACCCCTTTCGAATAAATACAGAAGAGCCTACTAACAATAAAATACATTCTGTAAAAAATATATCTATCAATGAATTTATTGGAATATGGGTTACTGACAAGCCAATAAGCAACAAATCACGATGCTTATTTCAACCTCAAATGCTAAAAAAGTGGTGGGAAACGGATGATTTAGGTAGATTTTGCAATCATTCTTTTGATCCAAATACAATTGTAATACAGTATTCTGATAAGCTAATATTAAAAGCTTGTAAAATGATCAAAAGTAATGAAGAGATAACTGTTGATTATAGAGAGATAACAAGTTTTACCGGATATACACCATATACGGATTTTTAAAATTTAAAAAATACCACAAAATGAACACAAACCATAATAGAATAAAAGTCGCTGATTTAGAAACAAATCAGCCTGATAAAATTTTAACAACAAACTCCAGTGGCGAACTGGAGTTTAGTGATATTAATAATATTAGAGCAGACAGCTACAATGGACTAGATTATGTAGAAGAAGGTAAAGCTTTGGATGCTAGACAGGGAAAAGTTTTGAAAGATTTGATATATAATAGTGCTTATGCCCCACATTTAGAAGAGTTAATTCCAAATTATTTTTTACCAAATGAAACAAATAACGTAATATTAAAAGGCTCATTTTTTACACCAATAACTACTGTTGCAATAGAAGGGCAAGTTATAAATTATATTAAATTCAAAAGTGATAATGAAATTCATGTGAATTTAACTACTGGTATAAATGAAGGTATATTTGATGTGACCATTAACAATAATCAAATATCAAAAACATATACTGACAAGTTGTTAATCAATCTGGGAGAAGTAAGCTACCCTACAACTTCATCATGGTCAAACTTTTTATCCTCTCCTAATATTTCTGAAAGTGGAAGCATAAAAGTCTCAACTAGTGGAATTACTCAAGGCGCTGACTGGAAAATTATACCTGCAAACGAGGATTTTAGAATAATAGCTGTCAGCAAAGAATCCCCTTTTAATCCAGGATATTTATTTGATGCGTATAATGCAGGTGGAACAATTCAGTTAATATCGACAGCTGATGATACAAGAAAGGTCTGGTTTATGTTTAGATGGTTCTCTGCCATAGGAGGAAATGTCAGAGTATGGAATAGTTTTGCTGAAGATTCTGGAGATGCAACCAATACTATTGCTTATGGTCCACCACATGGTAAAATTGCTACGATAGAGAGAAAAGCAGGTATTTGGAAGTTTTATGTAAATAATATACTGATTAAATCATATACAGCAAGTATTAATGAAGAACTATTGATTCGATTTCGTGTAAACAATCAAGAGGTTACAGGAATAAAATATGTGAAATTAGCAACTTAAAAAACAAAATGGATACAAACCACAATAGAATAAAAGTCACTGATTTAGAAACAAATCAGCCTGATAAAATTTTAACAACAAACTCCAGTGGCGAACTGGAGTTTAGTGATATTAATAATATTAAAGTAGACAGCTACAATGGACTAGATTATGTAGAAGAAGGTAAAGCTTTGGATGCTAGACAGGGGAAAGTTTTAAAAGATTTTTTAAACGATTTACAAAACACTGTTTCTAAAAAAGAAGATACTGCAAATAAAGTTCAAGAAATTGAATCAAATAAAAATTCATCAAGTTCTTTTCCTAGTGTTAAGTCCATTTATGATTGGACGAAAAAGATTTTTAAAACATGGCTAACAGATATCGAAAATGTTTCTTCTGCAACCTATACTCTGAATGTTGAAAATATTAACAGAAAAACTGTTTTCTCTTCTTCAACTGCTGTTTCATTAATTGTCCCTTCTGATTCATTTTTACTATTACCAATCGGTACTAAAAAAGAAATTACAAATAGAGGAACAGGAATAATTACCATTGGAGGAACAGGAATTAATTTTATAACAAATATTCCATTAACCATCACAAATGGAGAATCAAGAGTATTAACAAAAATCGAATCTAATACATGGGTTGTATCTGGTGGCACAAAAAATTCACCTATGGTAAAAGGCGTTTATTTTGTTTCTTCTACAGGAAATGATTCTACTGCTGAACCCGAGAATCCAAATAAGCCTTATTTAACTTTAGATAGTGCAATAACTTCCTTTTTGTCAGATTCTAATTCTACATACATACAGATTCTTTCTCCTACATCATTTAATATTAATGTAGCCATGAATAATGGAACTACAAAAAAGTTTGATTTAAGAAGTGAAGTCGCATGCACAATAAATGTAAAATCTGTAAATGTTTACACCGTAAACAGTCAATATTTTAATGTTGACATGCCATTGGGAAACATCTATTTTACACCACCTACTCTCTCGGCAATTGGTTTCAATAATGCATTTGTAAGTTTAGAATGTAATTTAGTTGAGTTTTCTCAAACCTATCAGTGTAGTGCAGGAAACTCTGCTGATTCTAGCATAATCTGCAATACTTTAAACGTTAAAATAACTCATGCAGATGGAATTTTTGCAGGAACAGGAGGAAGTCGAAAAATATACATAAAAGCAACAAATTTAAATTTTCGTGGTAAAAGCTATTTGGTTGGCGCATTTATGAAATTGACCTTAGATTTTGACAATTTGACTCACGATGATTCATTCTTGCTTTTAAATAGTGCTTTTACAGCTGGAAATATTAACCATGGAAGTATTTCATCAGTAGCACCTTACACGAATACAAACTTTAGCTATTTGTATGGCAATAATGTTAGCATTAATTTTAAAGGGAATGCGAATATAAGTTCAAACATAAGCATAAATAGATTTAATTGTAACGGAAGTTGTATTATTACAGGAATTGCAAGTTTTCCAAATTCAGATCAATTTATTACAGGCAGAAACAACTTTCCTGGACTAATGTTTATAAATGCAACAATTACTGCTAAAAATATAATTAAAGGAACTGCATTAACTAAATTAATAATATTCTCAAATTCTACATTTACTATTCTAGGAGGTTATTTCATCTCATATTTAGAGTTCAACTCCACAACAACTTATGATGAAATAACAGCTGATTTTATAGGTAATAATTACATTATTATCCAAAATGACAATCAATATATCACTTTTGATGAACCATATTGGCCGTCTATCAATCAACCTACATGGAATATAAAAAATGGTATTTTATTTACTAATGGATTAATCTCTTCTGGAGTAAATATCCTGCGCAGAAATTTAAACCAATATAATTCAGCAACAATTGTAGCCTAAAAACTAATACTGCAGTACCTAATAACACTGATGGAGGCATGTAAAAAAAATCTTTTAAAGTTTTATTTTCAAGAAGTTCTTAAACAAACATCATAATATATATATATATAAAAATACCACAAAAAATGAGCACAAATCACAATAGAATAAAAGTCGCCGACTTAGAAAAAAATGAACCTGATAAAGTTTTAACTACAAACTCCAATGGCGAATTGGAGTTTAGTGATATAACCTCAGCTCTAGATTTCAAAACAATCAATGGAGAGTCCATTCTTGGCAGTGGAAATATCGATTTGTCGAACAAACAGGATATTTCGAACCAATTAGAAGTAAATTCTAGCCAAACCATTCCTTCTAACTGGCATGGCAAAACTGTACTCTTTACCTCTAACTGCACCATTACGGTACCAGCTGCGCTGCCTCAAAGTTTTATTTTTAACGGGATAACATTATCAGGAGTAAGCATAACTTGGGCAATTACTGCACCACACACTTGGTTGTTTGGAGTACCATCAATAACAACCGAAAAACAAATTTTTACTTTTACAAAAAGAGGAGCTACAAATAGTATTTTATTATTAGGTGTATAGTTATGGGAAGCTTATTACAAAACACAGTTTTCGGAAAACAAAAAGTAAAATTAAATACATTTATTGGAGGAGTTGGTCGTACATTAAATACGCCCGCTTTATTAGCATCAAAGCTTGGTATCACGGCAAACAGAATCACTCTTTTCAGAGTTACTGGCACAAATGTAGAATGCGCAATTACAGGAACATTTA
This sequence comes from Flavobacterium sp. CFBP9031, assembly GCF_034044945.1. Classification (NCBI taxonomy): domain Bacteria; kingdom Pseudomonadati; phylum Bacteroidota; class Flavobacteriia; order Flavobacteriales; family Flavobacteriaceae; genus Flavobacterium; species Flavobacterium sp. CFBP9031. Next base: position 22,598 of record NZ_JAXCWF010000018.1, read on the forward strand.
ATCTTAGTTGGACACTGCGAACTTATGGTTGTACTTATTTTGAGAGTACACAACTGGTATCTATGGGATCTTTACAAGAATGGACAGGTGAAAACCAACTAAAAAGAGTTATTGTTCCAAATATGACTTATGCAAAGGGTGCTACTTTTTATAGTAATTCAGGAATTAGATCTTATTATTGTCCATTAGCAACAAATATCGGTGAATACGATTCTAGTAACATCTTTGTAGGTATTGGAGGTAGAACTAGAACATTTGAAGCTATTTTACCTGGATTTGTATTATACTGCAATCCTATTTTAGCAACAGCCAATGCCGGAGGGCCTGTCGCTGATATAAATACGATTCTTTCAAGAGGAGGTATTGTTCGTTATGTTACAGATTTTACAAAACCAGAGAGCGTCACTAATTTATCAGTGACTTCATCATACAACACAGGGTTTAGACTTAATTTTACTCCTCCTTACTCCCTTAATGGTATAGACTTTTATGAAGTTTACGCTAATGGAATTTATCAACACGATATAAAAGGTCCAAACGATATTGTATCTGGTTTAGAAAAAAATACTAATTATAACATTAGCATAATTGCCGTTGACAATTTTTATAACAAATCTAGTTTTAGCAATATTAAAAATGCATTTACAACTAATTTAGATTTAGATTTAGATGCCCAAAAATTTATAGATGTATCACTAAACCATGATTTAAGCATTACCGTAGATAATTTAGTTACCGCACTAAAAAATAAAGGATTATGGAATAAAATGCATGCTGTTTATCCTTTAATTGGCGATACGTCTTTTCAGCACAAATTTAACCTGAAAAATCCTGAAGACACAAATGCAGCGTTTCGATTAGTATTTAATGGCTCAGGAAATCATTCTTCCAATGGATACCAAACTAATGGAACTAATGCATATGCAAACACAAACATAATTGTAAATTCGATACATACATTTTCTGATGCTGGTTTAACAATGGTTTGCGGAACAAACAACATTCCAGTTACTACAAATTCTTATGATCTTGGAGCTCAAAAAAAGAGTACGCCATGGGAAGCTTATCAAATTCACTTAAATCACGGGGCTGCAAAAAATAATAATGTATTTGTACTTGGAACTATTGGAATTTCAAAAACAGCTATAAACAATGCTAAAGGAATTCACACTGTAAGCAAAACTACAAATAGCGAAGTTAAATATTTTAAAAACAAAAATTTAGACACTGTTGTTTCTGGAACTCAAAGTGGAGTAATCCCTCCTTTAAATTATTATATAGGTTGTTTAAATAATGGAGGAGGAGCATTTGGTTACTCCAATCAAAGAATCCAATTTACCGCATTTCATCAAGGCCTTACGGAATTAGAGGCACAAACCTTTCACTCGATTATTGATACATTTGAAAATAACTTAAATCGAAAAACATGGTAATTTTATTTTGCAACAACTTTTATATGAGTATTAAAATAAAATGAATATTAAATTGGTAAATTAAAATATTTATTACTGATGAAGATCCTTAAATTTATAAAAACATAAAAACCATTTTTTTCTAAAAAGACCTTCGCTATGTTCAAGTTTTTTATTGCATCTAAACACACAAAGATAGTTGTTAAAAGCAACCTATTTTATGTATACGAATCTTATATGAAAAAGCACTCCAGATACATAAATTAATAGGATTTGGACTCTCAATTGCAGAAGTTGAGGAATGGGAAAAACATTTTATGAAGAACTCTATGATTTGACAGTCATTTAAAAAACGAAAACCTCCAAAATCAATTGAATTTGGAGGTTTTTTTATTTACTTTTTAAAATTCTTAATCCCGCTTTGAAGCCAATTAAAATACTCCTCAATATTCGGATTATAAGCTGATGGTTCTGTCAAGTTTACACTATTATGATCTACAATTACATAAAATGGCTGTGCGTTTGCTTTGTACGTTTTAATTTGTAAATCGCTCCATTTATTACCAATTGTTTTGATTTTTTTCCCTGTTGTTTCAGAAACATATTGTTCGTTTTCTGGAAGTTCTTTTTTATCGTCTACATAAAGCGAAATCAAAACTACATCATTATTCAAAACGCCCAAAACTTTAGGATCTGACCAAACCAGTTCTTCCATTTTTCGGCAGTTTACGCAGGCATATCCTGTGAAATCCAATAAAACTGGTTTTCCAACTTTTTTAGCATATTCCATTCCTTTATCATAATCATGAAAAGTGATGATATTTTGTGGACCATGCTCTGCTCCTTCTGGCAACGAACCTGTAATTTTTAATTCTGAATTACCCGAAACTCCTAGTCCGTTTGGAGATTCGCTGTATTGCATTGGAGGCGGGAATCCGCTAATTAATTTCAACGGCGCTCCCCAAAGTCCAGGAATGAGATAAATAGTGAAACTTAAAACGATTAATCCGAAACCTAATCGTCCAACAGAAATATGGTTCAAAGGAGAATCATGGGGAAGCGTAATTTTTCCAAACAAATAAAAAGCCAACATCCCGAAAACGGCAATCCAAATCGCTAGGAAAACTTCTCTTTCCAGCCAATGCAATTGCAGAACCAAATCGGCATTTGATAAAAATTTAAAAGCCAAAGCCAATTCCATAAATCCTAAAACTACTTTTACCGTATTCAGCCAGCCACCCGATTTTGGCAATGCATTTAACCAGCCTGGAAAAGCTGCAAATAATGAAAACGGTAATGCGATTGCAATCGAAAATCCTAACATTCCCACAATTGGGGCGATTCCGCCTTTTGAAGCCGCTTCAACCAATAAAGTGCCTACGATTGGTCCCGTACACGAAAATGAAACAATGGCTAAAGCCAAAGCCATAAAGAAAATCCCAATCAGTCCTCCTCTGTCGGCTTGCGAATCTACTTTGTTGGCTAATGAGCTTGGTAATACAATTTCGAAAGCACCCAAAAATGAACAGGCAAAAACGACCAATAAAATAAAAAAAATCAAATTAAACCAAACGTTTGTTGAAAGTGCATTTAGCGAATCGGCACCAAAAACTGCGGTTACAATTGATCCCAACAAAACATAAATAATTACGATTGAAATTCCGTAAATCATGGCATTCCTAATTCCAGCCGCTTTAGTTTTACTTTGTTTCGTAAAATAACTCACTGTCATCGGAATCATTGGAAAAACACAAGGCGTCAATAAAGCTGCAAATCCAGATAAAAAAGCTAAAATAAAAATAGTCAGCAATCCTCTCGATTCCGTTTTCTTTGGTGAACCAGTAATTTCTTGTTTTGATTTTTTTTCTTCAGTCTGAGAAACCGATTTTTCTTCTTCAATTACAGAATCTTTTTTTACTATTGGATTTTCTTCGACTGAAGCCAATTTCTTTTCACTCGGAATTTTAAAAGTTAATTCTTCTGTAGACGGCGGCAAACAGTTGCTGTCGTCACAAACCATAAAATCGACTTCGGCAGAAATATTCGAAACATCATCTGAAATGAATTTGATTTTTTGAGTAAAAAGCGCTTTATCTTCAAAATATTTAATTTTCATATCGAAGATTTTATCGACTGTTTCATGTCCTTTATCCTCAGTTGTTTTTCCGATTAATTCGAATTTTTTCGGCTGATTTTTAAAGGTAAAAGCCGTTGGCGAAGGTCCGCCTTCTTCAATATATTGTCCATATAAATGCCAGCCTGATTGTATTTTCGCCTGTGCTTTTAAAAGAAATTCTTTATCTGAAATTTTTTCTACAGTTGTCGTCCATTTTACCGGATTGTACATTTGTCCGAACATGGAAACTGAGAGCAATAACAGGAATGTAATTGTGGTATTTCTCATTGTTTTTTTGATTAGATTTTTGAAAAAAAAGAGCTGTTGGCAAACAGCTCTTTTGGTCTTTCACAGAAAATGGCTTACTAATTCAGATTCTAAAATGAAATAATGAAAGACGAACTATTAAAATTTTAGATTGCAGGTTTTAGATTTTAGATTTTGTCGCAGTATAACTTTGTCAAAGTTTAAAACTTTGACAAAGTTGAACTATCTACACCGTAAACTCAGACTGAATACTGAGACTGAATACTAAAAAAACTACTTCACCGGATTCCCATCTTTATCCAGAGAGCCCGATTTAATGATAATCATTTTGTCTAACTGAACATATTTTTTAATCGCATCGTTTACTTGTTGTAAAGTTGCTTTATCAATATCTTTTGGATACTGATCGATGTAATTTGGATCTAAACCTCTTTCGATAAAACTTAAAATAGTTCTCGCCATTCCGTTTGTGGTTGACATTCCTACTTTAAAACTTCCGATTAAGTTGGTTTTCTTGTTTTCCAATTCTTCTGCTGTGATTCCGTTTTTTACCCATTTATCAACCTGAACCATTGTCGCATCCAAACCTTTTTGGAATAAATTTGGATTGAAAGAAGCGTTTACAAACCAGTAACCTCCTGTTTCGATATTTCCGCCTAAACCAGAAGAAATATTATAGGTTAAACCATCATTATCACGAACAGTCTGCATTAAACGCCCAGCAAAACCAGCCCCTAAAGTATAGTTTCCAATAAAAAACGGAATATAATCCGCATCGGCTCTTTTTAAACCTGTAAACTGTCCGACGAATAATTCTGCACTTGGTTTTTCAGGAATTGTAACCACTTCTGTTTTGGATGGAGTTTTTGCAGCTTCTTCAAATTTTAATTTTTCAGTCACTCCTCCATTCCAATTTTTAAATGATTTTTTTAATGATGCATTTAAGTTTGCTCCATCGGTATCACCCACAATTACCAAACGCATAGACGCCGTTCCAAAATATTTTTTGTGAAAAGCTTTCACTTCATCCAAAGTTGCATTTTTGATATTTGCAATATTCTCTTCTACTGTCAAACTGTAATTTGGATTTCCTTTTGGATAAATCGCCTGAGATAAAGCAATGCTTCCTCTTTCGCCTGGATCATTCAAATCCTGCTGCGTATTTCCAATAAATTGCTGTTTTAAATTTTCGAATTCTTTAGCATCAAACAACGGATTTCTTAATTCTTCTGCCAATAAAGCAATTACCTGATCTAAGTCTTTTTTCAAACATTTAAATCCGATATTAATTTTGAAACTTGAAGCATTTACATTTAATGAAACTCCTAGTTTTTGAAGTTTTTCAGAAAATTTAAACTTGTCATTCAACGTTGTTCCTTTTGATAACATTGATGCTGTTAATGCTGGAATTACATCATTTTTAGTTTCACTGGCATAATTCCCTAAAGAAATGCTAGCCGCAACCGTAACGAAATCTTTTGCTGATGTTTTTACCGAAACCACATCAATTCCAGATACTTTTTCTCTTTTAAAAGCTGAAGCTGATTTTTCGATTAAAGTTTCTGCAGAAACTAATTCTTCTGTTGTGTTTTTTGTTGAGGTTGATACAGATGAAGGTTCTTCGTGAATATGTCCTTCTTCTGAATGTCTGTAATAAAACGGACCATTTTCTGCCATATAATTACTGGCTTTTGCCGTATCATTATTTTGATTACCAGCTTGTTTCGGAATAAAATATCCTGTTGTACTTTGGTCATCAACTAAATATTTTTGAGCCACACGCAAAACATCTGCTGGAGTTACTTTTTTCAACCTATCAACTCCTGTAATATAATCTGTCCAGTCGCCAGAAGCGATTGCTTCGTTTAATGCTGATGAAATTACTCCAGAACCATCGCGTGCTAAAATAGTTTGTGCGCTGATTTTTGCTACAACTCTATTTACTTCGTCCTGAGTTACGCCTTCCTTCTGAATTTTAGCCACAACTTCACCGATTTTAGCATCGATATCTTCGTGTTTTGAAGTTGTCGGAAAACCAACGCCAATTGTAAAAAGTCCGACTTCTTTAAAGTTTGTTGCACTTGCGTAAGAATAAATTCCTAAACGAGTATCAACAAATGTTTTGTTTAAAATAGCAGTCGGCCCAACGCCAATAATCTGAGCTAAAATATTGAGGGCTGGAAGATCTTCGTGTAAAGCTCCCAGAATTTTATACGCTTTGTTCACAACGCCTAATTCTCCAGGTTTTTTAACTGTAATTTTGCGTGCCCCATATTGCTGAGGTTCTTGTGTATATGGCTGCGGCATTGCGTTTGGTGCTTTTGTAATTTTACCGAAATACTTTTCGATCAATTCAAAAACATTCTCTTTTTTGAAATCTCCTATAATAGTTAAAGTTGCATTATCTGGCCAATAATACGTATTATAGAAATTTCTCAATACTTCAATTGGAGCGTTTTCAATATCCGATTTCCATCCAATTGTCGAATGATGATACGGATGCGCAATATAAGCTGCGGCCCAAATTTCTTTATCTAATAACCTATTCGGATTGTTTTCTCCACGCTCAAATTCGTTGCGTACAACGGTCATTTCTGCTTCTTTATCTTCTTTCAACAATAAAGAATTACGCATTCTGTCGGCTTCGATTTGAAGCGCCAATTCGATTTTGTCACTTGGCAGCGTTTCAAAATAATTCGTACGATCATACCAAGTTGTAGCATTTAACTGTGCTCCTGTATTTTGCAGAACATCAGTAATTGTGTTTCCGTTTTTCTTATTGAAAGTTGGAGTTCCTTTAAACATTAAATGTTCTAAAAGGTGAGTCGATCCTGTGTTTCCTAAAACTTCATGCTTAGAACCTACGCGATATACAATTTGTACCGTTGCAACTGGAGAAGCATTGTCCTGCAAAAGCAAAACATTCATTCCGTTTGGCTGGTATAAATATTCTTCGATTCCACCTAATTCTTTTATTTTCTTGAAGTTAACCGATTTTCCCTGCGCTGACATAAGAGCACAGAAAGCTAATGAGCAATAGCCCAGAAAGATGTATTTTTTCATTTTTTTGTTGATATTATTTAAGCAGTGTTCAGTGTTCAGTGTCCAGTTTTTTAGTGTTCAGTTTTCAGTCGCAGTCTGAAACTTTGTCAAAGTTTAAAACTTTGACAAAGTTGAGTTATCGCGACTGAACACTAAAAAACTGAACACTGATCACTAAAGATTTACGATTTACTAAAAATTTCTTTCAATTTAGATTGAAGTTCTGCTTCTCTAAGATTTTTAGCAACGATTTTTCCGTCAGGTCCAATTAAGTAGTTGGTTGGAACCATTTTTACACCGTATAGAACAGCCGCTTCATTTTGCCATCCTTTTAAATCAGAAACATGCGTCCAAGTTAGACCGTCTTTCTCAATTGCTTTTTCCCAAAGTTTCTTTTTATCGTCCAATGAAACTCCCAAAACATCAAATCCTTTATCATGATATGTTTTGTAAGCCACAACTACATTTGGATTTTCTTTTCGGCATGGACCGCACCAGCTTGCCCAGAAATCTACTAAAACATATTTTCCTTTGTAATCTGATAATTTTACCACTTTGCCGTTGATATCGGTTTGAGAAAATTCTGGTGCCGCAACACCAATAGCTGTTTTTTCGTTAAGATCAATTGAAGCTTTTAATTTTTTTCCGTAGAATGATTTCTGAACTTCTGGAGATAAAACGGCATAATATTCTTTTACTTTTTCTGGAGTTCCATAAGACACAATTCGGTCTTCAATTACTAATGCTCCTCCTAAATTGTCTTTGTTTTTTCTAATGAATTTATCTGTCAAATCATCCGCGAAAGCGCCAAGATCTTTCCATTTTTTATCCATCATGGTTTGCTGTTCTGGAGTTAATTTTACTTTTCCTCCCTGTGTTAGCGAATCAGATAATTTGTAAATAGGACCTGCAATTGCTTGTATTTTTTTGAATTCGTTATCGTAGTACGATTTGTAGAATCCGTTTTGTGTAGCTCCAGTTACTTTAGCCTTAAAAACCGAATCTTTTTTTGCTTCAATCGTAATATCTTCATTATCTAAAAGAAAATACGCTCCGTACTCTTGCCCTTTAATTTTAATGGTATGAAATAATGGTTCTACTGTTTTTCCAGTAAAAGTGAATGCACCTTCTTTTACCTCAGCAGAATCGATTATTTTTTTATCTCCTTTTTCATCTGCATATTCTAGATAAACCATTCCTTTATCTAATCCTGCAATTTTTCCGTTGATTTTATATTCTTCTTTCTTTTCGCAAGAAGTAAATGCAGTTGCAATTGCTAACGCAAATAGGCTAGATTTTAATACTGTACTTTTCATGTTATATTTTTTGTTTGTTAGATTGCGATGTTTTTTAGTTTTCAGTTGCAGTTTACCTTTTTCACTGTGACTGAGACTGAATACTGCTACTAAAAATTTAAGATTTCAAAAGCTCTTTTAATTTCGCTTCCAATTCTGCACCTCTTAAATTGTCACCGATAATTACACCTTTACTATCTACTAAATAAGTTGCCGGAATTGCTTTTACATTAAATGCTTTACTTACTTTATCATCGTCTAGAAGATTGTGCCATTGCATGTTTTCTTGTCCAAGTGCTTTCTGCCAAGCTTTTTCATCTTTATCAATTGAAACACTTAAAATTTCAAATCCTTTAGGTCCATATTCAGCGTAAGCTGTTTTTAAGTTCGGAATTTCTTTTCTGCACGGTCCACACCATGAAGCCCAAAAATCTACTAAAATGTATTTTTTGCCGGCTACAATGTCTTTTGCGCTATATGGTTTTCCATCTTTATCTTTTAAACTGAAATTTGCAATACTTGTTCCGATTAAAGATTTCGGATTCAAATCTTTATCTAAAACCTGTCCATAGTAGCTTTTCTTTGCTGCTTCAGAAAACTGATCGTACAAAGGTTTTTGTTCTGGTGTGAAATAACTAAAGTTGGTCATCATGAAAAATGGTCCCCACCAAGTGTTTTTATGTTTTGAGATAACCTCTAATGTTGTTTTTTCTACTTTCGTAAAAAATGCTTTTTCATCAGCCTCAAATTTTTTCCAAACTGGAAGATTTTGAAGTGAGTCTGCGGCTTTTGCGTTTTTATCACGTCTTGCGGCACCGATTAATTTACTTAATTCGTCTGAATCTTTGGTATGATAAGCTGCATAGTCTTTTTCAAGTTCCTCTCTAAACGCAGTTTCTTTTTTATAATAATCATTTGATTTTGAACCTGTAACTACTACATCTTTAAAAGAAATTCTCTCTCCTTCTTTATCCGAAACCGAACCAGCTGCTGTAATTTTTATTTTTGAATTTTCGACCATTACAGAAATATTTCCTTTGCTTTTACCAAAGACAACATAGAAAAAACGAGGTTCATTTAATTTTCCTGCGAAAGTAAATTTTCCGTCTTTTAAAGTTGTTTCAGCAACTGGAAGTTCAGAAGAATGTGTAGCGCCGGGAATCAATTTTACCTCAGTTCCGTCTGCTAAACCTGTTATTGTTCCTTCAATTGTATAAGAAGAAACTGGTGTTGAGGTTGCTTTTTTCTTTTGTGCCTGAATGTTGATGGAAAACATAAACAGGCACAGACAGAATGCTACTATTTTATTTTGAATTGCTTTCATTTTTGATTGATATTTTTAGAAAAGCTTCCCTTTCGGGGAAATCTAATCGGGAAGCTCTTAGATTATTATTTGTCTACATTTTGTGTAATCGTTCCGTTTCCTGGATTTTGCGTTGCTCCTTGTGGGAAAGGCGCTGTCCATAAATGAGAATCAGACGATAATGTGTACGTAATTCCATTTGCAACTTTGCTAAAACTAACTTTATAAAGACCTTCGGCATTTAAACGGCGTGCATCTGCATAAGGAGTAAGCGTTTGCAGCAATTCATTACTTTTTGTTTTGTAAATAGCGTTCAAAGCAGTTGCTTTATCTGTAGTTGAAATATCCTGATAAGATGCTGGAAGAATACGCGTTTTACGAACCGTATTTAAAATAGTCAATGCTTCAGTAATTTTATTATCGCGCGCTAAACACTCCGCTTTTATTAAATAAACCTCAACACTTGTAATTCCTCCAAAATTGTACATTCCTGATAATATCGAATAGTAATAAGTATCAGCCCCAACGGTTCTTACTTTCCAACGAGATTTTAAACGTACATCTCCAGTTTCAAAACGCGCAGCTCTTTCTACTGGTATACTTGGCTCTCTCCCTAATGAACGGCTTGAACCATGTCTAAAAATATAGTTTTCAACATTGTTATAGCCCATTGGCGAAACTGCTGTTGTATAAGAATTTGGTACATCTATAATGGCTTTATTTGCTTCATAAAAAGCTACCCAGTCAAAGAGTTTATTATTTTCTGCTAATGCCAAATCAGCATATTTTAAAGCCTCTGTATAATTATTCATCTGCAGATAAACTCTTGAATAAAAAGCATAACCTGCCCCTAAATTAGGATGCAAAGCGGTTTGAGAAACCTTAGGCAAATAAGGTAATGCTTCTTTAATATCATTTAGAATAAAATCATACATTTCCTGAATGGTTACTTGTTTACTTGGCGCATTAATATTGGCACTCGTAATTAAAGGAACTGATAATTTTGTTGCCGCCGTAGAAGCTACATAAGTATCTGCATAAAAATTAGTTACATAAAAAAAGTTCATCGCACGCATTATTTTTGCTTGTGCCCAAACTGTTCTCTGTTCTTGCTCAGTCGCTTTAGTGGCCGAAAGTGCATTTTCAATAATTAAATTAAAAGCCGAAATTCCGCTATAAGTTGTGTAATAGGTAGATTCGTCTGAGACCTTCAATGCAATACGATCTGCATTTTCGTCCCACATATAATTGGCATTATACAACCTATTACTTGTAAGTGTAGCTGCTGTTACAAATTGATCATTTAGCAAATGTGTAGCTCCTAGGATATCTATTCTTGTATTGTATTCGTCACGCAAAAAAGCTTCATAATCTGCTAATGTTTCTGGCGATTTTGCTCCTTTTGGCACATCGCTCAAGTAATCATCGCAAGATGCCAAAGTCAATCCTAAAGCCAATAAGCACGCTACTTTTTTATATATATTTTTCATCATCTAGTCTTTATAAATTAGAAATTAACATTTACACCCATAACAAAGCTTGGAGATATAAAACCGCCTAACATGTATTTGGCATCTCTGCTTTTGGCAAAAGTGTATACGTTTTCTGCATTCAAATTGAATCGTACTCCGTCTAGTTTTACTCTTTTAATAAGGTCTTTTGGCATTTGATACGCTAACGAAATGTTGCTTAATCTTAAATTTGATGCATCCAAAATATTAATATCTGCATAAGAATAAATCGTACGAGATTCTGAATTAAAATCTGCTTCATATTCGTAAACCGCTCTCGGAACATTGGTAAAAGCCTCATCTCCTGGTTGCATCCAACGATTTGCAATATTGTTGTTTACCACTGTAATATCGGTTACATAACCTCCAAGTCCGCCATTGTAATTGTTAGCCAACATTGGCAGGAATGTGTTTTTCACTTTATGTCCTAACTCATAAATGAAAAGAGCCGAAAGTGAGAAGTTTTTATAATTTGCTGAGGTATGGAAAGAACCACTGTGCAAAGGAACTGTTGAACCATAATCTTTAATTGCGTCTAACTGACCTGGATTGTATTTTACCGCTGTACCTGATGCATCATAAACCTGAGGCAGTCCGGTATTGCTTAGACCAGCCCATTGGTAACCATAAATGCTGTTAAAACTTGTTCCGATTCTAGGATAAGCCTGCGGATAATCTAATTGTAAATAGTAAACAGGAGCTTTTACATTTACATAATCTACAGTGTTTTTATTATAGGCATACAAAATAGCTGCATCCCAAGAGAAAGAAGGCGTTTTTACCATTGTTCCTCTTAAGGTAACTTCGATACCTTTGTTAGTCATTTCTCCATTATTAAGATAGTAGGTTGAATACCCAAATCCTTCTGTTGGAATTCCCTGACTACTTGCTAATAAGTCTTGTCCTTTTTTATTATAAAAATCTAAAGTTCCTGTTAATCTGCTTTTAAAGAATGAGAAATCTAAACCAATATTTGTTGTTGTAGTTTTTTCCCAAGATAATTCAGGATTTGGTCGTTTTCCTACACTTCCGTACGTTCCTCCAACATTTGAATTGGCATAGTAAAAGGCCGTTAAATAAGGTGCCGCATCTTTGGCAATATTTCCTGCAATACCATAAGAACCACGTAGTTTAAGAGCATCAACCCAAGCAGCATCAAAAAATGATTCATTGTTAATATTCCAACCCGCACCTACAGACCATATAGGTTTGTTTTGGTATTTACTGTCTGTTCCCCAAAGATTAGAACGATCCCAACGAATACTACCCGAAAGAGAATACTTTTTATCGTACGTATAACCCCCTGTTGAGTAAACAGAAACGTAACGGTTTTGCAATTCTTTTTCTAATGCAAAGTCATTTATCGACATATAACCGCCAAAAACAGATCCGTATACTTTTAATAAATCGGCTTGATTTATTGCGGTAAAAGATAAAGCTTGCGAATCGTAACCATAGCGAGTGTTATCATTATATTCTTGTTTAGAATGACGGATTTCCATACCTGCAATCGCAGAGAAATCATGCTTTTCTGCAAAAGTCTGATTGAAATTTAACTGCTGACGGAAATTATAAGCATTAGAAAACTGATTCGTTTCTTTAACAATATCTCCGTAAGGCAAATTATAAACCGCCTTATTATTCACAACTGTTACCAAACTATTTACTTTATTTCGCACATAGTACGACTCTCTATCAAACAATTGGCTTGCACGATCTGAAGCAAATTCATATTGGAACATGGCATTGTAAGTAAATGCTTTGCTGAATTTTACATTAAACTTAGCAAACGTTCTGTTTAAGAAATTTTTGTTCTCGATTAAGTTTCTTCCCAACTCGTCCATTGGTGTAATATCCATGTTATAAAGACCATAAGCCTGCATAGAATTAAGCGTGAAATTATTGTAACGAGAAGCAGCAGTAGAAACAAAATTAGTTCCGTCGTTATTTACCAATTGATTGTATGGCTGCCATTTATAACCCGGATTATCTGAAATAGAAACTGAATTGATTGGTTTATAATACTGTGTATCTCCTATTCCGTAATTTAGATACGTTCCTAAATCTAAAGATAGCCAGCTGTTAATTTGTGTTGAGTTTTTCAAATTAATTCCAACCGTTTGGTTTTCAGAATACATATCTTCTAGCTGATTGTCCTTATAAGTTATAGATGCATTAAAAGTATTGTTTTGGCTAGCTTTACCCAAACTAAGGTTGTGCTGCATAAAATATTGATCGCGTTTGGCATATTTTGCTACATCATCGTAGTATTTATAACCTTGAGAACCCAGCTGATTCAAACGATTATTCATATCTGTTTGAGAAATATTTCCTGCATACCCATTTAAGATAGTCTGCATTCCTAAACTCGTAAATACTGCATTATTCAATAATGATTGTGCATAAGTAGCTGAATTAGCGGTTTTCAAGTTAGGATTTCCTTCTGCCCATCCTCTTTCTAAACCAATAATATCAGCAGAACTAGTAAGATTGCCCGTATAATTTCGGTAAGGCGTAACAGTTAAATTACTAGAAAACGAAATATTTGTTTTTCCTTCTTTTGCTTTTTTCGTTGTAATAACGACAACTCCATTTGCAGCACGAGCACCATAAATAGAAGAAGCTGCAGCATCTTTTAAAACCGTAATTGTTTCAATATCTTCTAAGTTTAAATTTGGAAGATTCTCTTCTATAGTATTGTATGGCGTTAATCTAGTATTCTCAACAGGAAAACCATCAATAACATATAAAGGAGCCATAGCGTTAGTATTCATAGAAGTAGTTCCACGAATTTTTCCATCTTGATATCCAACAATACGCCCTTCTAAAATTTTATCTAAACTGTTTAAACGCTGTTCTTGAAAATCCTTTGCTTTTAAACTTGAGAAAGATCCCGTTGCTTTTTCTGCCGATATATCCTGATAACCAGTCTTTAAAACCAGCCCTTCAAGTTCAAGAACATCTTCTTTTAAAACAACATTGATCACACTTCTTCCCTCTACTTTTATTTCTTGTCTTACATACCCTAAATAAGAATAAGCCAAAGTAGTTTCGCTGCTTACCGCAATAATCTGATATTCTCCATTAAAATCGGTATTTACACCTCTTCCAGAACCATTATCAGCAACTGCTGCTCCTACCAAAGGCATTCCTTTTTCGTCTGTAACCCTACCTTTTACGATAAAATCTGCTACAGGTTTTTTCTCTTCCGGTTTTTCTGCAGAGACTTTTCTAGGCGTCAGAATAATGTGGTTTCCCGACACTTTAAAATCGGTACTCGTATTATTAAAGATTTTATTTAAAATAACTTCTATTGAAGCTTCATATGCATTTACATCTATTACTCTGTTCAAATCTACAGATCTTACATTATAAACAAATCTGTAATCTGTAGTGTATTCAAGTCTTTCAATCACTTTTGCAACAGTCATATTGCTGGCATTAAAAGAAATCTTGTTTTTTTGAGAATAAGTGGTTCCGGCGTGCATTACTGTTAAGGCAGTTAGCAGAAATAATGTGGTCAATTTCATTTTCAAATCAAATTTCAAAAAAGGCTTATCAAACCTGATTCTGTTCAAGAGTTTTTTCATACTTTTAAATGTTTTTTTTAATGTTGGTTGGTTAATTAACTGACCGCATATACTCTACCGGGAAATGTTGGCGCATTTTCCGGTTTTTTTATAACGATCCTTTTCTTTTTGGATTTCTGTTACATAGGCTTGTTGATTTTAGATTTTAGATTTCTGATTGTTGATTTTAGATTTCTCAATCTTGTTTCTTATCTCTATATTCTTAATTCTTAATTCTTAATTCTTAATTCTTAATTCTTCGTATTTACTTAATCGTTATTCTATCTCTGTCAATATTGTAATCAATTGCATAACTATCGCTGAAATATTTCAAGACCACTTCAATGGGTTCATTATCAAAACGGGCGTTGAAAATTTCTTTTCCGAGTGTTTTATTTCTGTTAATGAAAGTTACATTGTATTGGCGTTCTAACTTTTTAATAATATCATCAAAAGAAGCATTTTTAAAAACCAGACTTCCTTTTACCCAATCGGTATAATAATCGGTATTGACCTGTTCGATTTTAATTTCGCTTTGTCCTTGTTGAGCCGAACCTTTAAAACCTGGTGTTAAATAAACTTGATTTTGGGTTGTTTTCTGATCTTTATAAAGCGAAACTTTACCTTCGACCAATACAACATCTGTACTGCTATTAGTACTATACGAATCGACATTGAACTTAGTTCCTAAAACCTCAACATTAACTTGCTGCGCATTTACCGTAAACGGATGGCTTTTATCTTTGGTAACTTCAAAATAAGCTTCACCTGTTAAATACACTTCTCTATTTTGTTTTTTGACAAACTGAACTGGATATTTAAATGACGTTCCAGAATTCAAATGCACTAAAGTTCCGTCTGATAGCTGCACCTCAAATTTTTTGCCGTACGGAATTTTCAATGTATTGTAAACCAATTCTCCTTCAGCAAAAGCTTTATTATAAACCAATCTGTTTTTCTCTTGTTTTCCAATAATATTTCCGTCTTTGTCCGTAACATTTTTTTCTCCAGAAATATCAATAGTTTCAGATGAACCGTTACCCAATTGTAAAACAATCTCGTCGACTCTCGGCACAATAACATTTTGTTTAACTTGTTCTGCACTAGAATTTTTATAGAAATAAAAACCTCCCAAAGCCACAATTAAAATCGCAGCATATTTATAATAAGATGAAAATCTTCGTTTATAAAAAACATTATTTTCCTTATTGATTCGTTCCGAAAGCTGTTTACTAACTTCGGTCGAATCAAAAGTGTTCAAAGCAGTATCAATTGCATAATTGGTTTGCACAAAATCCTTAAATACAATTTGATTCTCTTCTTCTCTTAACCACTCCGTAAGCTGCTCAATCTCTTCTTGAGAAGCCTGATTTGTGATAAATTTAACAATTAGTCTCTCTGACTTTTTTACTGTCATTTTAGTCGTTTTTAACATTATTACGAAGCCAAAAAACAAAACCCTAACAATTTGATAAAGTTTTTTTCATTTTACTGATTTTTTTATTTTTCGCAAGTGTTTTCTCTCAATAAAACCCGACTAATTTGGTAGATATTATAAACTAAAAGATTTATATTTGCATTTTTCCTCCTTTTTTATTTGTAATAATTTTCAAATAGAAAGCCGAAAAAAAGGTCGATTTGAGCAAATTCAGTTTACTTTTTAACCTCAAAACCTATTAATTTATATATTTGTTTTTATGAAGATTGATGATTACAGCGATAATACCATTCTAATTGAGTCTCTACAGAATGGAGATGAAAGTGCATACACGTACCTTATCGACACCTATCATCATAAACTTTGTGTGTATGCCAACAGCTTGGTAAAGAATGTTTATAGTGCCGAAGATATCGTGCAAAATGTTTTTATTAAAGTTTGGGAACAACGTACGAGACTAAAAGTAGATCATTCTCTAAAAAGCTTTCTTTACAAACTGGTTTACAATGAATTTATCGATTTGTACCGAAAAAACCAGTCTTTATTTTCTCTAGAAAAATCGTATTATGATGCCTTAAACGGAATTGTTCAAGAAGAAGATTCTGAATCTTTTCAGAGGGTTTTGAATGCGGTAAACAAAGAGATTCAGAATTTACCCCCAAAATGCAAAGAGGTTTTTATTTTAAGTAAAAAAGAAGGTTTAACCAATATTGAAATAGCAGAACATTTGGATGTTTCTATCAAAACCGTTGAAGCGCAGATTACCAAAGCGTTCTCGATTTTACGAACTTCTTTGGAAGAAAAAGTAAAGAGTGTATTGTTTCTTTTGTTTTCTGCTAAAAAAAAATTCAAACTAAATAATTTAATCTGAATTTTCCTTTTATTGTTTTAAAGCATAAATGTATCCACTTCCTTTTTCTCCATTTTCCAGCTCATATTCGGTTTGAATTCGCGTATAGCCATCACCTTCAAATTCATCCAGATAATCCCAATGCGAAGTCAAATCTTCCGAAAATAAAACATGCGCCTTTATTGTTTCGGCTTCTTCATTATTAACGGGAATAAAACCATTATACCCTAAAGAAGAGCCCCAACCACCTTCTTCAAGTTTTCCTTTTATAATTGCTTTTTTCCATTCTCCCTTTATCGGATCCATAACCGAATGATTGGATTCTCCCGGAGCCAATGATCCGTAAATAATTAAAGCCGGAATTGTTTCTATGTTTTTCATCTATAATCTCTATTCTTGCTTCTAACCTCTATATTCTATATTCTATATTCTTGTTTCTTGTTTCTTGTTTCTTGTTTCTTGTTTCTTGTTTCTTGTTTCTTGTTTACACAGCATCTTTCATCTCACTTCTTTCTTCAGTAAAATCTAAAACAGGTGTCTTCATATCATGGTACAAAAGCACTTTCCAGTTTTCATCTTTTGCCTGCTGTTCCCATTTTTTTCTTGATTCCATAGCACGTTTTCCGTCGAAGTCGGTTTTGTAGGCAACAGGAAATTTTAAATATCTTTTTTGAGGAAGATCATCGGCTCCATAAAAAACAATTTCGTTATCGGCTTTAATCCAAAATACCTGTTGAAATTTGGTATGTCCTGCTGTAACTTCAAAGGAAATTTCGTCTGAAATTTGTCCGCTGTCTTCATTTAATAATTCAACATTTGGCAATTCTTTCAGCTCATTTAATAGTTCAGGAACGTACGACGGATTTTGCAATTGTTCTAAAGCAAAATCTATTTCTCGTTCTTGAATGTAAATCCTCGCATCTGGAAAATTTTGAACAAACTGATTATCTTCAAAATAACCGATTCCTTCTATATGATCTTTATGTAGATGCGAAACCAGAATTTTAGTAATCTGTTGAGGTTCAATATTATTTTTTCTCAGCATTTCGTAAATAAATGGAACGCCATTATTGACAAATCCTAAACCGAAATCTATTAAAATAACATCATGATCTGTAATAACAACAAAAGGCTGAATCGCCATTTTTAAACCAGAATCGATTGTATGCTCTGTTAAAAGCTGAAATTCTTTTTGAGAATTGACAATATAATTTCCTTCTTGTAATGCTATAATTTTCATGTTGTTTTTGTTTGTAGTTGTATAACAAAGCAAAGTTCTTAAGAATTTCTATATTTGTAAAACCTTATTTTTCGATATAATCAATCGATAAAACCGATTTAGAAATGGAACTTCGTCAGCTTAAATATTTTCTGAAAGCAAAAGAATTACTGAATTTTACCGAAGCGGCTTCGGCGCTTTATATCAGTCAGAGTACTTTATCGCAACAAATTAAACAATTGGAAGACGAACTTCAGGTTCCGCTTTTTAACCGAATTGGAAAACGAATTACATTGACCGAAGCTGGAGAATTGTTTTCGGTTTACGCGCAGCAATCGGTCAACAAAGCTTCTGACGGACTTCAATTATTAAAAGATTTAAATAAACTCGAAACTGGAAAAATTGCCATTGGCGTTACCTACGCTTTACGACATGTCGTTACAAAAGCTTTGATTTTGTTTAGTTCCGAATATCCTAAAATTCAATTCGAAATTATCTTTGGAACTTCGCAGGAACTCATTCAAAAACTAAATCATTTTCAACTTGATGTTATTCTAACTTTTGAGGAAATTGCTTCTGAAGCGCATTTTAAATATTTAGAATTGTTTACTTCCCCAATGGCTTTGGTTACGTCTTCTGAAACTTCTTTAAAAAATAAAAAGACCATTTCTCTAGAAGAAATTAGTACGTTGCCTCTTGCCATGCCTGCTGGTGGTTTTAGCACCACTCAATTTATCAGCAAGGCCTTTGAAAAAAACAATTTACATCCGAATGTTACGATCGAAATAAATGATATTCCAACTTTGCTTGAATTAATTAAAACGGGAAAATGGCACACGATCTTAACGAAAACTACAATTGAAGACGAAAAAGATTTGTACGCCATACCAATAAAAGGAGAAAATATGACCCGAACTGCAATGCTGATTTCTTTGAAGGAAGTGTATGAGAAAAAGGCCGTTAAGGCGTTTTTGAAAATGCTCGTAGAAAATTTGAAATAGTTTTTAAATATCGGATTTTTAAAACAAGTCCCAGCGGGACGGCATATTTATAGAAACAATTATTCCCATTTCAAAAGAGCCTCAGCGGGGTGAAATATTAATTTTAGAATTATGTCGCTCCTCTGGAGCTTTTGCTAACCATGTATCAAATGATCTATAAATATTTCATTCCTCCGGAATTTTGTCTAAAAATTGTTTGTAGCAAACTTTGTCAAAGTTGTCATTATTAAAAATTTATTTCAACTCTGCTTCAAAAGGCGAAGCAGGCAAATTTTCTTTATTGTATAAATTAGCTTCAGAAGGATTATCTGCCCAAGCATAACGCACTTTTACAGGATTTAAAACGGCATCATTCCAAACTACAATTTTATCGCCTTCGATATTTGCTTTTGCCCAAACAAATTTTCCATCGGTTCCTGCAATGGCAAATTCTTTTAACTCATTTCCGTTTTTGCCTTGCAATCCTGATCCAATATCTGAAAAGCTTAAAATCAGTTTATTGCTATTTTGTTTCATCGATTGAAAAATCGGACCAGAAGCCGTTAAATTTTTCTCTCCGTAAATCAATTTTCTTGCTTGTAGCGATAATCTTTTTCCAACATCATATTTGTTTAATGGGTGAATATCATTCCATTCGCCTAAATCTATTGTGATCGCTAAGCCTATATTTGGAACTTTCAACGTATTTAATTGCTGCTGTCTTAAAGCCGCCCAATTGCTTTCTGTTGGTTCTGTTTTGGGTTCCATAAAATTAGGCAGCTGCACCAATAAAAATGGCAATTTTTCCTGTTTCCATTGCGCACGCCAATTAGAAATTAAAGCTTCCATTAAAGGTCCATATTCAAATGGTTTTCTAGTATTGGCTTCGCCCTGATACCATAAAACCCCTTTTATTGGATAATCTTTTAGTGGTGCAATCATGGCATTGTAAAGTCCGACAGGTTTCCAACGCACAAAAGTTTGCCCTGGTAACGGTTCCGTTTTTGAGCCTAATTTGTATTTCCAAGTTCCTTTTAAATCAATAGTTTTATCGCCTACAATTAACTCGTAAGGTTTATCGATTACAAAACCTCCTATACCTGAATTGTTGATAACGCGAACCGTGATTTCATTTTTTCCTTCTTTTAAAACATTAGCATTAAAAGAATAAATTCTTGGCGGATATTGGTACGAAGTTGTTCCAACGAAATGTCCATTTACAAAAACGGAGTCAGCATCAATAATTCGTCCTAAAATTAATTTTGCTTGATTTTCGTTTACTTTTTCCAGAACAAAATCCTTTTTAAACCAAACCGAACCATTTATTTTCCCGAGTTCACCATCGGCCCAATAACCTGGAATATTCATTTCCTTCCAATCTGAAGTTTCGATCGAATTTCTCCATTTATCTTTCAGTCCAAGATCGGTTTCATTGAGTAATTTATACCAATTTGAACTAACTTTTCTATCATTTTCATCGATTTGTTTTTCGAGTTTTCCGTCTTTGAATTTTAGATATTCCTGCTCATATTCGGGGAATTTTTTAATGCTTTCTTCGCTAATCCATGATTCTGCAGGAGAACCGCCCAAAGCACTGTTGATTAATCCAATTGGAATTTTATACTTCTCGTATATTTCTAAAGCGAAGAAATATCCAACTCCTGTAAACTGCAAAACATTTATAGGATTTGCTTCAACCCAAGAACCAGCTGAAAAATCGTTTCTTTCTTTCGCAAAATAATATTCATCGGGAACTAAAAATTGTCGAATATTCGGATTGGCAGATTTTGCAATTTCTTCTTTGTATTTGTCTTTCAGGCGATCCATTGGAAGTTCCATGTTGGATTGTCCCGAACATAACCACACATCTCCAAATAGAATGTTTTTTAATACAATTGTATTGGATGCTTTTAAAGTCATTTCATAAGGCCCGCCGGCTTTTTGAGACGGAAGCTGGATCGACCATTTTCCGTCTTGAGCTGTTATCGTTTTGTATGTTTTGCGATTAAAATCGAGTTCGATTTTCTCGTTTGGCGATGCCCAGCCCCAAATATTAACTTTAGTATCACGCTGTAAAATCATTCCGTCGCTTATCAATCGCGGCAATTTTATTTGTGCGTTTATGCTAAGAGTTATTAGAAATGCTATTATTATTTTTTTCATTATAATCTGTTTTATTTTTTTTAGCCACGACCCGAGCGATAGCGAATAGGCGAAGCAATTCACGAATTTCTCTAATTCTTTTCTTTGTGTTTTAATTATCTTCAATTACACAAATTAATTTGTGCAATTGAATCACTCTACACACAAAGATTTTAATAAAAAATTCGTGAATTCGTGGCTAAAAAAACTACTCATAAGTATATAATTTTACTTTTTGGATTTCGTAATCACCAACTGAGATTCTCAAATGCCTGCCTTGATGGGTTTGATCTCCGTTGAAATGCCTGATGGTTTTCCATTTTTCATTTTCAAATCGGCCTTGATCTGTTTTTAGAATTCCTGCGTTTAGATTTTCCTTTAATGGTTTAAAAGTAACCACAATTCCTGATCCAGAAATATAAAATTCATCTTTGGCAATTTCTATAATAATCGCACTAGACATTGGCCAAGTTTCTGCTTTTGCTCCATCAGACCAATTTAAGGTATAATCGTGTTTGAAAGTGAATTCGTAATCGCCCATTTTTATGATTTGCGTATTATTTTCTTTGTCTAATAAAACACCGTCAATTTTTCCTTGCCCTTTATTGGCTTCAATTGTCGGAGTTAACTGTTGCACTAAATCATATATTTTCCCTAATGGTTCTTTTTTGCCATCGGCAACAGATTCTATAGAAAATGGCGAAAAACCAATTGCTTCGTAATGCCCTATAGCGTATAAACCTTTAAAAGGCGCCGTTTCATCAAAACGGTGTTCTGGAATAAATAACGGATCGCCTTGACGGGTAAACAAATCGTTCCATTGTTTAAATGAGGGGTTGTAAAAATCGGGCGCTAAAAAATCAATTGAATTTCCTGCGGCTTTCCAAACGTCCATAATATGAGGCAACGGTCCTGCACTTGGATATTGTCCTGGCTTTTTTTCTGGAGCATTCAACGCTGCATTTACAAACATCGGAATTGGATAAGCGTCTTTTCCTGCCTTAGCAACAATATTGGTGAACTTAGAAAAATACCAAGCCATAAAAATTTCGTCGGTATGTAATCCTTTTCCAAAAATTTCTTCCCAGTTTCCTTTTGTTTTGAATCCGTTTTTCTTCCAGATTTCTAAAAATTCAGGAACTAATTTTTGTTTGTTTCTTTCTAAATATTGGATCAATTCCTCTGGAACCGGCTTCTGAAATGCAGCATTCGCTAAAGCGTGATAATCACGAGCAGTTGGCAGCATTCCGATTTCGTTTTCAACCTGAACCATAATTACGGTTTGGTCTTTTTGGTCGAAATCTTTGATATGCGCCATCAGTTTTTTGAAAGCATTCAAATCGGCCTGAAGATTATTTTCGCTGAAAGGCGTTAAAATCTCATAACTTTTGTTTGTATCGTCTTTAACTCTCGGGTATTTTTTCTGGTTGAGTTTTACCCATTCTGGCGCGTGGCTCGACATGCTGTTTTTCCATGATCCAAACCAAAGAAAAACGAGTTTTAAGTTTTCTTTTCGTGCTCTGAGAATCAAATCATCTACTAATAGAAAATCAAATTTGCCTTCTTGCGGTTCTATCAATTCCCAATAAATCGGGGTTAAAACTGTGTTGAGGTTCATATCTGTCAATTTAGACCAGATAGGTTCCATGCTTTCCATACTGGTTGCAGAGGAATTTCCTAATTCTCCGCCTCGTATTAAGAATGGTTTTTGGTTGACAATTAATTGTGTTTTGTTTGCTTTTTTCTGAAGATGAGGTATGTTTTGACTAAACCCAAACTGTATCGTCAAGAATGCAATGAGAAACAATTTGCCTTTTGTAAAAACGTTTATTAGGTTTGTTTTAAGATTCAAAGCCATTTGGATTTGTTTTTTTGCTCCGATAAAATCTTGAGCGATAAAAGTTAGGAAAAATAAACAATCCATAGTGCAGACCCTTTTACAGACTTGCACTATGGATATTATTACTAATTAAATACTTAAGGTTTTTGTAATTCTCCTGAGAAACCTAAACTCACATCTTTTCCTGCAAGACCATCTGCTGCGCCTTTGTAAGCGTGTTTACGAACGTAATTTGCATCCCAAAGATTTGGAGATTCATTTGGAAGCCAGTATTCATGTTCTTTAGAATTATCTGATACTCCCCAAATTGTAATTCCGTATTGCTGAGCCGCAGGAATATATTTTTTGTATGAATCAATAACAAATTGATACATTTCTGCCTGAGAAGCTTGCTGTGCAACTGTTGGTGTTGCGGTTCCTAATCTGATGTCTAATTCAGAAATTTTAATCAATTTTCCAGTGGCTGCCAGTTTTTGAAACATCTGAACAATTTTATCTTTCTCTGTAGTTAAACCAATGTGCATCTGTGTTCCGATTCCGTCTACTTTAGCACCTTTCTCTTCAATATATTTTACGTACTCGATTAATCCGTCACATTTATCCAGTCTCGATTCTAAGTTATAATCGTTGATGAAGAGTTTATCTGTTTCATTTCCGTACTGACGTGCTAGTTTGAAAGCTGTTACAGCATAATCTTTTCCAAGATATTTAATCCATGAGAAATAATCTGAAGCCGTATCGCCTTCTGTCCCGTTCCTTAGAGTTCCATCTTCTTTCATTGGTTCGTTTACCACATCCCAAGAGAAAACGCTTGTTTTATAGTGTGTCATCATTTTAGAAATCCAATCTGTCATAGCATCGCTAATAATTTTAGTTTTCTCTGCATCTGTTTTCTCAATTGTAACTGGAGCTGTCGCGCCTCCACCAGTTGCTGCACCATCGGTTACCAAAACATTATCAATATAATAGGTTCCTGCCGCTCCTCCTAAATCGAAACCAAAACCTGTTTCACCGCCTTTTGCTGCGATTTTCCACTCGATTTGCTTCCAAGTTGTAGTAGTGGCCTGATCGCCTTGGTAACTTGCTACACCCGATGGAGTTGTTGAACATCTTACAGATCCAGCAGCTTCAGAACGAATCATATACGAAATGGTATAGTTTTTTCCTGCTACTAATGGAGAAGTAAAAGTGGTTTGAATCTGAGTTTTCCATTGGTTTCCAGCGTCAGATGTAGCATTGACTACTTTCATAGCTCCACTTCCTTCATAAGCATTTGAAGCTCCTGCTGCGCTTAATGCATCAGCTGCTCCATTGGCTTTGCTCCATCCTGTTATTCCAGAATTAAATGTTCCGTTAGAAACTAAATTAACTGGCCCTGTCGCAGCATCCAAATCGACAACTGCTAGCGTATTAGCATCAATCAGATACGTTACATTTGGAAGATATCCTAAATCTAAATTAAACTGAAAAGTTGTGTTTCCTGCTTTAAAATCGCCTGGCGCTAATTTAATTTTAACTTGCTGCCAAGAAGAAGTGGTTGCAAAAGCTTCTGTCCATGTTCCGCCTGTGCTAAACCAATCTTTGTATGGGTATTGATTTGCCAATGAAGCATTAAATGAAATACGTCCTTTTCCTGTTACATCAGATTTGATATAAAATGAGATTTCGTAATTATGCCCGTCCACAATTGGCACATTCGGAGAGGTCAGCTGAAGACTATAAGCCGCCGAAGAACTTGCGCTAGAAGCTAGCTGAATTGCCGCAGATGTACTTGTTAATCCCGCATTGGCAACTGTAGTTATACCTTTTCCTGGGTTATTTCTAGCCCATCCTGTAAAAGTTCCGTTTTTAATAGGAGTTAGATCCAAGACATTTGTTCCGCTTGAACCTGGAATTACTGTAGGGGCAATAATACTGTTTAGGTAACTTGCATTCTGGTTGGAATGCCAAATTAAAGTGTGTCCGAAAACTTTTAATCCTGCGCTTTTTGTTGCAGCAATAAAAGCATCTACATTGGCAAAATCAATTTCTCCTTTCGAGTTTACCATTGCTCCATGCTTCATTTCGTAACCTGGCGTTACTTCATCAAAATTTTCGTTTACGATTTTTCTATAATTAGCATCGCTCATGTACAAACTTATTCCAATTCCGTTTCCTAAAGAAAAATCAGAATAGTTTTTTAAGGGTTCGTAACGGCTTATTTTTTCTACTAAAGCCAACGGAAGTTCGGCTCCTGTTACTTCTCCGTGCTCTGGGTCTTTTCCCCACTCCATCAAATTATCATCGCATGATGACAAAATCATTAGTGATGAAGCAATTATTGGTATGATATATTTAGATTTCATTTTGTGGCTGTTGGGTTAGTTAAAATCATTGTATACTGGCGTATCTAATGGTACAATTCTCCAATTGTCTGTGTAGACTTTTACAGAAGTTGCTTTTGAAGGAAATTCTACTTCGCTTGCGCTTCCTGTTACATTAGATAGTTTTACATCAGAATTTTCGAAGTAAATTCCAAAGTTTTGATACGTTGCCGCTTCGCGAAAAGCTAGAACCGTTTCGAAAGTAAATGCCTCTTTAGACCAAGCATAGAATTTGTTTAATGGAATGGTAACGGTAATCCATCCTGTTGTATTTACTCCAATTGCTTTACCATCTTTAATCCAAGGAACATAGTTGTAACAAGCTCCTGTCCATTCTCCTCCATTAAAATTATTGATCATACAAATTTTTAAGAAACCAGAATCTCTCCAAACATCTGGCACATAGATATCAAATTGAAATCCTACTTTATCCAATGGCGTACTTGCCGGAATGTATGGCGTTAATTGTGCTCTCCAATTGTCTACTCCATTTCCTGCTGTCCAAACTTCAGTACAACGGTTTTTTGCTGCATCAAAAGAAGCAATACGAGCTGGACGATGAGGTACGTATTTTCCTTGAGATGTATTTATGGTTCCTAAAGCTGCCGACTCTAAATCTGCTGGCTTGATCATGCTTGTTGAACTTCCCCAATATCCGTGTGAACCTTGTCCGTCAAAATTAAGCAGTAAACCTTTTTTGAAATTGAAATACGCTGGAGAGTACACGCCTCCGTTTGATGTTTCGGCATAAATTGAACCTCCTAAATCTGAAATTCCGCTTGGTACTACAACTGTAAATGATTCTCCTTCTTCATCTGAAGTGATTCCTGTTGTAACTTCAACATTTCCTGGAAAAACTACTTTACTTACTTCTGTCAAACCTGTTCCTGAAACAATAATTGTCTCTCCGGGATTTGGCATTGTATTCGACATGCTTAAAATAGCTGGTTTTCCTGAACGGATTTGAAAAGGAAATGTCACTTCGTTTGAATCATTTACAAAACGAATTGTATTTCTTACCGATGGATCTGCATCTGTAATGGGTGTATCTGCAGAAATGCTTACCAACATTGAATTGTTGGAAACAAAAACCACATTAAAGTAGGTCGAATATCCGTTAATATAAACTTTTTTCAGTCCTTCAAATCCAGAACCTTCGATACGCAATAGCTGTCCTAAACGGGCAAAACTAACTTCTCTATCTGGTACGGTCGAATTTACATCTTCTAAAAACACTTTTGTAATGGTCATTGCGCGTCCTTCAGAATCGTTGTTGTCGCAAGAAGTAAATAGCATACCGAAAACCATCATGCTTAATAGTGCAATAGGTGCCCAATACTTTTTATTTAAAATATATTTCATATTTATGTCTTTTAGTTTTTTATTTCTGAAACTAGAATAAGTCTTTTATTTTCTCTTCTGTAAACTGATACGGAACAGGATTTTCTCTCAATAACGGATTCTGAACTAATTCAGATTCTGGATAAGGAAGTGTGAAAATTGTCGCATCAATTACCCCAATTGCTCTCGGACTTGTCGCTTTTGTAGCGTCAACCGTAACGGTATTGGTTGCTGAGTCGTACAAAATTGGAGTTATTGTTCCTCTATTTTGCGCAGTCACATAGTTGATTACTTCCTGCTGTTTGTAGTAAGCTCTACGAACTAGATCGTACCAATATTGTCCTTCCATACATAATTCAACTCTTCTTTCATGTGCAAGATCTGCATAAGTCAAAGTTGTTTTAGGATCTAAACCTGCACGGGTGCGAAGTCTGTTTACAACCGAAATGGCCGTAGCATCTGCAGTTGTAGCATTGTTTCCTAAAGCTGCTTCTGCATAATTTAAATACACTTCTGCCAGACGTAACATGTATGTATTTAAAGCAGAATTCATACGTGTAATTTTAGAATTGTCTTTGGTAGAACCTACAACTCCTTTTTTAATGGTAAGGAAATCTGCTGTATGATCTACTATATAACCTCCGTTTGCTTTATTGATTTCTGCATAATGATCACCATCTCCCATAAAAGTCGCTCTACGACGAAGATCTTTTGATTCATATTCTTGTAAAACATTATAAGAAGCTCTTGTCCAATATCCCCAAGCGGCATCGTCTCCTGTAATATCAGAGCCTAATGCAAAATAAGCCTGTTGTGTATTGTTTACGCCATAATCTCCGTTTGGAACCCATTGCAATGCAAACATAGATTCGGTATTGTTGTTATTGTCGATCATGAACAAATCTTCATAATTTGTCATTAAGCTGTAAGGCCCAGAACTCATTACTTTTTCTGCTGCTTTTTTGGCCAAATCAAGGTATTCTTGATTGCGTGTTCCGCTGTTTGGGTTGTCGCTAACACCTGAAAATGATAAGTAAACACGAGACAGCATTCCGTATGCGCTGTATTTTGTTAAACGTCCAGCCTGCCCTGCAGTTTCCGGAAGGTATTTTGCAGCAAATTCTAAATCACGCATTGAGAATTCGTAAACATCTTTCATTGGATTTTTGTTTACGATTGGATTTTTTACCAATTCTCTCGGATCTGTAGAAATAATCACATCTCCCCATAACGAAGCTAGATACCAATAAGCTGTTCCTCTCATAAAACGAGCTTCAGCAATATATTTGTTT
The DNA here is from genome assembly GCF_034044945.1 of Flavobacterium sp. CFBP9031. NCBI lineage: Bacteria > Pseudomonadati > Bacteroidota > Flavobacteriia > Flavobacteriales > Flavobacteriaceae > Flavobacterium > Flavobacterium sp. CFBP9031. Next base: position 50,578 of record NZ_JAXCWF010000018.1, read on the forward strand.
TTAATAGCCTCGCTCATTGAGCTTCCAGAAATTCCAATAATCACATTATTAGACTGCTGTATTACATTATACAAAGATGCCCAAGCCGAAACCAAAGGCCCTGTTAGTCCCGTTTCTGTTAAATCTGTAAACGGATAAACATAATCTGAGAAAGGCGCATACATGTTTGCGGCACGTCCATCTCCTAATCCGTAGTAGAATTTATCATTAAAATCAAACCATACTTTATTGTATAATGGTCCCGTTGCGGCCTGAAAATCAGATTCTGTTTTATAAAAGTTCTCTTTTGTAATTACATCATTCGGTTCAACGTCCAAAATGTCGCTGCAACTCGTCCAAACAAATGGCAATGCAATAATTAAAGCCGTGTAAAATATTTTCTTTGTTTTCATTGTGCGTTTTTTAGAAATTAACAGTTAATCCAAGCGTAGTTACCATAGGTGAAGGATAACGTCCGTTATCGATACCATTTAGAAGTTGGTTTTGGTACATTGCACCTACTTCAGGATCATATCCTTTATATTTGGTAAAGGTTAAAACATTCTGCATGTTTGAGTACACTTTGATGTTTGAAATTCCGTATTTCGAATACAAATCTTTAGGAAGATTATACCCAATCGAAATATTCTTAAGTCTTACATAAGACCCGTCTTCAACAAATCTGTTGCTTAAACGATAATTTGAAGCCGAAGCTGCAGATGACGCTGCAATTCTAGGCATGTAAGGATCTCCGCCCACAATCTGCACATTACGATAATCATTTGGCCCATTTGGGTCGATTAATTCTAATTGCGCGTATCCTAAAGCTGATTTCAATAAATTGGTATTCTCTCGTGGGTTTTCAAGCCATCTTCTTTGGTAATTTAAAACATCATTTCCGTAAGAACCTGTAAACAAAATGCTCACATCAAATCCTTTGAATGAAAAACTGTTATTGAAACCGAAAGTGAAATCGGGATTAGGATCTCCAATATAACCTGCATCTTTTTCGTTGATTACTCCATCTTTATTAACGTCTTCAAACATATAATCTCCAATCCAAACGCCATTTTCACCAATTACCATTCCTTCCGGCAATGCTGTTGGTTTTACTGTTCCTGTGGCATCTTTATAATAAAAATCTGTTGCTTTTTCAAAACGTCCGATTACTTTATAACCATAAAATTGTCCTAATGGCTGTCCAACTGCAGTACGAGTAACCACTGTTACGTCTGAACCTTGTTGTAAAGTCTGATCGTAAACTCCAGATTCTGAATTCAATTTCAATACTTTAAATCTGTTCATCGAGATATTGAAATTTGATTTCCAAAGAAAATCTTTTCTCTGCATGTTTATGGTGTTTATCGTAAACTCGAAACCTTTGTTTTCAAGAGATCCGATATTAGCAAAAGGCGGTGTTGTAGCTCCTTGACCCGTTGTTCCTACGTAAGCTGGAAGTGATAATCTTAGTAATAAATCATCTGTTTTTTTATAATAAACATCTGTTGTAATTTCAATTCTATTGTCTAGAAGTCCGATATCTAAACCAATATTAGTCTGGTTTGATTTTTCCCATTTAAGGTCTGGATTTGCAGTATTAGTTGCAATTTGCCCGCTTCCCCAATTGGTTGCCGAAGTGCCATAAACAGAAGTATAAGCATTATTTGGTACGCTTGAATTACCTGTAACTCCCCATCCTGCACGTAATTTTAAATTGCTAATGGTCTGATTTTCTTTTAAAAATGATTCGTTTGAAACTTTCCACGCTAATGAAGCAGATGGAAACCAATCCCATTTATTGCCTTCAGCAAATTGCGAAGATCCGTCTCTTCTGATTGTTCCTGTTAGAATATATCGATCATCAAATGTATACGTTGCTCTTGCAAAATAAGAACTAAGCGATTTTGTAGAACTTGCATTTGAGTTTCTAGCCGTTGTTGGGTCTCCAGCGTTTAAATCTGTTGCTCCATTGGTTAAATAACCTGAACGGTAGCCATACAGATTTTCCCAGTTTTGCTCTTGAAACTCTTGAGCTACCAATGCATTAATATTATGTTTTCCGAATGCTTTATTATAAGTCAAAGTATTAGTCCACATCCAGTTTTCGCTCGTAGATTTTGTTCTTGATCCTTCTCTAACTTCATTTGATAATGCTCCAAAAGTATAAGATGGATTAAAAGTATATCGGTTTCCAAAACCATAATCTATAGAATATTGGGTTCTCAATTTTAAATCTTTTGTGAAACCAATTTCTGCATACACATTTCCTCTAATTCCGTAGTCTTTTCCATGATTATCTTTCAGCATTGCAATTCCTAACGGATTAGTTTGAACGAATTCAGTAGTATCTGGTCCGTCAAAAGTACCGTCAGCATTTCTAGCGGCTACGTTTGGAGTTTGTTTTAAAGCGGTTAAGATTACCGAATCATCATTTACTGTAGTGACCTGATTGGTTTTGTAAGCATTTAAATTTACTCCAACTTTCATCCATTTCTTTACTTGCGAGTCCACAACTGCACGAATGGTCATACGATCAAAAGAAGAACCGATGATCGTTCCTTCCTGATCAAAATAAGACATTCCTAATGCATAAGTAGTAGTATCAGATCCGCCTGACGCAGATAAATTGTAGCTCTGAATTAAACCTGTTTGAAACAATTCATCTTGCCAGTTTGTTCCTTCTCCTAATAAATCAGGACGAATAAAATAAGGATCTCTTTGAACGATTCCTAAATCTGATCTCGTGTTTTTCAGCGTTCCATATTCTCTTAAATTAAGCACCTGCAATTCTTTAGGCATTTGCTGCCACCCTACATAACTGTCAAAATTTAAAGTCAAATCTCCTTTTCTACCTGTTTTAGTAGTCACCATAATTACCCCGTTTGCCGCTCTAGAACCGTAAATAGCAGTTGCAGAAGCATCTTTCAAAATATCTATAGAAGCAATATCATTAGGGTTAATTCCTGAAAGCGGATTTGTATTTAAAGAGCCTGAATTACCATCTATAATAACACCATCAATTACATAAATCGGTTCATTAGAACCTGTAATAGAGCTTATACCACGAATACGTACCGAAGAACTTCCTCCAGGCGTACCGCTATTTTGCTGTATCTGCACCCCAGCCGCTCGGCCTTGCAATACCTGATCGATAGTTGTAGAAACAGATTGTGTTACCGCCGAACTAGATATCGAAGAAATTGCTCCTGTTAAATCTGCTCTTTTTGCTGTTCCGTATCCAATAACAACAACTTCTTTTAAGTCGTTTAAATTCTCTTCTAGTACAGCATCAATTTTGGTTTTATTATTCACTGCAACTTCATACGGTTTGTATCCAATAAAGCTAAAGACCAAAATACTATTATTGGGAATAGCTTGAAGGGTGTAAGTCCCGTCAAAATTAGATACGGTACTTGTTTTGGCTCCTTTTACAATAATGTTGACACCTGGTATTGGTCCTACACCATCAGATACAGTACCTGTAACAGTAATTTGTGCATTTACTGCAGCAGAAAATACCAGCATCAGGATTAAGAACCCCCAATTCTTAAAGTATTTAGATCTGCTTTTAGTAATTAAAAAGTTAGTCATAAATAATTGGTTTAATGAGTTAATAGTATGGTTTAGTTAGTTTTCTTTTTAGGTGACTTTTTACTCGTTTTTATTTTAACATTTTAAACAAATAACTAGCTTATAGTCAAAACAAATATATGCAAAAAACAACAACACGCAATCGGTTGTGTTAATTTTTATTCCTAATTTCAAAAAAATAAAGCTAAAAAAAAGAATTATCTGTATTAATAATTGTAAAATATTAAACAATCATTAAAAACAGTATTTAATATCACGAAAACGTTAGAGATAATAAATCATTTGATTCAAAATCTTAAAAAAAATATAAAATGTTAAAAAATGGGATTTTTCCAAAAAAAACTAAAACGTTGTAGTAACTGTCTAAAAATTCATCATAAATTAAATCTTTCGCTATCCCTTATAAAAGCTGACTTAATAAATGTTATAAACTGAAAACCAAGAGTATATCGTTAAAATATTATAATTCTTACAAAACATAAAAAAGAAACAATCGGTTGCTTTTATTTCATAAAAAAACTCCCTTCCAAATAACTGGAAGAGAGTTTTTAAAACTATAAAAACGGAAATGAAAAAGGTTATAAATTCATCTTTTTCGCGTCTTCTACAAATTGCTTTAATCCGATATCGGTTAAAGGATGTTTCAGAAGACCTTTTATCGCAGAAAGCGGTCCAGTCATTACATCTGATCCAATTTTGGCACAATTGATAATATGCATGGTATGTCGCACAGAAGCCGACAAAATTTGAGTTTGATAATTATAGTTATCATAGATTTCTCTGATTTCAGCAATTAAATGCATTCCATCTGTAGAAACATCATCTAATCTCCCTAAAAATGGAGAAACATAAGTCGCTCCTGCTTTAGCGGCAAGCAAAGCCTGACCCGCCGAAAATACTAAAGTTACATTGGTGCGAATTCCTTTTGAAGAAAAGTATTTACACGCTTTTATACCATCGCCAATCATAGGCAGTTTCACTACAATCTGAGGATGTAAAGCGGCTAATTCTTCTCCTTCTTTTACCATTCCTTCAAATTCAGTCGAGATTACCTCAGCCGAAACATCGCCATCAACGATATTACAAATATCAAGATAATGTTTCAGGATATTTTCTTTTCCTGTAATGCCTTCTTTTGCCATTAAAGACGGATTGGTGGTTACACCATCTAAAACGCCTAAAGCCTGCGCCTCTTCAATGTCTTGAAGATTGGCGGTGTCAATAAAAAATTTCATAAGTTTTTTGGTTTGTGGTTAATTGTAATCTAGTTTCAATAGTGTTTAACATGAAGTAAATCGCATAGTTGTCATTTCGACGAAGGAGACCCGAGCGATAGCGAACAGGCGAAGCAAATCTTCGCGAGAAACTCGATAAAGATTAGTTATTTACTTTGTGGAGCTACTTACGGAGATTTCTCCTTCGTCGAAATGACAAAACTGTACGTTTTTTTCTTTATGTAGATAAATTTAGTAGAGACGCACTGCAGTGTGTCCAAATTCTAGCGAGTGAAAAATGTGCATTTCGATAGATTTTGCTCTTCAAAAAACCTTCAATAAAAAATACTCACTACTATTTTATCAAACTGACCTTTTATTCGTTTCGATTTTCAAAAAATAGTAACTAAACCTTCAATCTATTTTTCTTAAATCTTATTGTAAAAAAAGCCATAATCTTAATGCACATTTTCGAAGTTTCGATCTAAAAAACATTTTTAAATATTTTTAACGCTTTATGGCTATCACATTTAAAAATTTAAATTTTCTTAGATTTTTGTCTCACTAAGTTTTATAAGAAACCTAACAGTCCCGATGCATCGGGGCTGTTAGGTTTGCTGTAGAAGTTTACCAATTAAATGTATTGGTTAATGATATTTTCAAACAATTCTTGTTTACCGCTTTGAAGATTTAATTCTCCATTTTCGTGAGCGATAGTATAAAGATCTTTAAGGTTTAATTTTCCGTCAGCAAAATCTTTTCCTTTTCCAGAATCGAAAGAGCTGTATCTTTCAGTTCTTAATTTTTCGTAAGGAGAAGACGTGATGATTTTATCTGCAGTCAATAAAGCTCTTGCAAAAGTATCAGCTCCACCAATGTGTGCTAAGAAAACATCTTCTAAGTCTGTAGAGTTTCTTCTAATTTTAGCATCAAAGTTAACTCCACCACCTTGTAATCCACCAGCTTTTAAGAAAACCAACATCGCTTCTGTTGTCTCTTGAATGTTGTTTGGGAACTGGTCTGTATCCCATCCGTTTTGGTAATCACCTCTGTTCGCATCAATGCTTCCTAACATTCCCGCTTTTGCCGCAACTTCCAATTCGTGTTGGAAAGTGTGCTGTGCCAAAGTAGCGTGGTTTACTTCGATATTGATTTTAAAATCTTTATCTAAACCATAATTTTTCAAGAATCCGATTGCTGTAGCCGAGTCAAAATCGTATTGGTGTTTAGATGGCTCCATTGGTTTTGGCTCGATGAAGAAAGTTCCTTTAAAACCTTGAGATCTTGCGTAGTCTCTAGACATTGCTAAGAATTGCGCCATGTGGTCTAATTCTCTTCCCATATCTGTATTTAGTAAAGACATATAACCTTCTCTACCACCCCAGAATACATAGTTTTCTCCTCCTAAAGCAATTGTTGCATCCAAAGCCAATTTTACTTGACCACCAGCTCTTGCCACAACATTAAAGTCAGGATTTGTAGCGGCTCCGTTCATGAATCTTGGGTTTGAGAAACAGTTTGAAGTTCCCCAAAGCAATTTAATTCCAGAGTCTGCTTTTTTCTGTTTTAAGTAATCTGTAATAAAAGCCAAACGTTTTTCTGATTCTGCGAAAGTTGCTCCTTCAGCAATCAAATCGTAATCGTGAAAACAGAAATAATCGAATCCCATTTTGCTGATGAATTCAAAAGCAGCATCTGCCTTATCTTTTGCAGCCTGATATGGATCTGATGAAGCATCCCAAGCAAATTGTTGTGTTCCTGGCCCGAATGGATCACTACCTTGTCCACAGAAAGTATGCCAGTAAGCGATAGCAAATTTAAAGTGCTCACGCATTGTTTTTCCAGCTACAACTTGGTCTGGATTGTAATATTTAAATGCCAACGGATTATCAGATTCTTTTCCTTCAAATTTAATTTGGCCAATACCTTTGTAGTATTCTTTATCTCCTAAAACTATCATTTGATTTTTTTATTTATTTGTTAATATTAATTCTAATTCTTGTTTCCATTTTTTATAAGCCGCTTCGTAAGGTGCTGCGTTATGAAGCGGTAAAAACGTCATTACGTGATCGTTGTCACTTACATTAGCTCCAAACTTGCTGTAATCACCATCTTTTAAGCCAACCGCTCTCGCCGCACCAACTGCTCCAGTTGTATTGTAAATTTCGATTTCGTGACCAATTAAAGTTGCCACGGTATTAGAGAAAATCTCCGAACGGAAAAGGTTATCATTTCCTGCTCTAATTACATTAATTGTCGCATTATCATCTTTTAAACATTCCATTCCGTACACAAACGAAAACGCAATTCCTTCAAGAGAAGCTCTAAACAAATGCGCACTATTATGAATATTTAAGTTGAGGTTTAAAAAGTGAGTTCCAATAGTTTTATTGTTGAACATACGCTCAGCGCCATTTCCAAACGGAATTACGACAACACCTTCAGATCCAACCTCAATATTAGAAGCTTTTTCATTCATTGCTTCATAACTTTCGTTGCCCATATTATTACGAAGCCATCTGTACTGAATTCCTGCTCCGTTAATATTCAACAATTTACCAACTCTCGGCGTTTCTAGTTCGTAGTTTACGTGAACGAAATTGTTTACTCTTGTGCTCTTTCCAGACGACATTTCGCTAACGGCATAAAAAACTCCTGAAGTTCCTCCCGTAGCCGCCACTTCTCCCGGATTTAAAACATTTAATGAAAGAGCATTATTAGGCTGATCTCCTGCTCTGTACACAATCGGAATTCCAGCTGGAAGACCTGATTCAGCAGAAGCTTTTTCAGTAACAATACCTTGATTCGTAAAGTTTTCTACGATTTTTGGAGTTAATGATTGGTCGATTCCGTAGTAATCCAAAAGCCAATCGGCTACTTTATTTTCTTTATAATCCCAAAGCATTCCTTCAGACAAACCGTTTTTAGTTGTTGTTACTTCGCCTGTCAGTTTCAAAGCGATGTAATCTCCCGGAAGCATGTACTTAGAGATTTTATTGTAAACTTCAGGTTCATTTTCTTTAACCCATTTCAGTTTTGAAGCCGTAAAATTTCCTGGCGAATTCAATAAATGCGACATGCATTTTTCTTCTCCAATTTCGGCGAAAGCCTTATTACCAATCTCAACCGCACGGCTGTCGCACCAAATAATTGAATTTCTAAGGGCATTTCCTTCCTTATCCACAATCACCAATCCGTGCATTTGGTACGAAATACCAATTCCCTGAATTTTAGATGCATCAATATTTGCCTCTTTAATAGCTCTTTTCGTTGCTGTACAAATGTGCTGCCACCAGATTTCAGGATCCTGCTCTGCCCAGTCTGGGTGAATCGAAAGGATTTCCATTTCGTTCTGTGGTTCATTCAGAACGATTACTTTTTTACCCGTTTCTGCTTCTACCAAGGCTGCCTTGACAGAAGAACTTCCAATATCATATCCGATATAATACATACTTACAATGATTCTCTTATTATTAATTTTGTCGGCACATAACACTGAGTATCTTCGTCATGCGTAATAAATGCCGCTGCTTTGGTTCCCATTTCTTTAAAATCAGTTGAGACAACCGAAATTCCTTTGTATATAAATTTTTTCATCGGGGTTTCGTTGTACGACAAAAATCCAACATCTTTCCCTGGCTCAAAATCCTTCTCTTTGCACTGCTCTAAAAAGTGTCCCAAAATCCTATCGCTTACACTGATATAAGCAATCCCTTTTTCGATGCTGAATTTCTTTGGATCTGTAATTACCTCATATTCAAAACCAAAATCGGCACAGAATTTCTTAAAAAACTCCACCGTTTCCCACGGATGATTGGTAAAATCTGGATACACAAATTGTATCTTTTTGTACTTTTTAAACAAATCACTTGCCTCTGTCAATGACTCATAAAATGCTTTTCCAAAATCCTGAAAAACATAATTACTCGTTTTATCAGCTCTGATGTTCCAGTCAATCAAAAGCAGTTTATCTTTTGAAATCGCTGATAATGCCGGAGCAATAGCCGCGTGATCAAAATTCATCACCACATATTTGTAATACTTCCCTATTCCGTTATTAATGATCGTTTTAAAAACATCAATATTATAATGATGAAACTGTACATCAATAATCACATTATCGGCCAGATTATTCACAACCGAATGATATAAAACCTCCTTATAAGCCTTAAACGTATCTAAAACCAAAAGCACTTTTCTCGTTTCGCCCGCTACGTAATAACCTTTATTAGGCACAGAATCAATCACTTTTTGGTCTTTCAAAATCGAATAAGCCTTAAAAACAGTATCCCTTGAAAGCTGATAGGTCTTGCAGATCACATTTACCGACGGAAGTAAATCTCCCTTCTGTAAAATATTCTCCGCAATAGCATTCGTAATTCCATCTACCAACTGCTGATACTTCGGAATATCACTTTCGTGATTCATTATAAACTCAAATTTTTCTTCTTCTTTTAGCATACCGTTCTGTTCCGTTCTGTTATGCTAAAGTAGCTAAAAAACTTTTATAAAAAATTATTTTTCGTATTAAATATGTTATTTTTTTTAAGCTCTTTTATTCTAAAAATTTGGGCGTCTTTACGCCGCGACTAACTGGTCTTTCCGTTTCATTTTCTACCCAATTTGCCATTTCTGCCTTCGTTGAAATGACAAATTGAATGAAAAGAAGTAAAATCACAACACAACCGATTGTATTTTTTTGCTAAATTTTTTATACAAAAAATCTTAATCAATTAATCTTCTTATTCCATAAGGATCAATCGTAATAATCGAACCGTCTTCTAAATAATCGATTTTGGTTACTTTCATGCTTCGCAAATGCGTCACCCCTTTTGACAAACTCGAATCGTGATAAAACAAATACCACTCGTCTTCTACCTCGCAAATCGAATGATGTGATGTCCAACCCACAACAGGATTCAAAATTCTTCCCTGATACGTAAACGGCCCATAAGGATTATTGCCAATAGCATAACAGATAAAATGAGTATCGCCTGTAGAATAAGAGAAATAATATTTTCCGTTGTATTTATGCACCCAAGAAGCTTCAAAAAAACGACGGTCATGATCGCCTGCCAAAATCTCAGTGCCGTTTTCATCCAAAATTTTAATCTCTTTTGGTTCTTCAGCAAATTCGAGCATATCATCTCTCAACAGAGCTACTATTGGCCCAAGGGCTTTTTCACTTGACGAAGGTTCTTCGTGGTTTTCATCGTATTTATTGCTACGATATTTTTGAAGCTGTCCACCCCAAATTCCTCCAAAATAGATATAATGTCTACCATCTTCATCTTCAAAAACGGCTGGATCAATACTGTAACTTCCTTTTATGGCATCTTTTTCGGGAACAAAAGGCCCAACTGGCGAATCTGAAATGGCAACACCAATCTGGAAAATTCCGTTGGCACGTTTGGCAGGGAAATACAAATAATACTTCCCGTTTTTATGCGCTGCGTCAGGTGCCCACATTTGCTTTTCGGCCCAAGCCACATCATCTACATGCAATGCAACACCATTATCAACTACTTCTGATGAAATGTCTTCCATAGAAAAAACATGATAATCCTCCATCCCGAAATGATCGCCGTTATCGTTAAACGGAATTCCAGCATCAATATCATGAGATGGGTAAATGTAAATTTTTCCGTTGAATACATGTGCCGAAGGATCGGCTGTGTACATATGGGATACTAAAGGCTTTGAAATCGCCAGGTCATTAATTTCTTCAAAATTAATGTGTTCAATGCTATCTTCAGGCATACTTCTATTTTGTTTAAATAATTAAGCTCTTCTTTCTTTTAATTCTGTTTCAATCTGCACTTCCATTTCTTTATTGATTTTATAGAAAAACAACAATCCAGCTCCAATTAAAAAAGGGATTGCAGGGAAAATACTCACTAGTAATTTTATTCCATTTATGGCTGTTTGAGACTGTTGTGGTGCATTGGGAACGTAGTGAAAATAACCTAAAAATAAAGTGGTTAAAGCACCTCCCACGCTCAGTCCTGTTTTTAGTCCAACCATCATTGCAGAGAATATAATCGCAGTTGCACGACGGTTATTTAACCATTCTGAATAATCGGCCACATCGGCAATCATTGCCCAAAGAATTGGGATCGTTATTCCATAGAAAAATCCGTGTAGAATCTGAGAGAAAAACATCAGACTAATTGATGTTGGAGGATAAAAATAGAATGCAATAATGAACAAAGTCGAGATGAATAAAAATGTACCAAAAACATTTCGTTTTCCGTATTTGTCTGCGAGATTTTTGGACAAAGTAATTCCAACAATCATAAAAATAATTCCACCCGCATTAAATAAACCGAAACCCGCTGAAACAGGATCATTTCCAAAATGATTCAATCCGATATTCGATAAAGTATCTAAAATAGGCTGAATAAAAATGGCTAATTGTTCTTTATCAACATAATTCTCAAAATAATACACATACGAACCGCCTTTCATTGCCAAAGTCACAAAAACCAAAGTCGTCAGCGAAAGCATAATAACCCAAGGCCTGTTTTTGATTAAATCGCTTAAATCTTCTTTTACGCTTGATTTTTGTTCTGGTTTCGGAATAATTCTTTCTTTGGTGGTTAAAAACGTAATTAAAAGCATAATCGTTCCAATAATCGCTAATGCGGTCATGACTTTTTCAATTCCGACTGCTTTATCGCCATTTCCAGCACTTTTTATAATGCCAAGCATGAAAACCTGAACAAAAAACTGAGCAAACATAACCGCCACAAAACGGTATGATGACATACTGTTTCGTTCTTTCATATCGCCCGTAATAACACCGCTTAAAGCAGAATAAGGCAAATTGTTTCCAGCATAAAAAAGCAATAATAAAGTATAGGTTATAACGGCATAAATTACTTTTCCTTTATAAGAGAAATCAGGAGTTGAAAAGGCTAATAGCGCTACTATTCCAAGGGGAATTGCTGTTATTAAAATCCAAGGTCTAAATTTTCCCCATTTGGTACTGGTTCTGTCCGCCAAAACCCCAATAATCGGATTAAAAATAAAGGCTGCAATTAATCCAACAATCAACATGATGATCGAAGAATCTGTTGGTGATAATCCGTAAATGTCGGTGTAGAAATACGCCAAATACGTCATCAAAGTTTGAAAAACGAGATTAGCAGCAAGATCTCCTAAGCTGTATCCAATTTTTTCTTTGATGGATAGTTTTTGTGAAATGTTAGTCATTCGTGGGTTTGTGGTCATTTTTGATTAGTTAGTTTTATTCCTGCAAGGTTTTTCAAACCTTTTAGGTTTCAATTGTTTTTTACAGCTCCTAAAATCAGCTACCTACAAGGTTTTGGAAACCTTGCAGGAAAACGAATTACAATTCAAACAATCGGTTGTGTAAAATTAGTTAAAAAAACATATTTTGCAAATTTAGTTTACTTTATTTAAGATATTTTTCAAACCACAACCGATTGTTGGTTATTTTCTCAAAACTTACGCTTTTTTAGTATTTATTCTTTAGTTTCTTTCAGCTTTAAAATACTATCGTAAGCTGGTTTATGTTGTAAGTTCTTGTCAAACGGTAACGGATAATTGGTTCTTCCTTTAATCGGCCAATCGTTTAGCCACGATTGCCCGTCATGAACGCCCCAAAATGTAACTCTGTTAATTTTATCTTTATGCTTTAAAAATAGTTTAAAAATCGATGCGTAACGCTCTGCTAATTGTGTTTGAACGGAATCTGGCAATGCTTTAGGATAGGGATTCATTTTGGCGCTTCCTTCGAAATTCTGATTTACATCAGCTCCTTTTAAATCCCACGGATTTGGTAAAACGGTAATATCCAATTCTGTAAAAGCAACTTTAATTCCTAAAGCCGAATACTCTAAAATACTTTTTTCAATTTCTTCAATGGATGGACTTTGCAATCTCCAGTGCCCTTGAATACCTACTCCATCAACTTTTCCGCCTTCCGCTTTTATTTTTTTGATTAAAGCGATTGCTCCAGCCCTTTTTGCGGGTTCTTCAATATTATAATCGTTGTAATACAACTCCGCTTTTGGATCTGCTTTTTCTGCGAGTTTGAAAGCATCTACTAAATATTTTTCGCCAAGCGTATTCAAAAAAACAGATTTTCGTAAAGTTCCGTCCTCGTTCAACGCTTCGTTTACAACGTCCCACGAATTGATTCTTCCCTTGTATTTTGAAACTATTGTCGTGATATGGTCTTTCATAAACGCTTTCATTTCTGTACTGTCGGCAATCTTTTCCATCCAAGGCGCCAATTGGCTGTGCCAAATCAAAGTATGACCATGAATAAACATTTTGTTTTTCTCGCCATATGCCACAAATTTATCAGACAAAGTAAAATCGTATTTATCTTTCTGCGGATGCGTAAACATAGATTTCATGATGTTTTCTGCCGTAATTGCATTAAATTCTTTTCGAATCAAAGAATCTTCCTTTTTGTCTTTTTCTTCGATTTGGTTAGCACTTAAAGCAGTTCCAATATAGAAATCATCTTTGTAAGCATCTTTTAATGAAGCTGTTTCTTTTTGCGATATACAGCTAACAGCCAGCAAAGCCGTGATGGCAAATAAATAAGGTTTAATAAATTTCATATCTTTTGGTTTCAATAGTTAATCGTTTTTTATTCGTTTAGTTTTGTCATTCCGAGGAACGAGGAATGACAAATTCCACGTATTATTTCAAAGAATAATTACAAATCCAATTTATAACCAATTCCCATTTCCAGACCTCTCAACTCAGCCAAACCTTTTAGTCTCCCTGTCAAGGAATAACCAGGATAAGTTTCTGTTGCTTCATCAACTTGATGAAGAAAACCATGATCGGGACGCATTGGCAGGCTTATTTTGGTTTTGTTCATTAATAAAAGTAATTTCTCAACGATTAGTTCCATTTTAACATCGCCGTCTAAATGTTCCGATTCCCTAAAAATAGTATCGCTTTCACGGATGGTGTTTCTCAGATGCAAAAAATGAATTCTATCTCCAAAATCGTCTATAATTTTCTCTAAATTATTTTTTGGATCAGCGCTTAATGATCCTGTGCAATAACACAATCCGTTGGCTATTGACGGAACGGCGTTGAAAATAGCTTTCAAATCGGCTTTTGTTGAGACAATTCTTGAAAGACCTAAAACCGAAAATGGCGGATCATCTGGATGAATCGCTAACTTTTGTTCATTTTTCTCTGCAATCGGAGTTACTTCTGATAGAAAATAAATCAGGTTTTCTCTTAATTTTTGATTATCGATTTCAGCATAATTCTCTAAAAGGGATAAAATCTGCTCTGCCGTAAAATGGATTTTACTTCCTGGCAATCCTAATAAGACATTTTTAAACAACAGTGCTTTTTCATCTTCAGACAGTTGATTTCCGAACTGCAAAGCTTTTTCTTTTTCAGTCTCTGAATAATCGTTTTCTGAATTTGGTCTTTTCAAAAGAAACACATCAAAATAGGTAAATGCCTCCTGATTATACAGCAAAGCTCTGCTTCCGTCTTCGTTTATAAAATTATGATTGGTTCTTACCCAATCCAGAATCGGCATAAAATTGTACGTTATAATTTTGATACCACACTTCGCCAGATTTTGTAAACTGATTTTATAATTTTCAATGTATTGCAGATAATTTCCAGAAGCTCGTTTGATTTCTTCATGAACAGGAAGACTTTCAACCACAGTCCATTCCAACCCATAATTCCGAATAATTTCTTGTCTTTCTTTTATTGCTTCAGTCGTCCAGACATCGCCAACCGGAATTTGATGCAATGCGGTAACAATTCCCGTTGCGCCAGCTTGTCGGATGTCGATCAACTTGACATTGTCGTTTGGACCGAACCATCGCATAGTTTGCTGCATTTTTATCATACTTCTTTTTTTTATGCCACGAAGGCGCTAAGTCGCAAAGTTTTTGTTTCCCGCAGATTTTGCAGATTAAGCTGATTTTAATCTTTTTAATCCTTTAATCTGTGGCTTCAAAAAACCTTTGAGCCTCTGCCCTTCAAAAACTTTAAATTAAAACCCAATACTATTTCCTCCATCAACAGGCAATACTGTACCGGTAGTATATTTTGATTCGCTTAAAGCGAAATAATAAACCGCATCTGCAATGTCTGATGGTTCTCCTAAATATCCCATTGGTGTTCTTCCTAACACTTTATTTTTTCTTTCTGGATCATTATCAAGTGCTGTTGACGACATTTTGGTTTTAATAAATCCTGGAGCAATACAATTTACGCGAATTCCTGCAGGTGCCAATTCTGTTGCCATCGCACGTGTCATTGACTCAATTGCGCCTTTACTAGCCGAATATGCAATTACTTTTGGAATTCCGTACTGCGATGCCATAGAACTGATATTGATAATGCTTCCGCCTCCGTTTACTTTCATATTTTTTACGACCTCTCGGCTCACACTAAAAACGCTTAAAAGATTGGTATGGATAATCGATAGAAAGTCTTCGTCCGTCACATCAGCAATTTCTTTTTTCATATTAATCCCAGCGTTGTTAACTAAAATATCAACTGAGCTATTTCTTGTAATACTTTCAATCATCGCAGGAATACCTTTCAAATCGTTCAAATCGAAAATCACTGGAATAGCATTTTCTCCAATTTCTTTGCAGGCATCTTCTGTTTTTTCTTTTGATCTTCCAATGATGTAGGTTGTGATACCGTTATCACATAATTTCTTTGCTGTCGCAAATCCTAAACCTGAATTTCCTCCAGTTACAATTGCTGTTTTCTTAATCATAATTTTTATAAAATATATTTATCCATTTCCGGGTGCAAATGGGAATTTTAATGATTTAAAATAATCTAAGGTTTGTCTTGGTTTTTCAACTCCTTCAGGAAGTTCTTTTCCCGAAAACTGCTGAAAATATAGCAAACATGCATCATGCCACCATTGTGCTTCTTTATGCTGAATTTCTAATAACATTTTCACTTCGTTAAAACGTTCGTTGTCAACATACTTTTCTGCCTGATTCCAAACATTCTGCATTGTTGCCACCTGATTTACACCTTCCTGATATTTTAATGCCAAACCATTCCAAAGTGTTTGTCCATTTTTCAGTTTATAATCCCAAGAAACATGATGAAACCACAAAAGATCTTTTTCTGGACAAGTTTCTAAATTATCAAAAAGTTTTTCTATTTCTGGCGCATATTGTGAAGTGGCATTGGTTCCCGCCTTTGATCTATCGAAACCAATTCCGTTTTTGTCTGCTTTATGATAGTAAGTCGGATTCCATTCTGGTCTTGACAAATTCGAAACCCAAGGTCCTGGACCGTAATGATGTCCAGTATCCATAATATGATGCAAACCAAGCGGTGTCATATAACTGACAACAGCTTCACGCGATTCCATCATGATATTTTTTACAGGTTTAATGAAATTTTCATCGTTTGAAAAAGTACATCTTAACCATTCATCAGCAATGGTTTCAGAATCTAAATACGGATTCCAAGCCAATCTTCCGAAACCATACCAATTTGCCTGTAAAAAAGGGTGTCCTGTCCAGTTTAAATCATTCCCAATATTAGCAACGCCTGCAATTCCGGTTAATTTGTTTTGATATAAATTGCCATCAATAACTTTAGCAACAGTTGAACCTTTTCCTTTTTGATAGGTATCTGACTCTAAAACTTCTTGAAATAATTTTGGCAAGAAAACCAAATGCGTGCTGAAGCCTAAATATTCCTGCGTGATTTGAAACTCTATCATTAAAGGAGTTTTCGGCATTGCTCCAAATAACGGATGAAAAGGTTCTCTGGGCTGAAAATCGATTGCTCCGTTTTTAACCTGAACAATTACATTCTCTTTGAATTTTCCATCATACGGCTGAAATTCGGCGTAAGCTTGTTTCGCACGATCATTTGCATCATGTTCTGAATATACAAAAGCTCTCCACATAATTACTCCGCCAAAAGGAGCAACAGCATCAGCCAGCATATTTGCACCATCAACATGGTTTCGTCCGTAATTTTGCGGCCCAGGCTGACCTTCTGAATTGGCTTTTACCAAAAATCCTCCAAAATCTGGAATTCGTTTATAGATTTCAGCTGACTTATTTTTCCACCAATTAATAACTTCAGGATCTTTTGGATCGGCAGTTTTTAAGTTTCCAATTTCGATTGGTGCTGAAAATCTTGCAGTTAAATAGACTTTTATTCCGTAAGGTCTAAAAACATTGGCTAAAGCTTCTACTTTTTCTAAATACTGCGGAGTTAAGATCAAAGCGTTTGCATTTACATTGGTCAAAACTGTTCCGTTAATTCCGATTGAGGCATTCGCTCTAGCGTAATCAATATAGCGCTGATCGATAAAATCTGGAAGTTTCTGCCAGTTCCAAAGCGAAAATCCAGCGTAACCTCTTTCAACTGTTCGGTCTAAATTATCCCAATGGTTTAGGATTCTGATATTGGTTTTAGGAGAATCAACAATATTTAAATTTTTAACCGATGTATTCGTTTGCAAAATTCTTAAGAAATTAAAAACTCCGTATAAAACCGCAACTTCATTTTTTCCTGTAATAATGATTTGCTTTTTGTTTTTTAAAGAAATGGATTTGATGATAAAACCTTCTTCATTTATTTTATCAAAATCAGATTTCAATTCATTTTTTAGTTCAATACTCAAATTCGATGCTGAACCAACGATAAGATTATTTTCTCCTTTTACATCTGATTTTATTTCGGGAATATTTCCTAGCATATCTGAAAATCCTGTTTTGATTTCTTTCTCAGCAATTTTAATAGTTTCGGAGTTTCCTAAAATAATAATTCCTTTAAGATTGTTTTTGTATTCTGAAGCTATTGTAGAATTAGCAACTGTATTGTACTGAAGCCACAATTTATAATCCTTTTGTGCTGAAGCTTGAAAGGAAATCAGAAGAAACAGGAAAAGAAATCGTAGTAAAGCCATGGTTTTAATTTATTCTTTATAATGTCATTTTTACAACATCAATATTTTACATCCAATTAAAAGTATTTGATAAAATTTTAATTTAAAAAATACATTATCTTAAATAAAACAACAAATGCAATCGGTTGCGTAAAAATATAGGATTGTTATTTAAGAAAAAAATTTTGAGTTGCTTTTTTTCAAAAAATATATTTCTACAACAAATAAAAGCAGGATAATTATAAAAACTATCCTGCTTTAACTGGTGGATTTACTATTTTAAATCCTTTATTTTTGATTCTATTTCTGCGAAGATTCTCTTGCCAGTACTTCCGTATTTAAGAATGTAATTTCTTTGGCATCATCATCATTTTTAGATGATTTCAAATTTTTTATAATAATATCAGCCGCTGCTTTTCCCATTTTTTCGGCAGGATGCGTAATAGTAGATAAATTCGGATCTATAATCTGCGAGATCGGGTCGTTGTTAAAACCAATTACTTTGAATTCTTCTGGAACTTTAATTCCGCGTTTTTTAGCAGTTTGAACAGCACTTACTGCTAAAATATCTCCAGGTGCAAATAAACCGTCTGGAATTGGGTTTAAATCGAATAAAGCGTTACTGGCTTTTACTCCATCTTCATAAGTAACAGAATTTAGATTGATAATCAATTCTTCTTCAACCTCGATATTATGGTCTTTTAAAGCTTCGATGTAGCCTCTTTTTCGTTCGTTATATAAGTTTCCTAATTCTGAACCAGCCGTTAAATGTGCAATACGAATACACCCTTGTTCAATAAGATGTTTGGTAGCTTTGTAACCTGCTGTATAATTGTCAATTACAACTCTAAAAGTATTATAATCTTTCGGAACCCTATCAACAAAAACTAACGGAATATTATTGTTTGAGAACTGATGAAAATGCGCTGTATCTCTGGTTTCCATTGCCAGCGAACAAATTACACCGCTCACACGATTGGAATACAAAGATTTAGCCATATTTACTTCTTCTTCATACGAGTCATGCGACTGCATAATGATTACAGTATAATCTGATTTCTGAGCTGTAATTTCGATTCCGCTGATTAGAGAAGACAGAAAGGGCTGTGTAACAGTGGGAATCAAAACACCAATTGTTCTGGTTTTATTTCCACGCAAACCTGCTGCTAAAGTATTGGGAACGAATCCCATTTCTTCAGCGGTTTTTTTCACTTTCTTTATCGTCTTGTCACTTATGGTATGATGATCTTTTAAAGCTCGTGAAATAGTAGATGTAGCCAGATTAAGTCTCTCGGCTATATCGTAGATCGTTACATGTTTATTTTCTTCCATGAAATAAAAAATAAAGATGTAAATATAAACTATTTTCGTTCAAGATGTTCTATTGTAAGATTTCGCACAAAATAAAAATTTCCTGACTATCTCCATTAAAATTGGAGACCGATCAGGAAAATTCATCCGTGTTATGATTTGTTATTTTTTAACATCGTTCTTTTTTTCTTTTAAAATTTTACCATCTTTGGTAAATTCTAGATCAATTTTGTTTGTTAAATCGACATCAAGATCTTTGTGCCCATAGTCGATGTGCGTTATTTTTTCATTCGGATGATTCTTAGCTACATAAGCTTTAATATTATCTGGAATAAAATCAGTAGGAATTGGGTTGTCTCCACCGTCAACTTCACGATACGAACCGTCTTTCCAAAACTCTACTTCTGTTCCATCTTTGAGTTTTACTTCATATCCTTTTTCTCCATGTTCAGGATCTTTCTGTGCTTTTTCTACCAAAGTATGACTAAAATGTTTCTTTAAAAATTCCTGCGCTGGTTTTGGTAATTCGGTTACTTCAATTTTCTTCTGTGCACTGGCCGAGATTGTTGCAATTAACAATGTTATAGCCAAAAATAGCTTCATTTTCATAATTCATTTATTTAAGTATAGTATTACTAATTTACAACTTCAAAAAACGCATTCAAATGATTTTAAGAAACTTTTAGTTTTTTAAACAATCATAACATATTCACTTACAATAACTTTTAATTGTAATTTTTAGAAAAAATATATCACAACTTTGCCTAAAAAATTTATTTTAAGAAATAGGTGTTTGATCCTTTTGTAGTATTTTTACCTTTCGGATCCCACAAAGTCCGATATAATTAACCTTAAGAATACAACACTTTAAAATTTATTCATACCAATTAGAGTTCAAACCAAAACGTATGGCAATCTGGTTAGAAAGGCTTTTTTTATTCCTCCTTGTCTTTTTATCTTTCAGTCTCCATGCACAGATTGAAAATAAAAAGCAGGTCTTTGCCTCCAAAAAAAACTCCTCACTTAAACCAGACCATAAAATATTGGCTCTTTATGACTTGTATAATAAAGGAAACGAGAAAAAAGCATACAAAAACGCACATTTGCTATTAAAATCAAAAGCAGACAACCGATCTCTTGCAAGCACAAATCTTCTTCTTTCGTATTATTTTAACAAGAGAGCCATAATTGATTCTTCGATTTACTACACAAATCAGGCTTTTAAATATAATACCACAACCAATGATTCTTTAAAAAACCGTCTTTTCGCTTTGGGTTATAATTTGCTAGCGATTAATTACAATAAGCGAGGTTTGTTTAATGAAAGTAAAAAATGGCATCTTAAAGGAATAGAAGCTTCTCAAAAATACGATGAAAAAAATCTTTTTTACACTCATATACACGGTCTAGCACAAACTTATACAGAACTAGGAAATTATCAAAATGCTTTAAAATTATTTAAAGAATGCTTGGAATATAAAGAAGATACCGAAATAATTCTGGGAAGCTACATCAATATTGCGGATATTTATTCGAGACTGAAAGATTATGATAATGCCAATATTTATTACAAAAAAGGAAAAGCGCTCTGTGATAAAAACAATAATTTTCAAGGAAAAGCTATCGTTTTACTTGGTTTAGGTGAAAATTATCAGCATGAAAACAAATATCAAGAAGCATTAAAAACGTTTCAAGAAGCACTTGTTATTGCTGACGAAAACGAACTAAACCAATTGTCTGTTATTTCAAGAAGTACCATTGGAAACTGTTATATCTCTCAGAAAAAATACATTGATGCAAAATTGTGTTTTACCGAGGCACTCCAAAAATCTATACATTTTGGACTGCTTCAAACTCAAATAGAGATCTATGATGAATTGAGAAAAATTTCCATCAAACAAGAAGATTTTAAAAATGCTTATTTGTTTTATGAAAAATCAATTCATCTAAAAGATTCTATATCAAAACTGGAAAGAATAAAGGAAATTAATGAACTTGAAATTAAATACCAAACTACCCAAAAACAAAAAGAAATTGAATCTTTGAGATTTGAAAATGAAGTTAAAAAACTAGCCTTGGCTAGTCAAGAAGATGCAATCAAAAATATAATTCTTAAAGAAGAAATCTTTAAGAAAAATAATGAAAATACGCTTCTTGCTTACCAAAATTCATCTAACAAAAAAAGAAACGAAATAGCGCTCCTAAAAAAAAATCAACAATTAAAAAACCTAGAAATCAATCAACAAAAGAATTTCAAACTACTTATAATTAGTGCTTTTCTTATTTTATTGATTCCGATTATTGCACTACTATTTCAGTTTTACAAACGATTCAAAGTACAACATTTACTAAATGTTAAGCAATCAGAAATTAGTTCTCAGAAAATAAACAGCATTTTAAAAGAACAAGAATTGGATCTAATCAAAGCATCAATCAGGGGGCAGGATAAAGAAAGACAACGTATCTCTCAAGAACTTCATGATAGTATTGGAGGTAATTTAGCGGCAATTAAACTGCAAATAAACAATTTAAATTCTTCTAATTTTTCGAATATCCAACAAATAAGCCATCAATTGGACGACACCTATCAGCAGGTTCGAAATTTATCACACACTTTACTGCCTAAGAAATTTAGTCAAAATAAATTTCTAGAAGTTTTAGAATCATATTTGAATAATATCGGTGAGGCAAGCAAAATCAAGATTTCTTTTATTTCATATCCGAAGGAAGAAATTAATAAATTGGATGAAAATATTCAAGTTGAAATTTTTAAAATCATACAGGAGCTCTTAACTAATACAATTAAACATGCCCAAGCTACTGAAATTGAAGTTCAACTGAATTGTGTCGAAGATATCTTCAATCTTTTATTTGAAGATAATGGAATAGGTTTTGAAACCAAAAATACTCCAAAAGGAATTGGCCTAATTAATCTTGAAAATCGAATTAATAAACTAAATAGTTCATTTATAATCGATTCAAAATTAAAACGAGGTACTATCATTAACATAGAAATCCCAATTTTCCGATCAAAACCAAAAGCTTTAGTAAAAAAGTATTGATTTGAAGAACCAATTTCACGAATTAAAAAGCAACTAATATATTTATTATATGACAAAAATTAAGCTACTTATTGCTGATGATCACACCATGTTCCTGCAAGGAATTATATCCTTATTAGAACAGGAACCTAATATCAATATTGTTGATAAAGCCGTAAATGGAATTGAGGCTTTAGAGATCATCAAAAAAAGTGCAATTGATTTAATTATTCTCGATATAAGTATGCCTGCAATGGATGGAATAGAATTGAGTAAAATTCTTAAAAAACAGCATCCGCAGATCAAAATTCTAATTGTAAGCACACACAGCAATGCAATGATTGTCTCTAGATTAATTAGAATTGGTGTAAATGGCTATTTATTGAAAAATGCTGAAAAAGAAGAACTACTTAAAGCTATTAACACAATTGCTTCAGGCGAAAATTACTTTGCAGAAGAATTAGAGGAAAAACATTTTACCAATAGTTCAAGAATTGAAAAACAGTCTTCTCATATAACAGAATTAAGTTCTAGAGAAAAAGAAATTTTAGTCTTAATAGCTCAAGAATACAATACAGCCGAAATTGCAGAAAAAACTTTTATTAGTTTAAATACTGTAAATACGCATCGCCGTAATTTATTATCAAAATTAAATGCAAAAAATACAGCTGGTTTGGTAAAATATGCTGTAGAGAATGGTTTAGTAGATTAATGTATTACAATTCACAAATTATATTACTTAAGCCCGAATAATATAGTAAAGCTCCCCAATGCCTATACTAGCTATTCGAGCAAGTAATAAAAATCTGATTTTAATCAAATTAAAATTGCATGCTTATATCAATTTAATTCTCCAAAAATAATTTGATATACCTCGTTTACATTGCAACTTTAACACAAATCTACTACTCAACTTCATTTTTTACATCATTATAAATAATGATTTTACATTCTTTTTTTTCATGTTCAAACATTCCAAAAACCAAAACATATAAAAAACAGAAAACCCCATCCAATTTGGATAGGGTTTTCAAAAGAAAGGCGACGACATACTCTCCCACAAAACTGCAGTACCATCTGCGCAGGCGGGCTTAACTTCTCTGTTCGGGATGGG
>NZ_JAXCWF010000019.1:0-71007 GCF_034044945.1 Flavobacterium sp. CFBP9031
AAACAAAATAATCCATAGAGTTTTTGCAGTAATAAAAAACCAAACCTTTTATGAAAAAGATTTGGTTTTATCATAGAAATCGAAATGACAAACTGCGTGGAAATCTTACTGAGTTTACCTTTTCTCAAAATATCGTTTTATATTTACCATGCGGAGACAATTTCCTGCAACAAACAATATATTGTTTCATATAAAAAATAGTCTTTTTCTTACTTTAAAATATTTTTTTGATATCTTTACAATCCTAAACACAAAGAAATATGATATCAAAAAAACTTTTGCCCGTGTGGTATGGTGGCGGTATTGGAAACAACTGCAACGCACTTTGTGGCGTAGGACACCTTAGCTGCGCGGGTTCTTTTCCTAAACACAAAGATTATGAGTACCCACACAATTTCAAAACAAACCGAAATCAAGCTTTTGAATTTCTTCAACGACAGAATCGATCCTGATGAAATGGCTAAAACTTTAAGACAAGTAAATTTTACACTCGCTTTATGTATTTTGAGCGAACATGAAACATTTCAAAGCGAAATCATCAAATTAAGAGACAGCTTTTACTGGCTCAATGAATTGGCTGAGACTTTAAATCCTTATTTGGAGGTGGAGTAAAGTTTAAAATGAAAAAACCTCGATTTTTTAAGTCGAGGTTTCTATTTCGTTGTAATTGTTTTTTATTTTTTAATCATATAATTATCCAATCCTAACTTGCTTAATTTTCTACAATTTTTTACACACTCTAGCTTTTCATTAAAATAAATGCTCTGTTCATCTTTTGTGAATCTGTATTGCAGCGAAGGATAGCTGGCAATAAAATTATCTGATATAATTGCTTCATCAAAAATAAAGGGTAGTATTATTTTTCCATCTTTATCAATAGCTCCATATTTATCTTTCTGTTTTACAACAAAAAAATCAGCCGTGTTCATGAGAGCATCATCATATTTAAAATCAATTACTACATTGTTAGATTTATTAATATATCCCCATTTATCTTTCTTCTTGGCTGGTATATACTCCTTTAAACCTAGCTGAATTAAATCATACTTAAAAGGAATAATTACTTTACCAACGCTATCTAAAAGCCCTACTTTGCCTTCTTTTTTTGCAACAATCTGATTAAAATCTAAGTTCGAAAGCATTTCATAATTATTTGGAATTACTGCTTTACCGCTTCTGTCAATCATTCCTATTTTCTTATTTAGCTTATATTGCGCTCGATTGTTATAGAATGAAGAGACAGCATCATAGACAAAAGGCGCAATTATTTTTCCTTTATTATCAATTAATCCCCATTTTCCATTTTTTGAAGCTACGGCCGATCCTGTCTCATCAAAGGCATACAAGTCACTAAGTTCAACAGGATAAATGATTTTGAGTTGCTCGTTAATAAGTCCAATTTTTTCATTTAGACGAATTCTCGATATTCCATCATAAAACCAGAGATCCTGGTCATATTGTATTGGAAGCAAAATCTGATTTGTTTTGTCAATCAAACCATATTTATTATTTTTTTTTACCGAGGCATAATTTTTATCCTGAAACCTAAAAAGTCCTTCATATTGTGCCGGAACTACCATTTTACCATCAGAATCTATCGCACCCCAGAAATCATTTTTTTTAACAGCTATTGGAAATTGCGTTTCAAAAACATCAACGTCCTCATATTCTACTGGTATAACTATATTGCCTTTTTTATCCTTTAAACCAACTTTGCCATTTATTACTACTTTTTCAAATGAAAGTGCAGAATAATCTACCGATACAGTAGGACCTAGTTCTGGAACATTTTCTTGGGCATAAACAGCATTATTAAAAAGGACATTTATAAAAACTCCCAATAACATTGTAAATATTGTATTCTTCATAGATTAGTTTAAATAATCAAATAGTAATTGTAATTTATAGAACTTTTTACTCCTTCCCCCAAATCCTAGTATTCAAATCCAATTCATGAACAATATCCTGCATAAACTGAACAATCGAAAGATCATCAGTAAGTAAATCAGACGCTAAAAGTGAAGAATGAATTGGTGCTTCAAAGTAATTGTGAGATAGCGGAAAAGCGATATACATTTTAGAATGTATAAACGAGATCGAAATCGTTTCATCACACTTGTTATTTAAATCCAAAATTCTTTCCATCATGGCAGGCGTCAAAATGTATCGCGCTTCGATTTGATTTTTAGAATAGGTAACAAATATTTCGTCAAAGACTGTATTTTCTAATTGTACTAACTCGGAGTTACCGAAACTGAAAACGTTTTTCGAAAACCATGAACCAATGGAATCTGCTATACCTTTTGGACGTACAACAGTCGAAACATTAAAATTTTTATTAAAATCAGCTACAAAAACAATTCCTTTAAAAATCGTATGCCAAGTTGTTTTTGTTCCGTTTTTAGTTCGAGTTTCCGTTTTATACTCGGCGTGGACTTCGGCAAACCAAAAAGAGGTTTTATCAACTATTCCGCTTATTAAATCCTGTGTTTTATAGCGATCTGGTCTTGTTGTAAAAAGTTCCGAACTTATAAACTCAAATTCTGGAAGTCCACTTTGTGGCGTAATAGTCAGCGTGTCGTTAATGTCTTTTAATGCCGCTCCAACAACGTTCATTTTATAAGCCAACTTGTATTTTATAGCATCGTCTTCTATTCTGAAATACATTACAATGGCAATAATTATAGGAACTAAACAGCCAATAATCCCCAAAGGAACAAATCGAATGATTAATCCAATAGCCAAAATCAACACTGCAAGTCCAATTAAAATGTAACAGGTTTGATAGGTTTCGGCTATTTTTTTTCGATCACCTTCTAAGCTATTCAGAATGTCCTGCAAGTTTGCTTTCGAATTTATTTCTGAATCCATTAGTTATTAAATAGTTCTTTTGCACTAATATTTTTACGTTCTTCTTCTGGTGTTTCTAAAACATCAATTTTAGTATAACCCAACATTCCTGCAAACATATTACCTGGAAACATCATAATAGCATTATTATAATCGGTCACTGCTGCATTGTAAGTTCTTCTCGCAGCTGCAATTTGCTCTTCACTTTCTGTCCAAGTTGTTTGAAGATTTAAGAAATTGGTATTAGCTTTTAAATCAGGATAATTTTCTACCGTTACCATTAAACCTTTTACAGCCGAACTTAATTCAGTATCCAAACTTGCTTTTTCTTCATCAGTTAAAGTTCCTGACGTTGCTTTAGCACGAAGCTCAACAATTTTAGTTAAAGTGCTTTGTTCGTAATTTGTGTATTGCTTTACGACTTCAACAAGATTCGGAATCAAATCGAAACGTTTTTTCAGCATTACATCAATCGCCGAAAACGCATTGGTAACTTGATTTCTTTTTCCGATAAGTGAATTGTAGATTACTATTCCGATAATAAAAAGGAAAACAAAAAGTCCTATAATAACTAACATGATTTTATTTTTTTTGAATTGGTTACGAGCAAATATATAGAAAAGACGGTAAGTTTGAATTTTATTTTTTAGGATTTTTATCACAAATCCATATTCCATAATAATGACATTCAAAAAATAAAAATTGTCTAAAATCTATAGTTTTATATCCGAAATAATCCCATTTTAGCGTTATCAATAAACTGACTACTATAAACCCTCATTTTAAATGAATAAAAATATAACCGCACTCTATACTATAGCTCAAAAAGAAACCCGAAAAATATTGGGATTAATGTCTGGAACTTCTCTCGACGGACTTGATATTGCTTTGTGCGCTGTTTCTGGTTCTGGCGAAAATACGAATGTGAAAATCCTAGAATTTGAAACCATATCTTATTCCGAAGACATTAAAAACGAGATTAGAAAAGTATTTGCAAAAAAAACAATCGATTTTCAGCATTTGGCTTTATTAAACGAATGGATCGGAATATTGCACAGCGGCATGATTAACGATTGTCTTTCTAAATGGAATATTTCGTCAAGCGAAGTAGATTTAATTGCTTCTCACGGGCAAACCGTTTTACACGCTCCGAAGTTTTTGCATCAGCAGGAAAAATTTCCAAACGCAACTTTGCAAATTGGAGACGGAGATCATATTGCGGTAAAAACGGGAATTATCACACTTTCAGATTTCAGACAAAAACACGTTGCAGCGGGTGGCGAAGGCGCTCCTTTGGCGGTTTACGGCGATTATTTATTATTTGGCAAAAAAGGCGAGAACCGAATCATGCTCAACATGGGCGGCATCGGGAATTATACTTATCTCCCAGCCTCTCTAAATGCCGAGGAAGTTTTTGTAACTGATACTGGAACTGCAAATACGTTAATCGATATTTTTACTAAACATTATTTCCCTGAAAAAAGCTACGATAAAGATGCCGAAATCGCGCAACAAGGAACTGTAAATCAAGAACTTTTAAACGAACTTAAAAAAGATAATTTCTTCCAAAAAAGCTTTCCAAAATCAATTGGTCAAGAGCTGTTTAATTTCGATTTTGTGCAGTCGGCTTTGGCAAAATGTGGTTTAGAAACCATTTCGGCATCAGATTTGCTAGCGACTTTAACGCGTTTAAGTGCTGAAACTATTGCAGAAGCGATTTTTTTCACCATAAAAAACACTCCTATTCCAGCAGAAGATTTTCATATTTATATGTCTGGAGGCGGAACGAATAATCCGTTATTGGTAAAATGGCTAAAGGAATTATTGCCTTGCCAGTTTCACACCAGCGACGATTTGGGCATTTTAAGCGATGCCAAAGAAGCGGTTTTATTTGCGCTTTTGGCCAACGAAACCGTTTCTGGAGGAGATTACAATTTTGGAAACAGCAAAGGAATTCCATCGGTAACAATGGGGAAAATTTCGTTTCCGGATTAAGAAAAAGTTACCACTAATTACACAAATTTTCACGAATTCTTTTTTAAAAGAATAATTAAGTACAAAAATTAATGCAATTAGTGTAATTCATGATAAAAACAAACTATTTTTGGTTCT
Source organism: Flavobacterium sp. CFBP9031 (assembly GCF_034044945.1). Taxonomy (NCBI): domain Bacteria; kingdom Pseudomonadati; phylum Bacteroidota; class Flavobacteriia; order Flavobacteriales; family Flavobacteriaceae; genus Flavobacterium; species Flavobacterium sp. CFBP9031. The sequence continues at coordinate 4,963 of NZ_JAXCWF010000019.1, forward strand.
TGTTAAAATAAACATTTGAAATGCATAAAAATCAGCACTTAATATTCTTTCTTTTAATTTCATTTTTCATTACTTCGATTTCTAATGCACAGGAAAAAAACATGCATCCTAAAAACGAATTCAGAGGTGTCTGGATTGCAACGGTTGTAAACATTGACTGGCCGAAAACAAGTACAGATAATGTGGAAAAAGAAAAAGCTGATTACCTTGAAATTCTAGAAGCCTATAAAAAACTGAATTACAATGCTGTAATTGTTCAAATTAGAAGCGTTGGAGATGCTATTTATCCATCAGAATTTGCGCCTTGGTCTCGATTTTTGACAGGGAAAGAAGGTTTGGCTCCAAATCCCTATTACGATACATTGGCGTGGATGATTGAACAGGCTCATAATAGAGGTTTTGAATTTCATGCTTGGCTGAATCCGTATCGTGCGACTTTCGATTTGAATAAAAATCTTTTAAGCCCAAATCATGATCTTTTTAAACATCCAGAATGGATGATTGAATACGGCGGAAAATACTATTACGATCCTGCATTGCCAGAAGTACAGGCGCATTTAACCAAAGTCGTAAAAGAAGTCGTTGATAACTATGATATTGATGCAGTTCATTTTGATGATTATTTCTATCCTTATGCTGTTCCAGGAAAAGTGTTTAACGACAATGCTTCTTACCAAAAATATGGTTCAGGTTTAAGCCGTGCCGACTGGCGCCGCGCAAATGTGAGCAACTTTGTACATTCTATTTCAAATACAATTAAAGAAAGTAAACCTTGGGTTCAATTCGGAATTAGTCCGTTTGGGGTTTGGAGAAATAAATCTCAAGATCCAAAAGGTTCTGAAACACAATCTACATCTAACTACGACGATTTGTATGCAGATCCGATGTTATGGATGGATCAAAAATGGATCGATTATATTTTACCTCAATTGTATTGGAGTATGAATAATCCAAGAGCTTCTTATTCTAAATTGGTAAAATGGTGGTCTGAAAACTCCAATAATACCGCTATTTATATCGGTCACGCGACATACAAAATTAGAGCTGACGGAGATAAAAACTGGAATTATATGACCGAAATTCCAACTCAAATTGATTTCTTAAGAACTTTCAAAAATGTATCAGGTAGTGCTTATTTCAGCTCAAAATGGTTCATGGGGAAAAACTTCGATGTGGTTCGCCATTTAGAAGAAAATCAATATAAATATCCTGCACTTCCAGCTGCAGTTCCGAATTTAAGACACGTCATTATCGATACGCCAAAAGTATTAGAATACAGTAAAGACAGCATTAAATATAATTTCACTTTCCAAAGTCCGCTGAATACGAAAGTTCGTTACATGGTGGTTTATGGAGGCGAGCATGTTTCAAAAATTGACATAAACGATGCCACAAAAATCATCGAAAAAGTAACGGTTAAAGAAGTTGACGGAAAAATTACTTTCGCAATAGCGGCCGGAAAACTGAATCTTTACAAAGCTTGCGCTGTAACTTTTATCGATTATTATGCCAACGAAAGTTCTCCAACTGCAATAGATTTAAAAAAGCCTTTAAAAAACTATATACCCGCTCAGCCAAATGAAAACAGATAATAAACCGTGGTTTTGGATTCCGCTTCTTAACTTCGCTTCTGGATTACCGTATGCTATAATTATCTCTGTTTCGGTAATTATGTATAAAAATCTAGGAATTTCTAATGAAGATATTGGTGTTTACACCAGTTTGCTTTATCTGCCTTGGGTTATTAAACCGCTTTGGAGTCCGCTTATCGAATTAATCGGAACCAAAAGAAAATGGTTTCTGCTGATGCAATTAATAATTTCGATTGCCTTTCTGCTGGTTGGTTTTACCATTCCGCTCAACGGATTTTTTATCATGACACTTTCCATATTCTGGGTTGCCGCTTTTGCATCGGCTTCTAATGATATTGCCAGCGATGGTTTTTATTTATTGGTTTTACCAGAAGACAAGCAATCTTTCTTTATTGGTATTAGAAGTACTTTTTACAGACTTTCAATGCTGGCAGGAAACGGATTAGTAGTGCTTTTTGCAGGTTATTTAGAACATAAATTTGGAGACAATACAAAGGCATGGTCTTATACCATGATTTGTGTTGGTTTATTAATGGCTTTCATTACCGTTTATAATTTCATTTTCACACCAAAAAATGAAGTTAATGCAGTAAAAAACCACAAAGAAATACCAAATCAAAGTTTCGGAACCATATTTGTCAGTTTCTTCAAGAAAAAACAAATAGGGTTAATTCTAACTTTTATCTTGGTTTTCAGATTAGGAGAATCTCAATTGCTTAAAATGCTAAGTCCGTTTTTACTGGATCCAAAAGAATTAGGCGGAATGGGATTAGACACCGAAGCGGTTGGAATTATTTACGGAACTTGCGGAGTTGCAGCCTTAACTATCGGAGGTATTTTAGGCGGAATTGCAATCTCAAAACAAGGATTGACCAAATGGATGTTTCCTATGTTTTTGGCCATGCACCTTCCAATTTTAGGATTTATATTATTGGCTTTCTTTCATCCTACATCAATTTATTACATTTATGCCGTTGTAATTGTAGAGCAATTCGGTTACGGTTTTGGCTTTACCGCCTTCATGATGTATTTAATTCATGTTGCCGAAGGAGAATCAAAAACAGCACATTATGCACTGGCAACTGGTTTTATGGCATTAGGAATGATGCTTCCAGGAATGTTAAGCGGTTTTATACAAAAATATTTAGGCTATCAAAACTTCTTTGTTTGGGTTTTCTTAGCTACCATTCCAGGTCTTATTTTATCACGTTTTTTAACTTTCCCAAAAGATTTTGGGAAGAAATCAGAAGAAGTTTAACCCCCAAATCAAACTTTACCTATGGAAATCAATGAGAATTTGCAGAACGAACGCAATCTGAAAGGAACTGAGTTCGAGAAAAATGGAAATCTAGAAAAAGCGATTGAGTTGTATGAAGAAAATGTTGCAGAAGGCTTTAAAGGAAATCACCCTTATGATCGATTGGCAACGATCTACAAAAACGAAAACGATCTGGACAATGAAATCCGCGTTTTAGAAAAAGCAATTGTGGTTTACGAAATAATCACCATTGAAGACCGATTAGAAGGATTGCCAAAGCTTTTCCGTTTTAAAAACAGATTGGAAAAAGCTCTTGAAACCAAAAAACAATTGGCTAAACAAAAGAAGGCAAAGTTGAAATAAAAATACTTTTTAACCTTTTAAAATCATGAGCATAAAACGAACCAATTCAGACGATATCGATTTTATAAATTTGGTTGCTTTACTAGATCAAGATTTAGCGATTAGAGATGGTGAAGATCATGCATTTTACAATCAGTTTAACAAAACCGATAAGATAAAACATGTGCTCGTGTATTATGAAAACAGAATTCCTGTTGGCTGTGGCGCTTTTCGCGAAAAGGAACCAGGAACAACAGAAATCAAACGAATGTATGTTCATCCTGATTATAGAAAAAAAGGTATTGCATCGGCAGTTTTAGCAGCATTAGAAATCTGGGCAAAAGAAGTCGGTTATACTTATACCATTCTCGAAACTGGAAAAAATCAGCCCGAAGCAATCAACTTATATCAAAAATTAAATTACACCATAATTCCCAATTATCCACCTTACGAGAAAATGGATAATAGTGTTTGCATGAAAAAGACTTTATAATAATGAAAATTACAGCAGAAGCATTACGACAAAAAATAGGACAATTTTTCTTTCCAGCAGTATTCATCAACGATACAGAAGAAAATATTCAGGAAACGGAACGTTTAATTGCAACACATAATATAGGAGGATTGACCTTTTTTCATAGTCGTGCGAGTGCTGCAACGAATTACGAAAGCAAGAAAAAAGTTGTTTTCAACGATGACAGTTACGAAAAAATCAAAGTACTTATTGCTCGTTATCAAAAAGCAGCTTCTACTCCACTTTTAATCAGTATTGATGCAGAATGGGGATTGGCAATGCGTATAGAAAAAACACCTCAATATCCGTACGCCATTACGCTTGGCGCATTACCAGAAAACAAATCAAGTTTAATTTATGAAGTTGGAAAACAAATTGGTTTAGATTTAAAAGCAGCTGGAATTCAGTATAATTTATCGCCTTTGGCAGACATCAACAATAACCCGAACAATCCTGTAATTGGTTATCGTTCTTTTGGTGAAAACAAAGAAAAAGTAGCCGATTTTTCGATTGAATATTTAAAAGGAATGTCGGAAGTTGGCGTTTTAGGCTGTCTGAAACACTTTCCCGGACATGGGAACACCAATGTCGACTCGCATTTAGGTTTGCCGGTTTTAAAGGAAACGCTGGAAGAATTAATGGAAAACGAATTATATCCGTTCATTAAAGGAATTGAGAACAATGTCGACTCTATTATGATTGGACATTTGGCCGTTCCTAGTTTAAATGACGGAAAAGATACTTCCGCAACTTTATCAAAAGCCGTTATTCAAGATCTTTTGCGTGATCAATTAGGTTACGATGGCTTGGTAATTTCTGATGCTTTAAATATGCACAGCGTTTCTAAATTGTACGAAACAAAAGGCCAATTAGAATGGGAAGCTTTCAATGCTGGAAATGATGTTTTATGTTTCGCAGAAAATGTCCCCGAAGGAATTGAAGCGATTTATAAAAATGCTTCTCCAGACCGTATTTTCGAAAGTTATAATAGAATCATGAAAGCAAAAGAAAAAGCAGGAATCCTTTCTGGAAACAATGCCATTTCGGGCGAATTAAACTTCGAAAAAACATCTCAATTAAATCTTGAAATCGCTCAAAATGCAATTACAAAAATCATTGATAATGGCATTTCAGATTTAGCATTTGAAGCGCAGAAAAACAACAAATTAGCCAAACTGAGCTTATATAAAAATACCGATAATACATTCTTTAAAACTTTAAACGCAAAATTACCTTCGCCAGAATTTGCTTTTGAAAGCTTAGAAACTTCAGATATCAATTCTATGAAAACTGAGTTAGACAAATTCGAAACGATCATTATTTCCTTATTTGTTCCAAAAGCAAAACCATTAAATAATTTCGAAGTAAACGATGAAGTTTTAGAACTACTTTCTGATTTACTTCAAACCAAAAAATGCATTGTTTTCGTTTTTGGAAACCCGTACGTTTTACCACTTATTCCGAATCTAAAAAAGGCTTCGGGATTAATTCAGGCGTATCAGGATTTTGAAGAATTTCAAAAAACAGCAGGAATTCAATTTTTAGAAAAAAATAGTTGGAATGGCATTTTACCAGTAAATATTGATATTCAATAACTTAAAATAATGAATAGTCAAAATTTATCAACTTATAAATTTTTATAATCACATCTTATTGTAAGAACCTGTACTTATGCCCTACTTTTGCACCAAATAAATTTTTAACGTAAAACGAATATTATGTCTTTAGTAGGAAAAAAATTCCCAAGTATTGCAGTAGATGCTATCTCAGAAATGGGTGACAATTTAAAAATCAACATTTTTGAAGAAGCAGTAAACAACAATAAAAAAGTACTTTTATTTTGGTACCCAAAAGATTTTACTTTTGTATGTCCAACTGAATTACACGCCTTTCAAGCTGCATTACCAGAATTCGAAAAAAGAAATACTATCGTAATTGGTGCTTCTTGCGACACAAACGAAGTTCACTTTGCTTGGTTAAATACTCCAAAAAACAATGGTGGAATCGAAGGTGTTACTTACCCAATCTTAGCTGATACAAACCGTAATTTAGCTAACATTTTAGGTATTCTTGATATCGAATCTACAAGCTATAGCGAAGATACAGATTCAGTTATCATCGAAGGTTCAAACGTAACTTACAGAGCTACTTACCTTATTGACGAAACTGGAAAAATCTTCCACGAAAGCGTAAACGATATGCCATTAGGACGTAACGTAAACGAATACTTAAGAATGGTTGACGCTTACACTCACATCCAAACTAAAGGTGAAGTTTGTCCTGCAAACTGGGAAGCTGGTAAAGAAGCAATGTCTGCAGACAGAATCAGTACTGCTGAATACTTAAGCGCAAACTAATTTTTAATTAGTTTCTAAGATACTAAGATGCTAAGGTTCTAAGATTTTCTCTTAGACCTTAGTAACTTAGAAATCAAATCCTCTCTCAAAAAATCTCAAAAAAATTATAGTTGCTAAAATCCACAAAGGTTCAAAAAATCAGAACCTTAGAATCTTAGCACCTTAGAATCTCAAAAAATAAAACTTATGTTAATCGACTTAAACGAAGATACGTTAGCAGATTTAGTTGCTAAAAACGAAAAAGTAGTAGTACAATATTCAGCTTCATGGTGTGGAAATTGCCGTATTATGAAACCAAAATTCAAAAAACTAGCAACAGAAAATGAAGCTATTACTTTTGTTTTGGTTGATGCAGAAAATTCTCCTGAATCAAGAAAATTAGCTAATGTGAGCAACTTGCCAACATTTGCAACTTTCGTAAACGGACAATTAGTTGGCGAAACGCAAACCAACAAACAAGAAGTTTTAATTGACTTGGTAAACGCAATTGCTTAATTTTAGATCGTTAGACTTACTTAGATTTTAAGACAACTTAGATGTTGTAAAAAAAATTATAGAAAGTCTAAGAAATCTAAGCAAGTCTAAAAATCTAAGAAATCTACACTATGAAATTACCAGTAATTAAACATTTAACGCAATTCATCGAAGAAAACGATCAAGATTATATCATTGAAACGATCGAAGTTCTAGAAGCAATGACTGAAATTCCTTCTCTTAAAGACGAAGAATTAGACGTAATTGGCGAATTGATTTCGAATATGTACGGCGCACTTGAAGTGCAAAAATTGGTTGCTCAAGGAACAGATAAAAAAGAAGCTTTAAATACGTTCATGAAACGTGTTTTAGGTTCAATCGATAAGTAAATCGTCTTCCTCCCAAAGGATAAATAAAAAAACAAAGCTGAGAAAGCGTTTCTATCTGGAGACGCTTTTTTTAGTTTACAGTGTTCAGGTTTTTTGTATTCAGTTTTTTGTATTCAGTTTTTTGTATTCAGTTTTTTGTATTCAGTTTTTTGTATTCAGTCGCAGTATTCAGTCGCAGTATTCAGTCGCAGTATTCAGTCGCAGTCTCTCGAAATCTTTGTCAGGCTGAGCGAAGTCGAAGCCCACGTAAACCAAATCGACAAAGATTATCAATTTAAATTGAAGAGTTACTTGTGTGGGCTTCGACTCCGCTCAGCCTGACAAGCCTAAGCTAAATCTAAAATCTACATTCTAAAATCTAAAATCTAAAATCTAAAATCTAAAATAATCAGGGCGAGACAGTATTTTAAAAAACGGGCAAACATAATTTATCTTAATTCTCCCGCTTTCCCAAATGCTGTCGGGATATCCGCGCTACTTCGGTAGCCAGCTCCTATCCCTCTCGCTGCTAAACGGTTTCAATAGACGCCATATAATTATTGACCAAAATTGTCAGGCTGAGGCAAGTCGAAGCCCGCGCAAAGTATTTCCATAAAGACCAATGACTAAGTTTGCGGAGCCGCTTGCGTCGGCTTCGACTTGCCTCAGCCTGACAGACGTAACAAAACTAAAATCTACCCTCTAAAATCTAAAATATCTAAAAAAATTAGTGAATTTGTAGCCACCCAAAAACCTATCTTAATCTCTCCTTAAACCCATAACAAATACTTTTAGATTCAAATATTAATCCTTACTTTTGAGCCTCATTAATTTTAAACAAAAATCATGGCATCTATCACATTAGGAGGAAATCCAGTTCATACATCAGGCGAATTGCCAGCAGTTGGATCGCAATTAGCTGACTTCAAATTAGTTCAAAACGATTTATCAGTTGCTACATTAAGCACTTTTGCTGGTAAAAAGTTAGTTTTAAATATCTTTCCAAGTGTAGATACAGGAACTTGTGCTGCATCTGTTAGAAAATTCAACCAAAGCGCAAGCGGATTAGAAAACACAACTGTTTTATGTATTTCTAGAGATTTACCTTTTGCTCAAAAACGTTTTTGTGGTGCTGAAGGTTTAGAAAATGTAGTAAACTTATCAGATTTTCAAACTGGTGCTTTTGGAAAAGCAAACGGATTAGAAATCGTTGATGGTCCTTTGGCAGGTTTACACTCAAGAGCAATCATTGTTGTTGATGCTGATGGAAAAATCGTTCACACAGAACAAGTTGCAGAAATTGCAAACGAACCAAATTACGAAGCAGCTTTAGCAGCACTATAATATTTTCCCTTAAATGGAGTTTCAAAAAGATAATACATTTGTTACAGGTAGGTTAAAAAGCATGACTTATGCTTTTAACGGAGCTGTAAAATTGATTAAGACAGAACACAGCATCATGGTACAATTCTCTCTGGGAATTATCATGACGATTGCTGGATTCTATTTTCATATTTCTCAAACCGAATGGCTGTGTCAGACACTGGCCATTGGTTTGGTTTTAAGCATTGAAGGATTAAATACGGCAGTTGAAAAAATTGCCGATTTTATCCATCCTGATTACAGCAAACGAATCGGTTTTATTAAAGATATTGCTGCTGGAGCGGTATTTTTTGCCGCAATGACTGCAATTGCAATAGGCTTGATTATTTATATCCCAAAATTTATTTAGGCAAAGGAAAACGCAAGAATGGCAAAAAATAAAAAAGAAACTGTAGATAAAAAAAACGAAAAACAGGAAGGAGTTAAAAGATCATTTAAGATGTCTAAACAGCAAAGATTTGTTTTAGGATGTCTGTTGGTACTTTTTTCTATTGCACTATTGGTCGCATTTATTTCTTTTTATGTAAACGGACAATGGCAAAATGACCAAAGTGTCGTAAATCAGCTCGGTGATCGTGCCGAAGTTGCTGAGAATTGGCTCGGAAAATTCGGAGCTTATCTTGCCGATTTAATTATCTATAGAGGTTTTGGACTAGCCTCTTTCATTTTTGTACGTTTGTTTTTCCTTACCGGAATGTTTTTAGCACTGGAGCTTTCGACCCAAAAACTAAAAAACACTTGGTTCTGGGACATTTTTGCTATTATTGTTGTTTCTGTACTATTTGGTTTCTTCGCTACTTCTGCACCAGAACTAGGAGGAACAATTGGTTACGAATTAAATTTATTCCTTCAAGATTATATTGGAAAAACAGGTACACTTCTTACACTGCTTTTTGGTTTAATTATCTATTTGATTTTCAAAATCAAATTATCGCCAGAAAAAATCCAATCGTATTTTGATTCTACTAAAAAAGAATTCAAATCAGAATTAGACAAGTTAAAACCAGCTGCAAATCAGCCTGAAAGCGCTTATAATCTAGAAGAATTTGCTATTAAAGAAGAAGTTGAAAGTGACCCTGAAATAGATGATATTCATATCAAAACAGTTGACACGCAGTTTGAACTTAACAAAGAAGCTTTAAAGCCAACTATTTCTCATTCGTCTGAAATTGAATTAAATCCAGTTTTAAAGCCAATTACTCCAAAACAAGAGCTTCCATTAGTTTCTCCTGATGAAGCATTTGTAATTGAAAAAGCAGAGGAAGAAGATATTATCGAAGAAAACTTGGCTTCTCGCCTAGTTGCCGATTTCGGACTATTTGATCCAACTTTGGATTTATCCAATTACAAATTCCCAACCATCGATTTATTAAAAGAATATTCGACTGGAGGAATTACAATCAATCAGGAAGAATTAGAAGAAAATAAAAATAGGATTGTAGATACACTTCGTAACTACAAAATTGAAATTGCACAAATCAAAGCAACCGTTGGACCATCGGTTACTTTATATGAAATTGTGCCGGAGGCAGGAATCAGAATTTCTAAAATTAAGAGTTTAGAAGATGATATTGCTTTATCATTATCAGCATTAGGAATTCGTATTATTGCGCCAATTCCAGGAAAAGGTACCATCGGTATTGAGGTTCCGAACAAAAACCCTACTATGGTTTCTATGAAAAGCGTTATTGGAGCTGCAAAATTCCAAGAAGCCGAAATGGAACTGCCAATTGCTTTAGGAAAAACCATCTCAAACGAAACTTTTGTTGTCGATCTTGCTAAAATGCCTCACTTATTGATGGCTGGAGCAACGGGACAAGGAAAATCGGTTGGATTAAATGCGGTTTTAACTTCGCTATTATACAAAAAACATCCAGCCGAAGTAAAATTTGTTTTGGTCGATCCGAAAAAAGTAGAGCTTACGCTTTTTAACAAAATCGAAAGGCATTATTTAGCTAAACTTCCTGACACTGAAGATGCTATTATTACTGACAATGCAAAAGTTGTCAATACTTTAAACTCACTTTGTACCGAAATGGACAATCGTTATTCTTTATTAAAAGATGCGATGGTTCGTAATATTAAAGAATACAACGATAAATTCAAGTCTAGAAAATTAAATCCAGAAGCTGGTCACCGATTCTTACCTTACATCGTTTTGGTTGTCGATGAGTTCGCCGATTTGATTATGACTGCAGGAAAAGAAGTTGAAGTTCCGATTGCTCGTTTGGCTCAATTAGCCCGTGCCATTGGTATTCACTTGATTATTGCAACACAAAGACCATCGGTAAACGTTATTACCGGTTTAATTAAAGCCAATTTCCCTGCCAGAATCGCATTTAGAGTAACTTCTAAAATTGACTCTAGAACGATTTTAGACACACAAGGAGCCGACCAGTTAATTGGACGAGGAGATTTATTATACACAAACGGAAACGACGTAATTCGTGTGCAATGTGCTTTCATTGACACACCAGAAGTTGAAAAAATCACCGATTTTATTGGCGGACAAAAAGCATATGCCACAGCTTATTTGCTTCCAGAGTTCGTTGGTGAAGAAAGTGGCATTAATCTTGATATAGATATTTCTGAAAGAGATACTTTATTTAGAGAAGCGGCAGAGATTATTGTCAATGCTCAGCAAGGTTCTGCTTCTTTATTGCAACGAAAATTAAAATTAGGATACAACAGAGCTGGTCGTTTGATCGATCAACTTGAGGCAGCAGGAATTGTTGGTCCGTTCGAAGGCAGTAAAGCGCGCAGTGTAAACATCTTAGATTTAAATGCTCTTGATCAATTTTTTAATAATGAACAAAATTAATCCAATCATGAAAGCAAAAATTCAAGAAATCAACAACAATTCTATCACAAACATGACTAAAAAGTGTTTTCAAATGGCAGTTATTTTGCTTTTGAGCTTCACTTCTATTCAGGCTCAAGATAAAAAAGCGAAAGATTTATTGAACGAAGTAACTTCTAAAATAAAGAGCTACGACAATATTGTTATCGATTTTAAATATTCTTTGAATAATGCCAAAGAAAATATCAATCAAGACAGTAAAGGAAACGTAACGATGAAAGGAAATCAATATGTTTTGAATTTTATGGGCGTTACCAAAATTTTTGACGGTCAGAAAACCTATACTATTGTTCCTGAAGACGAAGAAGTTACTATTTCTAAAGTAAACGAGAAAGATGATAATGCTATCACTCCTTCAAAAATGCTTACTTTCTTCAATTCTGGCTACAAATACAACATGGACATTGTTCAGAATGTAAAAGGAAGAAAAATTCAATACATCAAATTAGTTCCTACAAGCGGAAAAGACCAAAGAAAAGAAATTTTGTTAGGTATTGACGTTCAGACAAAACACATCTACAATTTGATTGAAACTGGAAAAAACGGCACAAAAACAACTTTAACCGTTAATTCTTTTAAAACCAATCAGCCATTATCAAAAAATCAATTTACCTTTGTAGCGAGTAAATACCCGAAATACTACATCAATAAATTAGATTAATCAGAAGGTTGAAAATACTAGACAAATACTTATTAAAAACATTCTTATTTACATTTACTACGGTATTTGTAATCTTATTTTTCATATTCATACTTCAAACAGTATGGCTATTTATTTCAGAACTAGCAGGTAAAGATCTCGACTTAACATTGGTCGTGAAATTCCTGCTTTTTTCTATGCCAAGAATTATACCGCTGGTTTTACCCTTATCGGTTTTATTAGCCTCTATTATGACTTTCGGAAATCTTGCCGAAAATTATGAGTTCGCAGCCATGAAATCTTCAGGAATCTCACTGCAAAGAGCAATGAGAGTACTAATTATTTTTATTTTCGTTTTAAGTATTGTGGCATTTTGGTTTGCAAACAACGTCATTCCGTATGCCGAATATAAATTTGTCAACTTTAGAAAAAACATCGCACAAGCCAAACCTGCGATGGCTATTGCCGAAGGTCAATTTAATGATGTCGGCACTTACAACATTAAAGTAAACAAAAAATCTGGTGAAAACGGTAATCATCTAACTGGTGTAACTATTCACGAGAAAGCGAATAATATGGGTGAAAACAAAACCGTAATTAAAGCTAAAACTGGTGAATTAGTCAGTAACGAAAAATCTAGTATTTTAAAGCTAGTTTTAAATGATGGCTACTACTACCAAGACGTTACTCCAAAAAAATATGAAGATCGTGCAAAAATGCCTTTTATAAAAGGTAAGTTTAAAACACAGATCATCAACATCGATTTATCTGAACTTAATAAAGTTGATGACAGCAAAGAAAGCATTGCAGGGACAAATGCAATGTTGAATGTTAACGAATTGCGCTATACTCTAGACTCCTTGAGTAAAAATTTAGATAACGAAATTGTTTCTTTTTCTGAAAACATTAATCAACGAGTTGGCTTTAAAAAGTTTTTTACAGATTCGCAAAAAAACATCAAGAAGAAACCACTTCCAAATGATCTTTTATCTATTTATTCAAACAAAGAAAAAGTAGATGTTTTAAAAATGGCCGGAAGCAATGTTACGAGTAGCATCTATTCAATCGAGACTACTCAACGAGATTTAAAAGACAAACAAAGAGAAATCAACAAGCATTTGACCGCTTTGTACGAGAAATTTGTAATTGCCTTTGCTTGTTTCTTAATGTTCTTTATTGGAGCTCCACTTGGTGCTATTATTAGAAAAGGAGGATTGGGACTTCCTATTGTATTTGCAGTTTTAATCTTTATTACTTTCCATTTTATTAATACTTTCGGAAAAAGAGTATCTCAAGAAGGCGGTATGACTCCATTTTTAGGATCATGGATGTCCTCTTTTATTTTGTCGCCTCTTGCCATATTATTAACCTATCGTGCAACAAACGATAACGGGTTAATTAATTTTGATGCGATTACAACTCCTATTTCACAACTATTTCAGAAAATCTCTGAGCGGTTTTCACCTGCTCAAAAGCAAAAATAATTATGTCAACAACAAAAATACAACTGAATACCATTGAAGAAGCTATAGAAGATATTCGTCAAGGTAAAGTAATCATTGTAGTCGATGATGAGGATCGAGAAAATGAAGGTGATTTTTTGGCTGCTGCCGAAAAAGTGACTCCAGAAATGATCAACTTTATGGCTACTCACGGACGTGGATTGATCTGTACACCACTAACAGAAAGCCGATGCAAGGAGTTGGATCTTCGTGCAATGGTTACCAACAATACAGATCACATGGAAACTGCTTTTACGGTTTCTGTTGATTTAAAAGGTCAAGGAGTTACAACTGGAATTTCTGCAGCAGATAGATCAAAAACAGTTCAATCTTTAGTTGATCCAAATACAAAACCACATGATTTAGCTCGTCCTGGTCATATTTTTCCTTTAATCGCTAAACAAGGCGGTGTATTAAGAAGAACTGGACATACTGAAGCAGCAATTGATTTTGCACGTTTGGCAGGATTTAAACCTGCTGGTGTAATCTGCGAAATTTTGAACGAAGACGGAACAATGTCTCGTTTGCCAGAATTGATTAAAGTGGCAAAAAAATTCGATTTAAAATTAGTTTCTATCGAAGATTTAGTCGCCTATAGAATGCAGCACGATAGTTTGATTGTTAAAAAAGAAGATTTCGATATCGAAACTCGTTTTGGAACTTTCCGTTTAAGAGCTTACGAACAAACTACCAACAAACAAATTCATATTGCTTTAACTAAAGGAACTTGGAATCTTGGCGAACCTATTTTGACCAGAATTCACTCTTCTCAGGTAAACAACGATTTATTGGGCACATTGACTAATAATGCAGAACAGCAATTAGACGATATGTTTAAAGTGATTAATGAAAACGGAAAAGGTGCCGTTATCTTTATCAATCAAGATATGACTGCTGTAAACCTTTTGAACAGAATTTCTGAGCTTAAAACATTACAATCTAACGGAACTTTAAAAGCTCCAAAAGTGATTATTGACAGCAAAGATTACGGAATCGGAGCTCAAATTCTTCATGATATAGATATTTCTAAAATAAGATTGGTTTCGAATACAGAACAAACAAAACGAGTGGGTATGATTGGATACGGACTTGAAATTACAGAATACGTTAATTATTAATATGGGAACAATAGAAGAAAGAATTCAAAAATCGGAAACTCGTATTTTTAAAGCCGTTTTCCCTAGTACAACGAATCATTATGATACTTTATTTGGAGGAACTGCTCTTCATTTAATGGATGAAGTTGCTTTTATCTGCGCGACTCGATTCAGTCGTAAAAAAGTAGTTACGATTTCTACAGGACAAATTGATTTTAAAAAAGCAATTCCTGCAGGTACTTTAATCGAATTAGTAGCAAAAGTAGATAGCGTTGGAAGAACTAGCTGTAAAATTCACGTTGATATTTTCATGGAACAAATGTATTCTGAACTTCGCGAAACGGTAGTTTCAGGAACTTTTTCGTTTGTTGCTGTTGACGAGCACAAAAAACCAACGCCAATTTTAGACGATTTAGATTAATTTTTCAAAAAAACATCACTTTCGGAAATACTGATAATTAGACACTTGAAAAATATCTTAAAAAACTTCAAAAAAAAGTCCGGAAAAAGTTTTTATAACCGAAAAACCGTCTTATATTTGCACCCGCAATCAGGCAATGATTGCGACATACTGGAGAAATGGCAGAGCGGTCGAATGCGGCAGTCTTGAAAACTGTTGACTGTAACAGGTCCGGGGGTTCGAATCCCTCTTTCTCCGCAGAACTTTGAAACCCTTAACTTTGTTAAGGGTTTTCTTTTTTACTACAACACCCTCCGACTTTAAATTTCAGTTATATATTCAAGACCTATTCTAAGCGGAACTTCCACCGTAAATAAAGTTGTTCAAAAACCAAACTACTTAGCCAACGCAAATTGTTTATATTAGCTCAAGAAATAAACGAATACCAATCACCGGTTCCCAAAATGCAAATCTTAAATAAACGAATGCCCCAAAGAGAAATTGATTTACTTGAAATAAAAAGGCTTTTAACAGAGAAAGACAGTGACGGAGTATCTGAAGATGCTCTTTCTTTTATTTACACTTATGAAAAAGATGAAGAAATTCTTTTACTTCTTTGTCAACTGTTCGAATCGGAATGGCATGAAGCTCACGAAGATATGGCTAGTGCTTTTCAATATATTTCAAACCCTATTACGGCAGAAACTTTATTTAAAGTAGCATTCTCAGATTATGAATATATTAGTTGGAATGAGTATTTTCCTTTGCAGAGAAAATGTACTTGGGCGCTCGCAGATATTGGCACCAAAGAAGCTAAAAAGTATTTAGAACAAATAGAACAGCAAGCCAATGAAGTAATAGCTGCATACGCAACCAAAAGACTGATGCAATGGGATTTTGAATTCAGAAGAAAAGTTCCTGTGTTGGGCGAATCAAGCTATAAGGGTTTTGCTATAGCTCTTGAAAATTATTCGGATAGATTAAAAGAGTTACCTAAAAACGGGCAAAACATAATAGGCTATGTAATGAAAAACCTTGACATTCTTGACAATCCTCCATATGATGGCATAGTAAAAGAATTTGTCGTATTGTATCTACTTAACACGAAAACTATAGCTACCTCTATTATAGAAAACCAAGATCTTGGGAAACCTGATTACAGCGGTTTGAAAGCAAATTCAATACAACTAAGTTTCCTATCCATAATGCACCATTACCAATCGAGAGAAAAAGAAAATCAAGAAAGTGTATTAGCTGTTTGGATAAAAAAAGAGGCTTTTGAAGAGATTTTAGAAAAAGCAAAACCGAAATGGAATTCTGATTACGATTATTTTGGAAAAGAAATCGAAAGACAAACCATACAGCTGGATTTGACAGAAGAAGATTTTGAAAAATTGGTGAAAGATAAAATTGAATTTGCATTAGACGCTTCTGATTTTATCAAAGAGCAAAAACAATACCTAGATCAAAATCAAATTGAAAAACTGATGATTCCTAAAGAGCGAATAATTGATTTTGAGAAACCTGGAATTATTGATGAGAAATGGGCATAAATTTCCAGATGTTTTGAAAATGAAAAAAATCATCTTTTTCGCATGGCTCTTATTAGTTTTTCATTACGTCTGTCGGCTCTTGAATTCTGAAGTGATATGACAGCCCATATGGCAGCAGGCAACCAGCCGATTAAAGTAAGCTGTAAAATTAAACAAAGTAAAGACGTTAAAATTTTACCTCTTAAAAGAAAGGAGATACATGGAAAAAATATTGCTATAAGTGTCATCATTTTTATCTGGTTTAAGTTATATGTCGCAAATCTTCTGATTTGTTACTTAAAACCTCATCACAGATTAAAAATTATCTTAAATTGAAATATTTCACAAAGCAAACTAAGACGTCTTAATTTCATTCTTTCTGTTTCTGCCTCACTCTTAAATCTTTAGCTTTCTCAGGGATTTTCTTTTTTATGCGTCGATCATTTTCTTTGTAAATAGTTTCAAAAAAATTTTCACAATTCAAAAAACACCTTATCTTTGCACTCGCAATCAGAAAATGAGAGCAACATACTGGAGAAATGGCAGAGCGGTCGAATGCGGCAGTCTTGAAAACTGTTGACTGTAACAGGTCCGGGGGTTCGAATCCCTCTTTCTCCGCCAGATAAAGTTTCATAAAGAAACTAAAAGTAAAAGCCTTTAAATACTAATTTAAAGGCTTTTTTATTGTTTTTAATTTAAAAAAATATTTATCAGACATAACTTGTTTTAAAACTTCCGCAAGAGAAGTTTTAAAACAATAGTAAAACAAAAAACGGATGAGTCCAATACTCATCCGTTTTTTGTTTTTAATCACAAAGGAAACTGACGGCTCCTAATAATGCTGCCACTTCGTTGTCATTTGAAATGGAAACTTGAATTTCAGAACCAGATTCCTGAATTGTTTTGTTAAATGAAGACAAAAACAAATCGCTTGCATTGGCAATTTTTCCGCCAATAATAATATGATCTGCTGTAAAGTTGGTAATCCACGGAATTGCAACTGTTGCTAAATCCTCTCCCATTCTTTCAAAAACCTGAATAGCCTTCTGATCTCCATTTTTCGCTAAATTATAAAGTTCTAAACCATTATTAAGATCGCTACCGCTTAAAGATTTGTAATGTGATAAAAGACCTCTAACTGAAACATAATCTTCTGCAATTCCATCTTTATAAGACAGATTGTATATTTCGCCATCAGCGGGAACAGAACTTCCTGAACTGATTGATGTTCCTTTATCAATGAAACAAGCTCCCAATCCTGTTCCTAATGTTACGGCCATTACTTTTTTAGAAAGATTTTCCTGCTGTTTAAAAACTTCTCCTTTTCCAAAACAAACAGCGTCATTTTCAAAAAGAACTGGAAAATCTGCAGGAAAATCTAGAGTTTCCAAAAGCAATTCTCGAATGTTTAATCCGTAAAAATGTTCGTATTTCGACTGATCTTTAATCCAGCAAATTCCGTTTTTATAATCAAAAGGTCCAGGCATGCAAATTGCAATTCCTGTAATATCGTTTACTTTAGAATTTTCAATTGACGTGCTGATTACTTTTTTCCAGATATTCATAACCTGATCTGCTGGCATATTTGAATCGAAAGATTCTTTACAAAGTGAAAAGTCAAGCACTTTCATTTCTGTTTTGTTGATTACCGCAGCTGTAATATGCGTTCCTCCTATATCTAGCCCAATGGCATGTGATGTATTCATTTTTAATTATTTAGCTTTAGTACTAGATATTTTTGTCTTTTAAAATTTGAGGATAATGAATACTGGTATGTACAATCATTTCGCCAAATAATGTATTCGCCCAAGCAAACCATTTACGGGTAAATTTGGTTACATCGTCTTTATGAAATGATTCGTGCATAAATCCTGTATCAGCGTTTGTTTTAATCAAATTACTTATACAGGCTTTTATTTCTTTTTCGTCTACACTTGTAATGGCTCTCAAAACAATACTCATAGGCCAGATCGTATCAACTCCCGTGTGCGGACCGCCAATACCTTCGCCCGCTTTTCCTTTATAGAAAAACGGATTATTCTCAGACAGCACCACTTTTCGTGTATTTAGATATAAAGGATCATTTGGAGCGATAGCGCCTAAATACGGCAATGATAATAAAGACGGCACATTAGCATCATCCATCATGTGGAAACTGCCGTATCCGTTTACTTCAAAAGCTATAATTTTTCCGAATTTCGGGTGATTGATAATTCCGTGTTCATTAAGTCCTTTTTGAACCTCATCTCTCAGTTTTGTGGCTTTCGCAACCAAATCATTGTCTTTTAAAGCTGGAAGAGAGAAAATTTCAATCAGATAGCCCAATATTTCAATAGCAAACATATTACTCGGAATCAGATAACCGAATAAAGTAGAATCGTCGCTTGGTCTGAAAGTCGAAACAATCAATCCGCAAGGTTTTACAGGATAGCCATAACCGCCTAACGGAACTCCATCTGTAGCCCAAGCCGTCTGACGCTGAAAACTATACGGTCCGCCTTTGCCATCCATTCGCTGCTGTTCTTTAAAAGTCTGAAGAATTAAAAGCATGGCTTCTTTCCATTTGGCATCAAATAAACTGATGTCTCCTGTTTCCTTCCAATATCCGTGTGCTAATCGAACCGGATAACACAAACTGTCAATTTCCCATTTTCTTTCGTGAATTCCGGGCTGCATTTTAGTAAGGTCATTTTTCCATTCGCTTTCCTTCGTAAAATCTTTATAAAAAGCATTCGCATACGGATCCAGCAGAATACATTTCGCTTGACGATTAATTACACCTTTTACCAGTTCTGCTAGTTTCGGATCTTCTTTTACAAACGGAATATAAGGCCAAATCTGCGCCGTACTGTCTCTAAGCCACATGGCATCAATATCTCCTGTAATTACATACGTATCTGGTTTGCCGTCAATAATTTCAAAATCGACTGTAGTATCTAATGTGTTAGGGAAACAGTTTTCGAATATCCATGCCAATTCAGGATTGCCGATTTGTTTTTTAATACGTACGATAGCGGCTTCAATTGCTTTACTCGTAAATTTTCTTTCCGCAACAGGAGGTCTTTTAGAAACAAAATCTTTTAGCGGAAAGGGAAAAGTATCTGAATTAAATCCGAAAGCTTCTGTTTGAAGTGCCAGTAATCCTGCTGAAAAAATGCCTGCATTTCTTATAAATTTTCTACGTGACTGCATATATTTTTATTTTGAAGTTGAATAAGAATATGGGAATGATTCCTTTGTTGTGCCTCTTTTAAAATTAGGAGAACTTGTCATATCAAAATTTAATTCGCCTCCTTTCAATACATCAAAATGATTGATGTAATTTTTAGTATGAAGAGCATTATTCCATTTTAATTCGTTTACATATTTGTTGGTTTCTGAATTATTAGGCGCATTGATAATAAGCTGTTTTCCGTTTTCTAACTGCAAAGTGGCTTTCTTAAACAGAGGCGCTCCCAAAACATATTCTTCTGTTCCTGGGCAAACCGGATAGAATCCCATGGCTGAGAAAATATACCAAGCAGAAGTTTGTCCGTTGTCTTCATCTCCACAATAACCGTCTGGAGTTGGTTTGTACAAACGATCCATGATTTCTCTTGACCAATAT
Organism: Flavobacterium sp. CFBP9031; assembly: GCF_034044945.1. Lineage (NCBI taxonomy): Bacteria > Pseudomonadati > Bacteroidota > Flavobacteriia > Flavobacteriales > Flavobacteriaceae > Flavobacterium > Flavobacterium sp. CFBP9031. Next base: position 24,889 of record NZ_JAXCWF010000019.1, read on the forward strand.
TGTGTTTTCCAAGGTTCACCGGCATAATTGTACAGATAAATCATGTGCTGAATTGGCTGGTTTCCGTGCGCGTATTGCCCCATATTCATAATCTGCATTTCGCGGATTTCATGAATAACAGCACCATAATAACTGTCATCAAAAATTGGAGGTGTGGTAAATACAGCGTCTAATTTTGCTGTGAAATTTTTCTCTCCGCCCATCAAATCAATCAAACCCTGAATGTCGTGAAAAACACTCCAGCTATAATGCCAGCTGTTTCCTTCGGTAAAAGCATCTCCCCATTTAAACGGATTAAAATTGGCTGGAAAACTGCCGTCTTTATTTCGTCCGCTCATTAATCCTATTTCTGGATTGTAGAGTTTTTTGTAATTCAGCATTCGTTTTTCATACAGACTGATTTCTTTTTTCGGGCGATTTAATGCTTTTGCCAGTTTCCAGATTGTAAAATCATCGTAAGCATATTCAAGCGTTCTGGCTGCATTTTCATTGATTTTCACATCATACGGAACATATCCTAAAGTATTGTAGTACTGAACTCCTTTTCTACCAACAGCTTCCAGAGGCCCTTCATTATTGGCTCCATGCAATAAAGCTTCGTACAAAGTATTGATGTCATAACCGCGTAATCCTTTCATATAAGCATCAGAAACTACAGAAGCAGAATTATTTCCGACCATTACGTTTCTAAATCCTGGGCTTGACCATTCTGGCAGAAATCCGCCTTCTTTATAATCATTGATCAATCCTTCCTGCATTTCTTTATTTATAGAAGGATAAACCAGATTTAACAAAGGGTATAAAGCACGGAAAGTATCCCAAAATCCAGTTCCTGCGTACATGTAACCTGAAAGGACTTTTCCGTTGTACGGACTATAGTGCACAATTTTTCCGTCTTTATCAATTTCATATTGTTTTTGAGGAAAACAGACTGTACGGTACAAACAAGAATAAAAAGTCCTTAACTGATCTATATTGTTGTCTTCCACAGCAATTTTTCCTAGAACTTTATTCCATTCTGCTTTAGATTGCGTAACTGTTTCTTCAAAAGTTGCTGTGCCTAATTCGTTTTTCAGATTCAGCTCTGCTTGTTCTGGACTTATAAAAGAGGATGCCACTCTAACATTTACTTTTTCTCCTTTTTTGGTTTGAAACCCGATAACTGCGCCTACATGATTTCCTTCTGCTTCTAATTTATCAGCAGTCAAAACTTTATCAATCCAAGTTGAATTGGTTAAGAACTTTTTATCAAATACGAGAACAAAATAGTTCTTGAAATTTTGAGGCACTCCCCCGCTGTTTCGCGTTGTATAGCCGATTATTTTATTTTCTAAAGGGATTATTTTGATATAAGAACCTTTATCAAAAGCATCGATTACAATAGAAGATTTTTCGTTTTCTGGAAATGTAATCTGAAAATGCGCAGCTCTTTCTGTTGTCGTAATTTCGGTTGTCACATCATGATCAGCCAAATAAACACTGTAATAATATGGTTTTGAAACCTCCGCTTTATGGCTGAACCAGCTCGCGCGCTCGTCTTCGGCGAAAGCCAATTTACCAGTAACTGGCATAATCGAAAACTGACCGTAATCGTTCATCCAAGGTGACGGCTGATGCGTCTGCTTAAACCCTCTGATTTTTTCTGCAGTATAAGTGTATGCCCATCCGTCGCCCATTTTTCCGGTTTGTGGCGTCCAGAAATTCATTCCCCATGGTCTGCAGATTGCGGGATACGTATTCCCGTTAGAAAGATTATGCAAAGACTGCGTTCCCATTAACGGATTTACATATTCTACTGGCTCTTTAACTTGCGCATTTATAGAAATGCAGCAGTGTATTAATCCAAAAAAAATTAAACTTTTTATTTTCATATTCTTGTGATTTGTCAAATGTGAAGTGTGAAATGTGAAATGTGATATGTCCAATTACTTTTTGCATTTTACATCTCACATTTTACCTTTTAACTACAACGGTCTATCTTCTTTCTTAACTCCAAATGTCATTGACGGTTTGCTTCCCATATATAATTTCAGCTCTCCTCCTTTTACAATCATTTCTTGCGTGATATATGATTTTGTATAAGGTTTTCCATTATATTCTGCTTTTTGAATATAGATATTTGAAGCGCTGTTATTAACCGCATTTATCGTAAATGAAATGTCTTTTTTATGATGAATAACAGCTGTATTCACCAACGGACTTCCCAGAACATAAATTCCATTTGCAGGATTTACTGAATAGAATCCCATAGAAGACAAAATGTACCAAGCCGACATTTGCCCTAAATCTTCATTACCGCATAACCCGTCTGGTTTTGTTGAGTAGAATTTATCATCGATTTCTCGAATTAATTTTGCTGTTTTCCAAGGTTGCCCTACATAAGCATACAAATACGGAATATGATGATTTGGCTCATTTCCATGAGCGTACTGTCCTATTAAACCGCTAATATCTGGTGAAACATCCTCACCTTCTACTTTATCAGTTAGCAGGAAAAGTGAATCTAATTTTGTAATAAATTTATCTTCGCTTCCAAATAAATCAATTAAACCGTACGGATCTTGAGGAACTAGCCAAGTATATTGCCACGCATTTCCCTCAACATAATCGTCTTTACGATGTGCTGACGAAAGCGGATTAAATGGTGTTCTCCAATTTCCATTTGTTAGTTTACCACGCATAAAAGTGGTTTCTTTATCAAAATACAATTTGTATAAATTGGCTCTTTTAGTGAAATAATTATAATCGTTTGTTTTGTTTAACGATTTCGCCATCAAAGCAATACAGTAATCATCAATTGCATATTCTAAAGCATTTCCAACAGATTCTAATAATTTATCAGCAGGAATATATTCTAGTTTCTGAACATAATCCATTCCGTCTCGCGTTTGCATGGCCGTTTTTTTAATGGCTTCGTATGCTAAATTGACATCATAATCACGATATCCTTTTAAATAAGCATCAACGATAACGGCTATAGAATGATTTCCATTCATGGTATTGGTTTCGTTACCCATTAAATGCCAAACCGGTAATCTGCCCTGCTGCTGATAAATCGCTAAAAACGATTTTACAATATCATTGATTTTTTCTGGCTGCGTAATAGTGTATAATGGATGCAGTCCGCGGTAAGTATCCCAAAGTGAAAAAGTAGTGTAATTGGTAAAATTGGCTTTTTCGTAAACTTTTTTGTCTGTTCCCAGATAATCTCCGTTAACATCATTAAAAATAGAAGGCGCAAACATGGTGTGATACAATGAAGTATAGAAAACTTTCATTGTTTTTTCGTCTGCTTTTATCTGAACTTTATTTAGTGATGCGTTCCATTTTGAATCTGCTAATTTTACAATCGCTTCAAAATCCCAATTCGGAATTTCTGCTTTTATATTGGTAGATGCATTTTCTGTACTAACTGGAGAAATCCCAACTTTTACCAGAATTTGTTTGTTTTTTAAAGTTTTAAAATCTAAAACCGCTTTTATTTTTAAGCCTTCGCCTTCTGTTCCTTTAACCGCAGCCGTACTGTCATAAACCATCATATTTGTGATTGGCTCAGAGAATTCCATTGCAAAATAAATGCGCTGATCTGCCGCCCATCCTGCAGAATAACGGTAACCTTCTATTTTGGTTTCGCTTACTTTTTTAATGAACGTTTTTATCGGTCTGTCCCAGCCGATTCCGTCAGCAAGATCAATTAAAATGTGTGAGTCGTCTGTGTTCTCAAAAGTATATTTATGAAAACCAACTCTTTCGCTGGCTGTTAATTCGGCTTTGATTTTGTATTTGTCTAATAAAACGCTGTAATATCCTGGTTTTACCACTTCGTTTTTATGAGAGAAATACGAGCCATAAACGTTCACCATATCTTCTTTTGTTCCTTTGCTCAAACCGACTTTTCCACTGACTGGAAGTACAAGAATATCATTTAAATCTCCAATTCCCGTTCCACTTAAGTGCGTGTGCGTGAAACCTAAAATGGTATTGCTGGCATAATTGTAACCGCTGCACCAATCCCAACCTTCAAAAATATTTACAGGTCCTAATTGCACCGCTCCAAAAGGAACATTTGCCCCCACAAATACGTGACCATGCCCTGCCGAACCAATAAGCGGATCTACATATTGCGTATAATTAACATCTGTTTGTTTTGCCTTTTTTTGCTGTGAAATTGTTGGATTGGCAAAAAGCAAGCCTAAAGCCAAGAAACCGCTAAATAGTATTCTCATATATTTTTATTTTTGATTGCGCATTGTTTAAAATGATTGACGCAAATATTTTTTAATTTCTGTGTGTTAGACGCACTGCGGTGCGTCTCTACGAAAAACCTCAGCACCTTAGAACCTTAGCATCTTAGTACCTTTTAAGAACCTCATACAAAGAATAAATCTTAATCTCTGGCTTCGCTATTTTCCCTTCAAACGAAATTGCTTTTTCTTCTCCTGCCTTTAGATCAAAATAATTATCGCTCCATTTTCCATTATACCCTTTCATCGAGATGCAAACATATTTTGCCATTTTCTGAGCTTTTATCGTTACGTTATTTCCTTTTATTTCCCAGCTTATTTTTGGGTCTTCTAATGCCAGATCTTTTGGATGCATAAAATCGGTTTCTGGTTTTATGTCATCTCTATAGGCTTCTTTTATAGCATACCAAGCCGCTTTTGGCTGTCGGTTATTATAATCAGTAATACTCCAGCTTGCCACAGGCCAACAATCGTTCAATTGCCAGACTAGAGTTCCCATATTGTAAGGCGCTTTCGAACGATGAATACCAACAATATTTTTGATTGAATAATAATGCATACACTGACTCAAATAGGCATAATCTTCCAAATTCATCTTTTTTATTTTAGATGCATCAATGAAATATTTACCGAGATAGGAGTCTAATTTTTCAAAACCTTTGCCTGCCTTTAAATGTACTTTTAATATATCTGAATATAAGTGTCGGTCTTCTGGAGAAGTAAAACTTTCAATTGAATTATAATTTGGCAAAGACAGCATTCCGTATTCGCTCACAAATCTTCCTGTCTTGCTTTTAATGGCTTCAATATCTTCCAATCCCCACCAAATTCCCCAATAATGGCTGTCTCCTTCTGTTACGCTTTTAGCTTTTGACCAATGATATAATGGCGAAGAGCTTAAATACGGACGTTTACCATCAACTTCTTTTACCCATTTTGGAATACTGTCATGAAATAAACGTGTATAATCTTTCCACAAACGGATTGAATCTTGTTTTGAAATTTTAAAACTTTTCATCCAACCCCAATTTTTAAAGGCTTCGTCAGATTCATTATTGCCACACCATAAAACAATGCTTGGATGATGGCGCAGTCTCTTTACCTGATACTGAACTTCTTTTTTTACATTATCAAAAAAAGCGTCATCTCCAGGAACCATTGTGCCTGCAAACATAAAATCCTGCCAGACATTTATTCCGTATTTATCGCATAAATCATAGAAATAATCATCTTCGTAAATCCCACCACCCCAAACGCGAAGCATATTCATATTGGCTTCTTTGGCAGATAGAATTATTTTTTCGTATCCTTTTTTGGTTACCCTTGAGAGAAAAGCATCTGATGGAATGTAATTGGCTCCTTTCATGTAAACTGGTTTTCCGTCAATTTTAAAATAGAAAGAGCGTCCGAGACTGTCTTTGTCTTGTATCAACTCAATTTTTCGATTTAAAACATACGGTTTCTCAGATTCATTTTCGTCGTAAGCTTCAAATCTTGGCGTTTTCCATATTCCGCAGGTTGTGAATTTTGGCCCCCAATCCCAGCCAAAATGGTATTGTGCTTTGCGTACATAAGCACGTGGATTGTCTGGAATTACAAATGGATAATCTTTTTTAGCCAAGGAATCAACGACATTTTGTGCCGATTGAAATACGATTCTCAAATCGTTATTTCCTGATTTCAAGACTTTTTTAACGTCAACTCTCCATTGACGAAACATATTATCGGCTTTTAAAACCAGATGATTATTTACATAAACAGATGCGTAAGTATCTAATCCGTCAAAAACTAATTCTGTGTTTTTCTTTTTCAGCATATTGGCTGTAACCTGAAAAGCCGTTTTATATTCCCAGTTTTTGCGTTCAATCCATTGCAGTTTTTTTTCGTTATCTCTATAAAATGGATCTGGTATTAATTTGCTGTTTAGCAAATCGGTATGAATTTCTCCAGGAACAGTCGCTGGGTACCATTTTTGCGTTTTCTCTTCACGGTAGGTCCAATTGTTTTTTAAATCAATCTGCTGTGCAAAGGCAATTGATGTAAAACCTACCCAAAATAGGCAAACGAAACAGTGAAGTTTTTTTTGATAATTCATTTTATGGAATACTATATTAATACCTTCTAAAATTAGTAAAAAGGTAACTAATTTGGCAGTTTAGAGAAGGAAAGAAATGACCAAGTTTATTCCTTCTCTTTAGAATCTATTCTTTGTTAGTAACTCTAAAATACAACTAGAAATATCTTCTTTACCACTGCCTTATGCTTTATTTTGATTTTGATAGGAATCGTTTTAAATTCAAATAATGAAACAAATTCTTAAATATCGCTTTTTGAAATCTTTAAAATACAGAAAGTAAATCCATCTTTTTCAGCAGAATCTCTCTTAGTTTGCTGCGAAAAAAAAGGTATTTGAATCTGTAAAGCAACTTCTCAAATTGCTTGATTTTTAGATCAATTTATTATATGATTTTAAAAATAAGCCGGGTATGCTCATTACCCGACTTATCTTAACTAACCAACCACTTTAAAAATTATTTATCCCACCAGATTCTTGTGGTCATTAAATCTAAACCTTGACGTTGAATTGCTTCTTTATAATTAGCCTCGTTTGTAATAAGTTCGGACTGATCATAAATTAATCTTCTCGGGATTGTTCCTTTTGTGTCTCCCGTTGGATCATTCACAGGAACTAAAACTGGATAACCTGTTCTTCTGTATTCTGAGAATGCTTCAAAACCGTTGAATAATAAAACAATCCATTTTTGAGTAATAATCTGCTCGATTTTTTCTGCTTCTGTTCCTCCAGCTTTAAATGGATATGTAGTAATATAAGTGTTGTATTCTGCTGGTGAAACCAGAGGCACTTTATCTCCAAAAATTGCTAAAATATTCATAGCACCTCTTACTCCATTTTCATAATACGTTTGAGCAGATCCGCCAACGTTCCATCCTTTTACTGCCGCTTCTGCCAATAAAAACTGAACCTCAGCATAAGACATAATTAATGTTGGAGCATCTAAACGCAATACTGTTGAAGTATTTGGATCTGAGAAAAGCTTTTTATCTCCTCCTGGAAATTCTTTTGCATCATTTGCCAAACCTTGCTGACTTGCTGGGCTATTATCTCCTGTAGCTTCTAGTTTTGCATAAATTCTTAAACGAGGATCGTTTGTGTTTTTCAATAAATCGATGAAAGTTTTACTGAATTTGATGTTAGATTCTCCTCCATTTAAATCATTTCTAACCCAAGAAGAGGTAATTGGATTCGTCTTAACCCCTGCAGGACCGGCATCATGCTTTAAAACCAAACTATCATCATTTGAAGTAAATACACCTTTAGCATACGCTTTTTCTACAAATTCTTTTGCTTTCGCAGGATTTACTTTAGACAAACGCATTGCTACTCTTAACATTAAAGAATTTGCCAATTTCTTCCATCTTGCAACATCACTTTGATAATACAAATCGGCATTTCCAACAAAAGGTTTTCCAGCATCTAGCGCCGTTCCAGCCTCGTCTAATTCTTTTAAAAGATCGTTGTAAATAGCTTCTTGCGTATCATATTTAGGAGAAAAAACGTTTCCGTTATATCCTTTTCCTGCTTCAAAATAAGGAACTTCACCGTAAGTGTCTGTTAGTTTTTGAAACAAGAAAACTTTCATGATTCTACAAGCCTGAATCATATTTGTATTCTCTGGCGCATCCTCGACTACAGATAATAATTGGAAAATCTGATTTAAACCTTTTCCGTAAGTTTCACCAAAAAGGGCAGCCGAATACTCCGAAGAGTAGGTGTATTTGGAACCTGGTCCTCCAAGTGAAGAAAATTGCTGTACAATTTGTGCTGCGTACAAGTTATTTCCTCTTGTATTAGAAAAATCCTGTCCGTCTACATAAATCTCTGCAAGTGTAAACATTGATTTTACAGCTGGATCTGTTAAGGCGTTCGGATTCTTATTCATTTCTTCGAATCCTTTATCGCATGAAGCCAATGTCAAAGCACCAACAATTGCGACACAAAATATTTTGATATATCTATTTTTCATCTTTTTTAGAATTAGAATTTGACATTAAGTGCAAAACCATAGTTTCTTGTCAAAGGCATAGAAGCTCTTTCCATACCTTGCGCATTACTGTTTGAGTAATTTGACTCCGGATCGATGTTTGGAACTTTGTCATAAATAGTCCATAAATTATGAGCAGAAAATGCTAAACTAACAGACTGAAATGGTGTTCTTTTTAAATATTCTTTTGGGAAATTATAAGCAAATGAAATTGCTCTAAGCTTAACAAAATCAGCATCATAAACAAAGTTTGATGTCACATCACTGTAGCTTCTCCAGTAATCGTATGCCGAAACTGTCGTGTTTACAGGATTTCCGTTAACATCTGCTCCGCTTACTGCTACACCACCTTCACGACCAGGAAGCGTAATTTCAGATAATCCATAACGTGTTCCTAACTGATTTGTAGCCGAATAGATTTCTCCTCCAAATTTAGCATCAACAAAAACAGAAAGAGTGAAATTTTTATAAGAGAAATCATTTGAAAGTCCCATAGATGTTGGCGCAACACCTTGTCCTGCAATGATTAAATTTCCTCTTAAGAATTTTCCGTTTGTATCTAATACAATGTTGCCATTTGCATCTCTTAAATAATCGTATGCTTTAATAACTCCAAAAGGCTGTCCTTTTTCTAAAACTACATTAGCTCTTCCGTCTCTGTTTCCTTCTAATGTTTTTGTTGTGATTTTATCTGAAAGATTTAAAACTTCACTATCATTGTAAGCAAAATTATAACCTACGTTCCAAGAGAAATTTTCTGTCTTAACTGCTTTTACATTAATAGCAAACTCCACCCCTTTGTTTAGGATTTCTCCAACATTGATTTTTGTTGTTCTATATCCTGAAGCTTGAGAAACATCGGCATCGGTAATATCATTTGTTGTTTTCTTGCTGTAGAAAGTCAAATCTGTACTTACCCTGTTGTTGAAAAATGTGTTCTCAAAACCAAACTCAATTGTACTTACATTGTATGGTTTTAAAGTTCTGTTAGGAATTGTTTCTCCATTTACCCCCAAAATTGGCTGTCCTAAAGAATCTGTCTGTCCGTCTGGTGCTGTATAAGTCAATGCTAAAGCGTAAGCTTCTGGCAATGCACCTCCAACGTTACCCCAACCTGCTCTAATTTTACCATAAGAAATCCATTCAGGAAGACCGATAACTTCTGAGTAAATAAAACTTGAACTTACAGAAGGGTAAAAAGTACTGTTATTTGACGGATCTAAAGTAGAGAACCAATCTTCACGACCTGTTAAACTAAGAAACAAGTAGTCTTTGTATCCAAGATCTGCTGAATAGAAAAGAGAGTTTACTTCACTTTCAGAGAATAATTTTTCAGTTTTATCTGGTTGCGTATTTGCATAGAAATATTTGAACGGAACAATAAAGTTATTTCCTTTCATTTTAATACCGCTATATCTGTTATGCTGACGGTTTGCCCCAATAAAAGCATCCAAAGAAAGGTCTTTAGCAATATCTCCTTTGTAGCCTAAAAAACCAGAAGCATTTACTTCAGAACGGGTTTCAATTCTGTTTTCGATAGATCCACCTGGGCTATAATTTATTCCAGTAGGCTCAACTTCAGTATATTCATAATTAATATCATCAATACCAATAACAGCTTTAGCATAAATTTTATCTGTAATGTTATAATTTACTTTTGCAGACCCAATAAAACGCTTTCTAAGATCGTCATTTAAAGGAGATTTGGTAGCAAAATAAGGATTTGTATGGTATACGTTTGCTCCTAAAAAATCTTCTTCTCCGCCATTCGCATCATAAGGATTGCTTAACCATCTAATATCTGTTCCCGGAGTCATAAAAGTCGTTGGGAAAGATGGATTTCTCGGCGAATCATTTAAATAAGGACGGTTATGGCTTTTCTCAGAAATATACTGAGCGTTACTTTCTATACTGATTCTTTTATTTGGAGCCGAATTTAAACTCAAAGCTACGTTGTTTCTACCAAAAGTAGTTTCTGGCAAAATAGATTCGTCTTTAGTATTTCCAAAAGATAATCTAAAGTTTGTTGATTCATTTCCGCCAGAGATCGCTAAAGTATTACTGAAAGAATATCCAGTTCTGTAGAAATTCTCCACATTATCTTTTCCATAAGCTTGATAAGGTCTTGTTTTACCATCAAGTGATAATGAAGGTGTTCCGTCATATTTATCTCCCCATGCAAAATAGTACGAATCTCTAAGTTCTTGTAAATTGTTAAATCTAGTGGGTACACCACTCGCATTTGGAGCACCAGCACCATATTGATCTTGCCATTTTAAAAGACTTGCAGGTGTATTAAAAGAAGAATTGGTACTAAAATCTACTCCTATTCCTGTTCCGTTTTTACCTTTTTTAGTTGTAATTAAGATAACACCATTTGATCCTCTATACCCGTAAAGAGCAGAAGCGGCACTACCTTTAAGCACAGAAAGCGAAGCAATATCATCTGGATTGAAAGAAGACATACCATCTCCTTTATCAGCTCCACCCCACATTCCTGCATTTCCTTGCTGCGTATTGTCAATCGGGATTCCGTCTACGACATACAACGGCTGGTTCAATCCTGATGCAGAAGTTGCACCACGAATAACCACTCGGCTTGAACCTGATGGCCCTGTAACTGGAGCAGAAACGTTTACACCGGCAATTTTACCTTGCAAAGCATTTCCTAAATTGATTTCTTTATTTTTTGTCAGATCATCGCCTTTTAGTTCTCCTACAGCGTAACCTAAACTTTTCTTCTGTTTTTTAACTCCAAATGAAGTTACAACAACATCCTTTAATTCCTGAGTATTTTCGGCAAGTGTAACAGCAACTCTCGTTTCTTTTTCTTGTAATACAACTTGTTTTGACTGAAACCCTATAGAAGAAATATTAAGGGTAATTTTACCTTCTGGAACATTCATTTTAAATCGTCCTTCAGCATCTGTAACAGCGCTAAATGGTTTTCCTTGAACTTCGATTGATGCAGCAACAACTCCCTTGTTTTCTGCATCTGTAACTATGCCGGTTATTAATCGATTTTGCGCGACAGCACTTAAACTGCTAAGCAATATCACTCCTAACACTGCTAATATTCGTCTCATAAGCTTTTTTGTTTGGTTATTGGTTTTGATTTCGTTTGTGTTTTGTTGTTACGTGTTTGTTTTAAATAATTAATAAAAATTGGTACTCTACTTTCAATTATAGCAACAAGAAGCCTTTGCAAGTCTTGCTGTTTTTGGTTTTTACTAAATCGTTTTAGTGAAATGGTCAAAAAAATTTTAAACTGATTCTCTTATTATTAAAGAGCCTTTTTTGAGAATTTTTTCAATTTTATAGTCTTCAAAGTTGGTCATCTGACTCATTAGCAATTGTATGGACTTGACCGCTATATCTTCTATGGGCTGAGCAATTACAGATATGGTGGGCGTATGCAGTTTGAAACTGTAGTGATCATCAAAACTGATCACCGAAATATCTTCTGGAATTTTATATTTTAAATATCTAAAAGCTTGTAATCCTGCAAGTCCGAGGTAATTTGCTAAAAAAAGAACGGCATCTATATCCTTATTTTTTTCAAAGAAATTTATAATGGCTTCTACTCTGCTTTGTTCACTTGCATGATAATCTAAATGAAGCGTATAATTTTCGTTATAAATTCCTTCTTCTTTTAACGCTTCTACATATCCTTTTTCTCGCAATTTCATCTGAATCATTCCAGACTCGTTGTTTACAACAGCAATATTTTTTCTTCCTTTATCAATCAAAAATTTAGTAGCCGAGTAAGCTCCCTCATGATTGTCCATTACCACATGACTTACTTTTTGATTGGCAAAATATCTGTCGATTAGCACCACCGGCTTTTGCAATTTTAAAAGTTGGCTGATTGTTTTTTCCAGATTTCGAGTCGGTGTAATAATAAAACCTTCAACATTTGCCTGTAAAAGACTCTGCACCAATTCTTCCGAACGATTGTTATCGTCTCCTGTGCTGCAATAAAAAACCCTATAATTAATATTTTTTGCTTCGTCTTCGATCACTCTTGCCAAATCAGCAAAAAACTGATTGGATATATCTTCTACAATGAGTCCGATTGATCTTGTTTTTCCTGTTCGCAGACTGCTAGCAATCATACTTGGTTTATACTGCAGTTTTTGTGCTACATCCTGAACTTTTTTAATCACCGACGGACTAATAGCCATTTTTTCGCCTTTTCCATTGATAACAAAAGACACAGTAGAAATAGAAACTTCTGCCTGTTTAGCAATATCTCTAATTGTAATCTTTTTCATCTAGTAAAAAATTTATTGTTGAATATTTTAGTACATCACAAATATATGTAAGCAAAACTTACAAAAACGTTTTAGTAAAATTTTTTTTCAATAAATCTCTTTTTTATCAACAAAATAAAACGAAATATTCAGCAAATAAAGGATTTTGATCAGTTATTGTCATTTTGACTTTTAATGTAGATTTTGTAATTTTTATAAAGATTTTATTCAGTTTTGAGGTATTTATTAATCATTTTTCATTGCCGTTCTTCAAAAAAAAAGTTCAAAAACAATAAAATTTGGTCCATTTTTTTCAGAATAAAAAAATTATTGTGAGAGAAAAAGTAGCAGCCTAAATTCAAAATTTCATATAAAATAAAAGCCTTTAAATACAAATATTTAAAGGCTTTATCTTTTTTTAAACAAAACAATTCTCTCAAACTTTCATATCGATAAACATTTTTTTTCTTTTATATTTAAGTCCATTAGGATTATAAAAAGATGGCACCCATTTGGCCGACTCTGTTTTTAAATGAATTGGATTTTCAGCACTAGGGTTTTCCGACATTTTAACAGCGGTGTATCTAGCATAATAATGATTAAATATTCTATAAAATTCTGTAAAATATAAATCAGCAACATCCTTATTTCCTCTTATAATCAGTGTATTTTCATCATTGTTAGCAATAGAATTGTCACTAAAATTGGCAGATCCCGTTACTACAATAGGATCCTCACTCAACGGATCGATTAAAAGTACTTTATTGTGGATAAAGTTAGTTCCGATATTTGTAGGTTTCGAATTTAAAAGAAAACCTGCATGGGTTTCCTCTAACCAATCATAAAGTCCATCTTTAAGATATGTTCCGTATACAATTACATTATCATAGTCCGTTGTTACTAGACTGGTATTTTTATCTTTTTTATCTATAATAATGTATTTCAAATTATCTGTTTTTTCAACAATCACTCCTTTCATTTTCAAGCTAAAAGAAAAAGGAAACATGCCACAAACCAACTGCTTGGATCCTGCCATATAATCAGCATAGGTTTGTAGGATTGTTTTCTTTTCTCGTGGGCTGAAGAAGACTTTTGTTGACTTTTTAGGAATTTGATCATATGCTAGATCTGGCTGAATAGTGATTGTTTTTTTATCAAGCACATCGTTCAATGGATCCTGTGCAAGCTCTGTCCAATATTTAAAATATTGTTTGGCTATGTCTTCGTTACGTATTACATGCCCTACATTGCATTGTCCAAAAATTCCCTTAGGAGTTATATTTGTAGAGCCAGTCCAAACTTCTACTGGCTGTTCATCTTTGAGCAAGATTATAAATTTATTATGTGCAATAAAACGTTTTGAAGCTTCTGCACTACGCGCAATCACAACATTACGAGGTAAACCAGCTTCATTTATGGCTTTATTGTTTGCTTCTTCTTCGCCTCTAGAATCATAAATTATCTTTACATCGACCCCCTTTTCTTCGCATGCTATTTTAAATTTTTCAAGCACTGGAAGGTACTCAAATTCATAAAAGGCAGCACGAAGCTGATAAGAACTATCTTGCGCTTTATCAATAAATTTTAATAAAGCTTCTTCCAGCCCTCTCGACAGCCACTTTAACGCTTCAGCAGTTTCTTCTTCAGTCATGTCTTCAGATCCAGGTCTTTTATTCTTGAACTTTCTAGCATAAGCCAGACTACCTGCCACACCTCTATTAAAATAAACTGAATGTTCTCCTGCATCTTCTGTAGGTGTCTTAAACCTTATAGTGCAAGTATTCCCATATTTCAAATATTTTGGCTTGCCATATACAGGGCTTACATTATAGGAATAATCATGGTCACATTTAACGCTGAAATCTTCCCATAAAAATGACTGCACCGGATGCTCAAAAGTACTGTGCAGTTGCCCTTCAAATGTGTTTCCAGCGGTTTCTTCAAAATACTTAAAACCCTTAAGATAATACTTTTCATTTTCGGTATGATCTTCTCTTTCAATTGCAAATCCGAGAAGTCCATCGGTAAGGCTTTTTTCCATTTCAAAAGAAAGAAGAACTGCCGAAGTTCCTATCACCGCCGTTATTTCCAGCCCATTTTTTTGTTTTACTCTTTTACGCATTTTTTTATTTTTTATTGGTTATCATTAATTTTAAAAATCAATCCTTTAACATAAAATAAATAGATCCACAAATGAGGCATGTAGAATAAAGAAAGATGTAAAAACAGCTTTTTTTAGGCGTGAAGTAAAAATATACTGTAACAAAACAGCATAACGAAATTACAAAACATTAATTCCTTGATAATAAGTAGTTTTACGCATTTTATTTTGGTAACATAAATTTAATATATGGTATGTTATTCTTTTCAAAAAACAAAAAACAAACCTGAAATTCAATAAAAACAAGATATCCTACGTAAGAAAAAAATCACTATTTTTAACTAACTTCATTTTTGCATTATGACCGATAAATCACAACTCTTAAGTTCCATCTTCAGGCATCTTGACGGCTTGGTTACTGCTCCTGTAGCGGTCGCACTTAAAAATAAGTCTGTATTAGAATTTATATTAGATAAAAAACAGACCTCGATAGCTGAACTTACTACTACCTTTAATGCCAACGAAGGATATCTGAATGTTGCTTTGAGAGTTTTGGCTTCTCAAGGATTTGTAGAATATGAAATTGATAATAAAACGCAGGTAATCACAATTGCTGTAAATGAGAAAACTGAAACTGCTTTTTCGCTGTTTCATCTCTACGAAGATGTTGTCGAGTTACTTCAGTTATCTATACATTTTCATCCCCGTTTGTTTGAAGATACACCGTTTGAAAAGCTCAATACTATTTTTGAAAAATATAAAAAAAGATACGGAATTGAGTCTTCCAGCGACCCTATAACTAAGAGTATTCAAGAACAGATTTTAAAACATATTGAAGGTTACCTCATCGGGCCAACTATTGTTCGATTGGCGATGAACGGAATGTTTCACAAGTATTTTATGGAAACTTCTTTTAGCCCCGAAGAGTTTCATAAATCACCCGAAAATTTTAAAAAGATATTAGACTTTTTTGTGCATTTGGGCTGGTTTCTGGAGAAAAAAGGAAATTATCAATTTACCGAAGCCGGTTTATTTTTTGCTAAAAGAGCCAGCGCTTATGGTGTTACGGTTTCTTATCTTCCAACATTTGCCAAAATTGAAGAATTAATTTTTGGCAATCCAGATGCTTTAAGAACTGCAGAAGGCAAAAACGAAATTCATGTTGATCGCGAAATGAATGTTTGGGGAAGCGGAGGCGCGCACGATACTTATTTTAAAGTGGTTGATGAAATTCTTATTAAACTTTTTAATCTTCCGATCGAAGAACAGCCTAAAGGAATTCTAGATATGGGATGCGGAAATGGCGCTTTTCTACAGCATATTTTTGAAGTAATCGACAGGCAAACTTTACGTGGAAAAATGCTCGATGAATATCCGTTATTTTTAGTCGGTGCCGATTACAATCAGACGGCGCTGAAAGTCACCAGAGCCAATCTTATCAATGCAGACATTTGGGCCAAAGTAATTTGGGGCGATATCGGACGTCCTGATTTACTGGCAGATGATCTGAAAGAAAACTATAATATTGATTTGAAAGATCTTTTAAATGTGAGGACTTTTCTCGATCATAATAGAATTTGGCAAGATCCGAAGCATAGTAACAAAAATAGAGTCAGTACCTCAACAGGCGCATTTGCTTACAGAGGAAAAAGAATTAGCAATAATCTGGTTGAAGATAATCTCTTGGAACATTTACAAAAATGGTCTCCTTATGTACGTAAATTTGGTCTGCTGCTAATTGAACTTCATACTATAAACCCGAAACTTACCGCCAGTAATTTAGGTCGAACTCCAGCAACAGCTTATGATGCAACTCATGGTTTTTCGGATCAATATATTGTTGAAATTGATGTTTTTAATGCCATTGCCGCAGAAGCCGGATTGTTTCCAGATCAATCTATTTTTAAGAGATTTCCTGATGCCGATACGGCAACGGTTAGCATTAATTTGTTGAAAGGAAAATAAATAAAATGTGAAATGCAGAATGTGAAATGTGAAAAGTAGGTAAACGATATTTTTTACCCCGCTGGGATTTTTACAGAAACATTTTCAAGCTCTGGAAGAGCGAAATATTTATAGTTTTAGATAAAACCAAAAAGGAGCTCCCTTTTAGAAGCTCCTTTAATTTGAATTTATTTAAAAAATTATTTCTTTCCAATCAATTCCATAATCTTGTCGTAAATTGCTGTATTCTGATAAACTCCCATGAATTTTTCAGAACCTGGACCGTAAGCAAAAACAGGAACTGGAATTGCAGTATGATCGTTCGTGCTGAAACTTCCGTGAACGTAACCTTTTTCAATGCTTCCATCAATTAATGATAATCCTCCAGTTTCGTGATCTGCGGTTACGATTAAAAGTGTTTCTGGATTTTTATCTACAAATTCCATTGCTTGACCAACCAATTTGTCAAAATCAAGCATTTCTCTCACAACATATTCCACATTATTCTGGTGTCCGCCATAATCAATTTGAGCGCCTTCGGCCATAATAAAAAACGGATTCTTTGTTTTTGAAAAAGTGTTGGTCGCTTTCGCTAAAGATTTCGTTAGAAAATCTCCTCTCCCATTTTTAATAGAAACCACCGCTGCGTCTTCTAAAACAACAAATTTGCTGTTTTTAATCGTATCTAAACTCGAGAATTTATCTGAGAAAGTGTATCCTTTTTCGATTAAAGTTTTAGACAAATCTTTGCCATCTTTTCTAGAAATAAATTCTTTCTGTCCTCCTCCAATTAAAATATCTGACGGATTCGAAAGAAAATCGTTTGCAATTGGCTCGCTTAAACTTCTTTCTGGCTGATGCGCATAAAACGCAGCCGGAGTTGCATCTGTAATATTTCCAGCAGAAATAATTCCTATTTTATAGTTTTTCTTTGCCAACTGTTCTGCAATGGTCTGAAGCGGTTTCGCCTGTTCATCTACACTTATAAAACGGTTATTGGTTTTATGTCCCGTTGCCATTGCCGTTGCTCCTGCCGCAGAATCTGTGATATAACTATCTGAAGCTTTTGTGATCGAAAATCCTTGAGTTGGAATATTAAACAAACTCAATTGCCCTTTGTTTGCTGTATAACCAGAATAGATTTGCGCTAATCCCATTCCGTCTCCAATTAAAAGAATAACATTTTTTGGACGTTTATTCTTGAAAACATTTTTAGGAGCATAAGCTTGATGAAATTCTGTATTCTGATAAAATGTCGTTTTGATACTATTAATAAATTGAGTCAGTTCGGCTACTTTATCCGTTCCGATGAAATCCACTTTTAAATTCATCAAAGTCATGTACGTGTTCACGTTATCTTGTGTAGCCCAGAATCTTACTTTTTTCTTTTGATCGTGGACTTTTTTAATAATTGCCTGAATTTTTTCTGCATCTGGCTGCGTCAAAACACCTTTTCCGTTCCAAACTGTGATTTCATGCAAATCTTCGCTAATCATTTCAACTCTCGCCAATTGATCTGGAGTATAATTTTCATTCAATCTTCCATCAAAATAAATAAAATCTGGATACGTTGCCCAAAGCGATGGCAAAGGTCTGTTTCCAGAAATAACCACTTTTATATTTTTATTTGAAATGATATCTGGAAAAGTCTTTAGCTGCTGTGTAATTGCTTTTAGAGTCGAATCGGCATCTGACTTAATATCAATCATTAAAATCAATGGCTTATTGCTCGGATACGCTTTTCCTTCCAACGTTTTTAATTTGTTAGAAAGCGGTTCCAAATACATGCTTTTAAGTGTATTGTGAGAAGCGATTTCTTTAGAAGTATGCGCCACAAATAATTCGTTATTCACTAAAAAAACATCGGCTTCTATAACTCCCGTTTCGTTAGAATAAGCTCCATAAAATGGTAACTTACTTTCGTAATCGTTATGCGAATGAATGTTGGAAGAACTGTATTCTTGCGCTTGCGCGAATAAGCAAAATTGAAGGCAAAAAAGGGTGATTATTTTTTTCATCGAAAATGATTTATATTCTTTTAAAGCTGTAGGTAACTTTATTAGAAATGGGTTTATGCTGTTTATTTTTTAACACATAGAAACATAGCTTTTCTTTATGTGTAAAGGCGTTTCACTTGTTTAAATGCACATAGTAAAAAGTAATCTTGTCATTTCGACGAAGGAGACTCGAGCGATAGCGAACAGGCGAAGCAAATCTTTGTAAGTAACTCGGCAAAGATTGGGGTTTTAGATTGCGGAGCTTCTTGTGAGGATTTCTCCTTCGTCGAAATGACAAGATTGTGTGAATGCGTACGACTTGTCATTCCTCGGAATGACAGACTTTACTCTGTATTTTTTTACAACTGCAGTCTCCTGACTAAGACTGCAGTATAAAAAACTAAAAAACACAATGAAATTAACTTATTACCAGCCTTGGTTTTGAGTCAAAGCTCCTTTACTTACCGCGATTTCATCTGGCGGAATTGGCCAAACGTGATGAATCGCTGGGTTAAAATTACGAGCAGGATAAATTACGCTTCCATCATAATGGTGCAATGGTTTTGCGTATGTTTCTTTTGCATCTCCCCAACGCACTAAATCGAAATGGCGATCTGTCCATTCTCCTGCCAACTCGCATCTTCTTTCTCTTTTTAAATCTACCATTGTTGCACCAGCAATATCTGTAAGACCTGCACGGTGGCGAATCATATTGATTTCTGTGTCTGCATTTTGTCCTTTCATTAGTTTCGCTTCCGCTAACATCAAAATCACATCAGCATAACGTAAAAGAGGCACATTTAAAGCAGTTGAAGGCTTGTCCCCGTTTGCATTGACATAACGAATATCTACTCCGCCCGATGATGTTTTTGGATAACTGAACGGCTCCATATATTTTTTAAACTGATAACCCGTTCTGTTACTTGAACTTACTACGTGATTTCCTTCGTTAAAAGTTACTGTTTCTCCGAAATAAACAAATTTGTCTCCTTTTTGTAAAATCGTAGCGCTTCGTCTTTTATCATTAGCTACGTAAGTATCGAATAATTCTTTTGTTGGATAAAAATTTCCCCATCCATTGTAAACTCCCCAACCTTTATCTTCTAAACAAACTCCAGGAAAAATAGAACCCAAAGAAGTATTTTCTGCACTTGAAGTTACCGACCAAATATATTCTGAAGACCAGTTGTTACTGATTTTAAATACATCTTCAAAATTGTCTAATAATTTGTGCTTTCCGCTAGCCACGATCATATTTGCATATTTGATGGCGTTGTCCCAATCTTTTGCATACAAATACGTACGAACCAAATAAGCCCAAGCTGCAGTTTTGTGCGCGCGTCCGTAATTGTCTGGTGTAAGCTGATCAAAATAAGGCAACAAATCTGCCGCTTTGATTAAATCTGCTTCAATATAAGCGTAATTTTCGGCTACATTTTTAGCACGAGGCACAAAAACATTTGTTGGATCTTCTCTATCTTGAATCGGAATTCCAGCACGATCGTCTCCATAGTGGTACGCTAATTCTAAATGCATTACTGCATGGTTAAAATAAGCTTCTCCCAACATTCCGTTTTTTGTACTTTCATCCAATGCAATCTTTGGAATATTGCGAATCACATCGTTGCAACGTTTCATAATTTCGTAGTGAATTCTCCAAATATCCTTAGTATCCGATTCTGATCCGTCTACAATAAAATTTTTGATTCTTTCTGCATTCTGTCTTGGTTTTGTTCCAATATCATCGCTGGCATTATTTAACCAAAAGAAACCACGACCATACATATTATCATCAGAATATAAAGCATAAATTGCATTTACTCCCGCTTTTGCATCTGCTGGCGTTTTCCAGAAATTTCCGCTTGACGGAGCTCCTTGTGGCACAACATCAAGTTCGCTTTCGCAAGCCGAAGTGCTTACCAAAAGCACGAAACTCAATAATAAAAGACTTATTTTTTTCATTTTAATTGTTTTTTATTTTTTAAAAAGTTGCGTTAACACCTGTCATGTAAATACGAGAAAGCGGATAACGTCCTAAATCCATTCCGAAGTTTTTAAGACCAACTTCAGGATCCATTCCAGAATATTTCGTGATTGTAAATAAGTTTTGTCCAGAAATAAAGAATCTCAATTTTGCTTTTCCGTTCAACCAGCTTTCTTTAATCGTATACCCAATCGAAACGTTTTTCAGTCTTAAGAAAGAAGCGTCTTCAATGTATAAATCAGAAATACGTCCAAAGTTGTTATTGTTATCTGTTGAGGAAAGAACCGGAACATTGGTATTGGTGTTTGTTGGAGACCAAGCCTCTTTAGATTCAGACAATAAATTGTAACCTGGGAAAGAAGCATTTAAACCGGTATGTTTTACCGCATTGAAAACACTATTTCCTGCAGCTCCGCTGAAAAAGACATTCATATCGAATCCTTTGTATCTGAAATTGGCATTCAAACTATACGTTGTTTTTGGGAAAGGGCTTCCTAAAACTACTCTATCACTATTGTTGATTACACCATCTCCATTTTCATCTTTAAATTTAATATCTCCAGCAACGGCATTTGGCTGATACATTACGCCATCTTTATTTACAAAAGCTTTGACCTCATCATTGCTTTGGAATAATCCATCGGTAGCATATCCGTAGAAGGCTCCAACTGGGCTTCCAACTTGGTAAATATTGGCTAACGGCAAACTACGAACTCTGCTTAAACCAAGTGGTTCTAATGAATTTAAATCGTCTTTAATAGAAACAATTCTATTGCTTAAGAATCCAGCGTTTGCCGTAACATCAAATTTAAATTCTCCGCGAGTTTTTTGGTAGGTTAAACTCACCTCGATTCCTTTGTTTTCAACATCTCCCGAGTTAACGATTCTTCCTTGTGGCGTTCCCGAAACTCCTGGCAATTGGTCACGAACCAACATGTCTTTGTTTTTCTTTACATAAGCATCAACAGATCCTACTAAACTGTTATTTAGCATGGTAAAATCTAAACCAATATTAGTCTGCTCAGAGCTTTCCCATTTTAAATTCGGATTTGATAATTCGCTTTCAGCATAACCATAATTAATTGATGGTACAGCTCCAATTAAAGCCTGAGTTTGTACCAATGGCACGCTAAATTGGTATGGTCCAAGGTTTCCTAAGTTTCCAATTTGTCCCCAACTTGCACGAAGTTTTAAATTACTGATGATTGGCTCGATACCTTTCATGAAATTTTCTTCAGAAATTAACCAACCTGCAGAAACAGAAGGATATACTTTCCAACGGTTATTTTCTAATAATTTTGAAGTTCCGTCACGACGAACAATTCCAGAGATTAAATATTTCTGATTGAAATCGTAATTGATTCTTCCCACATAAGAAGAAATAATTTCATCTGATCTTCCTGCTGCCGTCTGCTGAATCAATTTTGCATTCAATAAATAACGCTGCGATGGATCTTCGTTATCAAAACCAGTTCCTTCAACAGTATAAAAATCTCTTTTCGTTTCTTGATACGTATATCCAGCCAAAGCTTTCAAATTGTGTTTTCCAAATGATTTCTCATAAGAAATAGTCTGCTCGCTCAATAAATCTGTAGTTGTTATATTTTTCAACGTCAATCTGTTGAAATCGAAGATTTTTCCAGGCTCCGTAACTTTTACTGTAAAGTCTGATGCATTATCTTGAATTCTAGTATAACCCCAGTTCGATTTTACTTTTAACCCTGGAACAATTTCCCATTCTGCATACGGATTGATCAAAATGGTAGAAATTGGATTTTTATTGTCTAATCTTTTCAAATACGCCACCGGATTGATAACATCTCCGTAAGAACCAATATATTTTTCTGGAACACCACCAAATTGCCCTGAACCATCTTCTCTGTAAATCGTTGCGTTTGGCGGATACAAAATCGCTGCTTGAATTGCTCCTGTATACGAACTTGACGTATTAGCAGTCTGACCATCAGTTAAGGAGTACGAAATATTTTCTCCAATTGTGAAATTATCAGCCAATTTAAAAGAAGAATTTGCTCTTACTGTATAACGTTCTCCATATGTATTCAACAAAATACCTTCGTTTTTTCTATAACTTCCAGAAAGAAAGAAATTAGATTTTTCTGTTTTTCCGTTTACCGAAAGAGATAGATCTTGAATTTCTCCCGTACGGAAAATTTCATCCATCCAGTTTGTTTTTGTTGTTCTTGCAGTTGGTTCAAATGCAGGATCGAAAGCAGGAATTCTAGGCAAACCTGCGTTATCTCTTGCAAGATTCATAGCATCAGCATATTCTGCAGCGTTTAAAACCTCTAGTTTTTTGGCTACATTCTGAAAACCTCCTTGGTAGTTTACATTTACATTAATTTTATCCGAAATTCCTTTTTTAGAAGTAATTAAAATTACCCCACCAGAAGCTCTCGCACCGTAAATTGCTGCAGAAGCCGCATCTTTTAAAACGTTTATCGATGCAATATCATTTGGATTTATGGTATTTAAAGAACCACTATAAATAATTCCGTCCAAAACAATTAAAGGCGTTTCAGCATTCAAAGATCCGATACCACGAATGTTAATTGTTGGCGACGCAGTAGGATCTCCACCATCATTGATTACGGTAACTCCGGCAACTGTTCCTTGCAATAATTCGGCAGCATTGTTGTACGTTCTGCTTGAAGTTTCCTTCATAGAAACACTACCAACAGCTCCTAAAACTTCATTTTTTTTCACGCTTCCATACCCCATTACCACAACTTCCTGAAGCTGTTTTACATCGGCAGCCAATTTTACATTAATGGTTTGCGTACCCGTAACTTTTACTTCTTGCGTTACATACCCAACGTAAGAAAAAATAAGCGTTGCTTCAGAAGCGTTTACTTCCAATTTAAAAGTTCCGTCAAAATCTGTTGCTGTTGCGGCATCCGAACCTTTGTCTTTAATCCCGACACCTGGCAAAGGCATATTATCGTCTCCTGCTATAACAGTTCCTGAAACAATAATTTTATTTTGGTCTGCAGAAGCAACTTTCTGATTTTTCTTAATCACGACATTGTTACTAACGATCTCATATCTAAGTACATTACCGCAGATTTTATCTAATGCTTGCTCTAGCGTTACATTATTCAGTTTTAAACTTAATTTCTGATTGGCATTTACTTGGCTGCTTTCGTACATAAAATGCACATCAACCTGATTTTCAATTTTTTGAAATATATTTTTTATACTTTCATTGTCAACTTTTAAAGTCACTCTTTTGTTAATGTCAACATTCCCGGCTTTTACTGTTAGTGCAGCAAAAAACAAAGTCATAAATAGGAATAATTTTGTTCCTATTGTCCTTATGCTCTGCCATTTTGCGGCATACCGCATTTGTTTTTCATTCATAGTTTTTAGATTTAGTGTAATTGTTTTGTTTATTAGTTTGCTACGTAGTTTTATTTTTATTGTTTAAAGAATTACTCGATTTTGTAAACCCCTGAGTCCATTTTGTATTGGGCATTGATGATATTGCACACCAACCCAATTACCTGATCGGCAGGCAGTTCTTTAAAATAGGCGCTAATCTTTAAATCGTTTAAATTCTTGTTTTTGACTTCAATTGAAACATTGTAATTGCGATTAATTGTGGCCACAACTTCTGGCAAAGGCGTTTCTTCAAAAACCATAATATTTTTTCGCCATAACGAAATGGCATTTACCGGAATATCTTTAAAAGCCTGAAGCTTATTGTTTTGAGATTTAAAAACCACTTTCTGTCCTGGAGTTACATACACATTTTCTTCTGTCACAGTCGATTTCACATTTACTCTTCCTGTAGCAACCGAAACTTCTTGTGTGGTCTGATCTGGATACGCTTGAACATTAAAACTGGTTCCGATAACTTTGGTATCCATTTTATTGGTATGAATGATAAACGGATGTTTTTTGTCTTTGGCTACATCAAAAAAAGCTTCGCCACTTAAATACACTTCTCTGGTATCTCCTTTAAATTCTTTTGGATATTTAAGTACACTTCCTGCATTTAACCAGATTTGTGTTCCGTCACTTAATTCTATTTTAGCATGCTCTCCTAGTTTTACGGCAAATTGTTTGCTTTCGACTGCATTTGATGTTTGATAAAAAAACACCGATAATCCGATTAAGAAAACCAAAGAAGCCGCAATAGCCCAGTTTTTGTATGAAAGAGAAATAACTTTATTAGTGTTCTTTATTTGTCTTAATTCTTTTTTAAGTTTAGAACGGTCTGATTGAACCATTTCCATATTATCAAAAAAATCATCTGTACGATCGTACCATTTATTCCACATTTCTTGTCCTTTCGGAGAATACTTTCCTTCTAAAAAATTTTTGATTTCGTTATTTGAATTTTCAGGCATTATAATTTCTTTATGTCTTTAATAGTATGTCTTGGGAATTGTAATTTTAGGTAGGCGCAAAAGGTTACGCTTCTGTTAAGAAAAAAGCTGAGTTCTTAATCTGAAGTTTACTTTTAATTGAATTCGCCCAAATAAGTGCGCATAAATTTCAGCGCATACGTAATATGGTATTTTACGGTTTCGATTGAAACATTCAATTCTTCGGCAATTTCTTTATTGGTGTAATGTTTTACACGGCTAAGAATAAAAACCTCTTTTGATTTTTTAGGAAGTAACGATGCCGCTTCATCAACCGCTTTTTTCAACTCGTCATAATAAATAGAATCCTCGATCGCATTATAACTGGTTTGCGAAACGGTATTTTTATCTAAAACTTCCTGAATGTATTGATCGGTAACCTCATGCGATTTGATGTAATCTAAAGTCATGTAGCGAACCGAAGTGTAGATGTAGGCCGCAAAACTTTTCTGGATCACAATTGTTTTGCGTCTTTCCCAAATAGTGGTAAAAACTTCCTGCACAATTTCTTCTGAAATGGCAATCGATTTCATTCGGAGATATACGAATCGAACTAACAGATCTCGATATCTAAAATAAAGTTCATCAAAAGCTTTATCCTTGCCCGATTTTAATAATTCGACAAGTTCTTCGTCTGTAAACTTCTTATACATGATTCATTATTTTATGATTAATCAAATGAAAAGCGTGAGCCAAAACACTTTTTCTGATTTTGTTTTGATAATGATCCTGCTGTTTAAAAATTGGCATATACAAAGTATTGGGTTCTTCTTATATGTCTCCAAAATTAAACCTAGGGGTAGGTTGATTAGGTTACGTTTACATTAATAAAACCCCTCTGAAACGAAACATATTATTAACATTTGAAGTCGAAAATTAGCCACGAAATAAAGCTTTACAGCATTTGGAGCAAAAACTCAGAAACTTTATCCGAGATAACAGTCTTTCTCTTATAAAAAGCAGAATTGGAGCGAAAAAGTGCTTAACAAATAATTAATAGGGATGCTATAAAAGCATATTTCAAACTCTAAAAAAATTTCATTTTGAAGCAATAAAAAGAAAAAATAAAGAATTCCAGAAATGAGAAAAAACACTTTTATAAGAAATATTATAATTTAAACCTTTCCATATAAAACTGAATTCTGCAAAAAAAAAGAACTATTTCCGATTTCAGCTTAAAATAGATTTGTTTGCAAAAAACGCGAAAAGGCTTTAGCCAAACTTTTAAGTTTTAGCTAAAGCCTTTTCGCGTTTTTTCTCTCCCGTTTAAATGAAAGAGAATTTCTCAAAAAATTTACATCATCGTATTAATACGTATACTTGCTTTTATTAATGCCAAAGCAGAAATTTTTGAAATATGAATGTCTTTTGGCTGATGATGCGAATTCTGACTTACCAATTTTACATACTCCTGTCCTTGTTCAGACTTTTGAACATATTTTACGGTAATGTATTCTTCCCAATCATTTAGTTTTACACTTAAAAGATACATTTCGCCAAAAAAGATATTTTCAAATTCTGTTTCCTTATACAATATAATATCTCCCGATTTCAATAAAGGATACATACTATCTCCTGTTACAGAAATTGCTCCATCACATTTTGGAAGATTCGGAATTTTTATTGTATCCAGAATTCTTTGCGGCTCTCCGCTGCTAAAAAGTTCTCTTAAACCTGCAACGGCCTCTAAATCATACAACGGTATCTCTTGATTTGCATGAAGCGTATCAACTGTTTTTCTATCACTATTCATAACTACAACGCTAGTATTTTCTTCTTTAATCATAGGCCCGTTTCCTGTCAAAAGCCACTCTGAATTGAGGTCTGGATAATAGTGTAATATTTTACACGCCTTATCTGTTCCCATATTACTACTATTATCTAAAAACTTATTAGAAAATCCTAAATCATTACAAAACTTATACTTAGTAATCCCTTTATAATCAAGATATTCCCGCACTCTTTCCGTTGACCCCATAAAAAGATGTATTATTTTACGTTAAAAATTTGCTTTAATGTATTATTTTACATTATATTTGCAAAGTAAAGAAAAATAAAATTGAAAAACAATAGGTTAAGCCATAAAATATTGAGCAACTAAAAAACAAAACAATTTTAAATTACACACAAACAACTGATTTACAAAGAACAAACAATAAAAATTTGCAAAAAAGAAAAATACTACCCTAAAATACAAAAAGAATGGAAAATACTACGAATCTTAAATAGCTCTTCATAAAGAATCTGAAAACAAGAAAATATCATTAAATCTTAATCCAAATTGAAATGGGAACAATTCAAATCAAAGAAAAAATTCGGGAACTGGAAAATTGGCTGATTGAAAATCCAAATAGTCCTGAAAGAAGTTTAATCGAATCTGACATTAAAAAATTAAAAAATCAATTAGAAGAAAAATTATGAATAAAATACAAATCGAAGAACGTATCGCATTATTGTATCTGGCACTTCAATATTGCACAGAAAGAAGCAAAACTTTTACAGCTGGAGAAAGAATCTGCATTAATCAGGAACGTTTTCAATGGATGCATATTCTGGATGATGAAACTGCCTCTCCTCGTCCTGTTACGCCAAATATTGAAAGTAAAATAAAAGAGGTTTCAAAACTTGCTTTGCACCATAATTTCAAACCTTATTATGCAGATCCATTTAAAGAAGAAATACTAATTTACTAAAAGCCCATTATTATGAACACTACAATTGCAAACAATTTTAAACCTGTTATGGACTTAACTCAATTTTCTGCCCAACAATTAAAAGAAGCACTTCAACGAGTTGAAAACAAAAAAAATGAAGAAAGAGATGCTTATAAAAAACTAGTAGCAGAAACGATTCCAAAAGCACTTTCTAGATTACAGCAAACTTCTGAAATGATGCAGAATGCCAAAACTGAAACTTTCAGGCTGTTTGAAACTATTCTGGATTTAAAAAATCAGGTTTATGGATTTAAAGAAAAGCAGATGTCGCACACTTTTTCTAATGACAAAGAAGAAATTACGATTGGATACCGCATTAATGAAGGTTGGGATGATACGGTAACTATTGGAATCGAGAAAGTCCAGAATTATATTTCTTCTCTTTCTACCAGTAAAGAAACAGCTTCTTTAGTCAAAATTGTTTTCAATCTCCTTAAAAAAGATGCTAAAGGAAATCTGAAAGGTTCCAGAGTTTTGGAACTTCAAAAACTGACAAAAGACTTTAACAATGAAGAATTTACAGATGGTGTAGAAATTATCGCATCTGCTTTTAAACCTGTACGTTCAAGCTGGTTTATTGAAGCTTGCCGAATTGACGAAAATGGTGTAAGAGCCAATATTCCGCTATCGATGTCTTCTGTAGATTTTTTACAAGGCTATGCTTTTGATTTCTTTAACCAACAAAACGAACAAAACCATGCAGCTTAATCATGACATTTATTTATCACTGTTATTAACGATCCTGTTAATTCTAACCAATTTAAAGCCGATCCTTTTATTTAGAGAATGGTTTTATTTCAAATTAAAAACAACTTTTAAACAATACCTGAATGAGCGTAAAAATAAAGCCAATTACAGATCACGAAAGCTACAAAGTAAATGAACATACGATCTTTAAAGACGGACTCGGAAACTGGAATTGCAGTAATGACTTATCCAAAAAAGAACGTCTGGCTTTTAATCAGTACGAAAGTATTGTGATCAAAAATCCAAGATTCAAAAAACACACAACAGCCACTTATAAAGGCTAAAACGACCTCTAAACCTGCAGGCAAAAAAAGCAGGCAAATAAAAATGGTTCCTGTTTCTTCTTCTTTCTGAAGAGAATCAGGAACCGATAAACGGGCGATTTCTGCCCTTATAATAAACAGCCAAAACTCATTCTTTCTATTGGAATCCAAACCTAAAAAGGTTTTGGAAACAGGATTGTCATGCGGGGTTTGCTGACCTAAATTGTTAAATAAATCTTTAACAAATACAACCTCAGAACGAGGTTCAATATAAAATGGCATCGGAAAGTAAAAACCATTTATTGAATATGATAAAATGGTTTGGCTGTCTTAAATATGATGTCTTTATAATTCAAACTATCAACTCTTTTTCAAACTTCGTTCTTCTTAAAATTTTCTTTTTCTATCATTCAAAATATTATTTCTCATGCCTATATCCTCAAACAGAAGTCTCGGAATTCAAAAAAATAAATTAATGCGTTACAAACTCATTAAAGAACTGTATCAAAAGCACAAAACGGAAGATATTCCAACTACTGTCGTGTGGCGTAAATACGTATACCCTGTTTATCCGATTTCTAGAACTACTTTGTATGAAATTCTCTGTACACCTATCACTTCTGAACTAAAAAAAATTGAAGAACTTATGAGCAATCAGGAAAGGTCTTCTTAATTCATATTAAAGAAAAAAATCATTCTTTATTTATCTTCAAAAGCATCCTTATTGTGATGCAAAGATGAAGCATTTACTTCATCTAAAACGACTTCTGTTCGCTTTCCTTACAACTCTGTAAAGCCCTAGAATACAAATGTTCGCAGACCTTGCAATCATTTTTTTTAGGGCTTTTTTCACCCAATCTTTGCAATCTCAAAAGGAAACAACCGCGCTCAAAAACTAGAAAAATTTCCAGTTAAGCTTCCTCTCTAAACAACGCTAAAGTTGTTTTTTGAACAAATCATTTTTAAACCCAACATTCAACTTTAAACACATTCAATGGAGCAGTTTTTATACCCCACTCTAACCGCATTTTTTGCCGCTTTTATTACTTGGTTTTTCTCTATGCGAAAATCACTTGCAGAAGACCGCGCAGCCGAACTCGACAACGCTGTAAGCGCTGTAAAATATTACCGTGATCTTCTAGACGATATCACCGCTAGGCTTACCGCCGCTACAGAAACGATTAAAAAAATGGAAATACAGCACAAAGAACTCATGCTGATCAACCAGCAACTGGTTGACGAACTACAAAAATTTAAACAATTAAACGGAAAAAGCTCATGACACTAGCTCAAAAAACGATCGAAATCGCTACGGCACAAATTGGTGTCGAAGAAATGCCAAGAAACAGTAACGCAGGACCCGAAGTCGAAATTTATTTAAGAAGCGTCGGACTTGGTAAAGGATATGCTTGGTGCATGGCTTTTATCTATTGGTGCGCACAGAAAGCTTCTCTTCAGATGAATGCTAAAAATCCTTTAAAGAAAACAGGGGGTGTTTTAGACCAATACAATTCGAGACCACTTTTGGTAAAAAAGACACCTCAGCCTGGAGATGTTTTTATTATGGATTTTAATAACGGTACTGGGCATGCCGGATTTGTCGAGAAGATTGCCGGAAATACAATTTACACTATCGAAGGAAATACGAATGATTCTGGCGGACGCGAAGGCTATAAAGTAGCCAGAAGGAAACGCGATATCAAGAGCGTTAAAGGCTTTTTACGACTCTAAAAACAAAACTTACAAACCCAATTAATTATGACTAAAAAACTAAAATGTCTTGTTTTTTCTCTTTTCATTATCCTGATTATGATTTCCTGCCGAAGTCCGAAACCGGTGCAAAATGAAAACAAAACCCAGACCATTACCATTACCGAAACTTTACACGATACAGTTTTTAAAATTGCTAAAGACAGCAGTTCTTACAATGCATTATTAGAATGCCTTAACGGAAAAGTAGTTCTTAAAAATGTTATTCAGGCCGAACCAGGGCGTACATTAAAAAGCCCAAAGGTTCGTCTTGATAACAATAAACTCCAAGTCGACTGCAACCTTAAAGAACAGGAACTCTATGCACATTGGAAATCGAAACAAGTAAAAGATGTCCAAGAGAAGACGATCACCATTACCAAGTTTAGCAATCATCTCACTTTTTGGCAGAAAGCCCAGATTTGGCTAGGGAGATTACTGCTTCTTGTACTGCTTTTTTTGATTGGAAGATGCATCTCCAAAATCTATAAACCTGAATGGTTTAAATAAAAACTTTTAAAACTATACGCAAAATATGTCCGCACAATCTCATTTTTTTATAGAGTCAGGAGGTTTTCCGCAGCAACAGGAGGCTCAAGGCTTTGGGCCCAAGTCTGAAACTGTTTTCAACCTGACTTCTCGATTTACTTTAGACGCTCCCAAAAAAGCCTTTTCAATCTGCAAAGGAGTTGTTTTGGTACAGCCTCAAAGTGGCAATAATGAAAAAGTAAATCTTATTCTCCGCCCCTACAAACAACCATTTCCTGGATTAAACATTAAATACTTTGTTTATAGAGGTTTGAGAAAAAGTGATTTTTTCACTTCTGGTAATCAGCCATTAGTTATTAGTAATGATGGAGCAGTTTCAGATTTAATTGATAATATCAATATCAATTTTAAAGCATTCTATGATGGAAATGCTTCAATTGAAAAACCTTCTTTTAAAGCTGAGTTTATTGGTTATGAGGAACCTCCAACCGATCTCGATCAAAATGATCTTACTCTACTATTATCAACTCCATTATCTGATTTCTTTTTTAAAGAATCGAAATTTGAAACGAAAAATAATACTCAAGAAGAACAGCATCCATTCGAACTTCCACTAATTGATAGTGGTAAAACGTTAGGTAATTTTGCTGAAGGCGAATGCGGAATTGATGTCGTCTTAAATTATGGCGATTACAAACATGATTTCGACAATTCTGAGTTTGATTTCAATTTAGAATATGCCCGCAAACCTTTTGCAGAAATTGTCACAAACGGTTCTACCGATTTTGAGAAAAAACTTCAGCGCGAGCAAAGTACTCAATTTATTGATATTGCTGCTTTTTATGGTTTACTTACAGCCGATGGCACTGTAACAGTAAATACTTCTGGAACCAAAACAAAGAAAACAGGAAATGCCATTTACAGCGATGTCATTAACAAGTTTGCAACCAAAAACAATTGGTACATCTACATTCAAAGTGATCGCACGCGCAGTTATGATTTTTACGGAAACTATAAAATTGGCGAAGGTCTAGAAAACCTAAAAACAGGATTATTAGAAAATCCTGTAACAAAAGAAGTCCCTATGGCCGCCGTAACGTATGGCAAATTAGGCTGGCCAGTTTTGGTTAACACTCAAGAACAGGCAAATACAATTACCACAAATAATTTATATCTGCAATTTCCAACAGATAACAATAACAATGCAGCTTTTTATGGGCAAATTGCCAATGTAGCCAATGCTCAAAAAGACACTTTTATCAATGCTGACGGATTAAAATTACCTCCTGATGAAGAAGGCAATTACGCAGATTTTACCTCAACCATTCAAATGACAACTCCTGCTGTGGCAGGCAAAAATATTGCTTCGCTTAGCATTTTAATTTATCAAGGAAAAGTGAATTTGTATACTGATCCGCAAGTAGTACCAGATGAAGAAGGGGCTCCTATAATTACATATCGAAAGGCAAACTTTTTTGACAATGTTTTTAATTTAATAAAAGCTAGCCCTTTATTGAATTTAGGTAGCGATAAAAGCTATTCCAGAATGACTTCTGAAAAGCTCAATCTTATCAATGAGTTTTATGATAAAAAACAGCAGGGAATTTCGATTGTACAGACTCTTACTGTAAATGATGCCATTGAAACTGGAATTGAAGAAAATCCTACTGTTGATCGTGTTACTTACACAACAGAGGCAGTAGATGTTATGAACAATGCTGTTTCTGCAACCGGAAGCACAGCTTCAACAACTTATACATCTTCTTCAGCTGGTGGTGCTGTTGGCAAAAGCAAAACCTACCAACTACCCGATCCATACTATTACAATTTGAAAATGTTTACAGATAGTACTGAAACTATTACGGGACTAGAACTAAAAACTTTGGATGGCGCTACTCCTAACAAAATTATTCTGGGACTAACTAAAGATGAAAATGAAGCAATAAAAGCTCTAATTACCGAAGGCAAAAAGAATCCTCGCTTGTTTTTAATGGATCTTTTTGAAGATGGAAGTGAGTTGCTTTCTCCTGAAAATATCAAATATCAGAAATATAAAGTTGCCATTGTGACTGAAGATGAGGATGGTAATAATAAATTGGAAGAACCTGGTAATTCTGTTTTTGTTTATTCACTTGATAGAAAATATCATTTTAGTAGTGGATATAGTGAGTATATAACAGAACCTGAAAAACATTTTAAACAAATTATTGACTTAACCCTTTAAAATATGAGAGATTTAGTAGTACTTGCTAGTGGAGATATTGTTTATCTATCAAGTATAAGCGAAAATGAAATTTTCGATCCTTCAAACAATGATTTGTTATTTTTTCCTAATGGAAGAGTTCGAAGATTTAAAAAAAATGGAATTGCTTATATGGCTGTTTTTAATGAGAACAACCTAGATCAATTTGAAGGCTATAGATCTGAGATAAACTTTTGGAACAATAATAAACCTAATAAAAATAAAAACGACACATTCGCCACTCCTTCAGCACTGGGCGGTATATTTAGTATTCTAGATATAAAACCTATAAATGTCGACCCTAAAAACAATGTTGTTCTTGTTCACAAAATTATATATAATCATGAGGAAAAACTGCAAATAAAGACATTCTATAGAGCAATACCATACAATAAAGCATATCCTTTAAGCAAAATAATCAACATAGATGTTATTCATCCTGATTTGAATGAATACCAAATTTTAGATATTGGAACAAAAGAAATAATAGAATCTTTGACTCCTTTTTTCAAGTTCATTCTAGATAAGAAATTTTTAGGGGTAAATGGGGAATTAAGAGAAATTTTTGAACGCGAAGAAAATATTTTGACTGATGTCATTCAAGTTTTTGATTGGATTTATACTCAGACTGAACTTATAAATCATATTACTTCGTTGAAATTAATTGAACCTTTTAATCAAGTAATTAATTTATCAAATCGATATAATCATGTTTTTGGAAGTATTGATTCCAAATATCATACATTATATAATGAAGAATATTTTGCAAGATTAAGATTAGGTTTAATCGAATTCAAATATTGGTTAATCCAATACTCCGAAGATTATACAAAACTTAATGTAAATGATTTAATTGTTTACATAGTTAACTTATTTGATCCTATTGAATTAAGTTATCTATCTTATAAAACAAAAATTAATCTATTAAATAGAATTTTAAGAGATAATTTCTGGATAATTGGAAATTGGGGATTTAATAAGTTAAATGATGAAGAAGCTATATTAAAAATAATTCGTGCTATTGCTAGAGAGGAAGCAAATGGTACATTAAATTATTCAGAAATTGATTATTTCATGGATCTTCTTAATGCAATTTTTGATTACAATAAAAAACTGACATTGTATGAAGTATTATACAGCAGAATAGATGATTCAACCTTATTAAGTGATGATGGAAAAGGAAATAAAGGCCAATTAGTGAAAGTAATATATAATTTATGGAGTGAAAGCAAATTTAATCCTCAGCACCTTGTTCGATCAATTGCACAAAATGCCTTAAGCCATTTCGAATACACTCCATACAATTGTCGTTGGCAATTTGACTCTGATGATCCCGAAATAATTTTTCCTCTTTTGGATGAAAATGCAGCTCCAATGATTATTAACTATGAATCTGAAAAAATATTATTATGGTATATTGATAATTTTAATTTTACATTTTATGAAAATAAAATACTTGCCCAAGAAAAAGTTAGAGATTATGGATATCAACCGTTTGGTGTTTATAATATTTTTCAACCTATAGCTTTAAGAGCAACTGATTCAACTGACACTATTATTAAAATGCCTGTCAAAGGAGTATCTGAAAATGGTGATATTTTAAATTTCATCAATAACTGTATCCCTATATTTTATTTGCAATATGTTGACGATCTCGGTGATTATAGTGATACGAAGGAAACAATTGGAACTGCTGCCGATGTCATCTTGACTTTCTCAGGTCTAACAGGACTAGAAAAGTTAAGACATCTGAAAGATTTGTCTCTATTAAGAAAATATTTTATCGCTGGCGAGCTTTCACTAGCAGAAGTCGCCAGTTTTAGCAAAGCACTAGGAGTTTTAGCAAATAACGCGCAAATAATATTAGGTATCGCAGGACTAATTCAGCGCTTTGCAACTGCCGGTTGTGCCATATACTATAATAGTGAAGGAAGTCCACCCAACGAAAATGATCCCGAATATCAAAAATTCGAATTTTGCAAAACTATTGACATTTGGTTATTTGCCTTAGAAATGTTATCCCTTTCGGGCGATCTCTTAGCTCGAAGAGCATTTAAAAGAGCTACTAAAAAACTACAACAAGCAATCCCAAATGGTACAGAATATAATGAATTACGAACTGTTATAAATTCTTTGGATAAGATTGAAGATGCCCTTGCCACTTGGTTACTTTCTCTTGAACATACACATCCAAACATATATGCAAAAATAATTTCTTTTGCTGACGATGAAAAGAAAATCGCATTTATGCTTGATTTTAAAGAAGCCAAGACCGATTCTTTAAATTTATTAAATTCTATTGATGGTATACTTTTGGAACGATGGAGTGAGTTATTTTCTAAAGGAGTTGTTTTTGAAAGAAAAAGTATAGATTTTTTAGAAGATACATATTCCGTTAATACAATTCTTAATTATTATAAACAAGCTGAACTTAAAAGCATCTTAGAAGGATTAGATGTTGCTACAAGACAAAAATTATTTAATGAATTTAGACTTACTCAAAATGAATTCAATAAACTTATTGAAAATCCAAATAAACTCGAATTAATTTTAGATTATCAGAAAAAACTAAAACTAAACCAGTTTGATGAATTTACAAGATTAGATATATTAAAAATTATCAATTCAGATTTAAAAAGCATACATATTGATTTATTAAGAATAAAAAATGTGAGTACTATATCTTCTTTGCTTCCAAAATTTGTAAAAGAGATAAAAAATGAGTTAATATCAATAAGTAGATTAAGAGATTTACACACTGGCTCGATTTTTCCATTCTTTCAAGATTTTAATAGCAAATTGAGAGGTAGATTTAAAGGACATAATAAATTATTAGTTGAAATTCAAACTTATAACAACAATACCCCTGTTGGTCAAATAATTAAAGAACAATACTTGTCTGGAACAATAAAGGAGATAAAAAGAAAATTTGGAAATACTGTTTCACTATTTTTTAAAGAACCTCTTAATCAAAATAGTTTTAATGTTTTTAAAACAAAAGCTATTGATATAAGTGGCGATCTACGATTCGATGATACAGAACTAAAATTTATATTTAATTTTTTAGACGAACACTGGACTAAAGGTAATCGTTTT
This sequence comes from Flavobacterium sp. CFBP9031, assembly GCF_034044945.1. Taxonomy (NCBI): domain Bacteria; kingdom Pseudomonadati; phylum Bacteroidota; class Flavobacteriia; order Flavobacteriales; family Flavobacteriaceae; genus Flavobacterium; species Flavobacterium sp. CFBP9031. The sequence continues at coordinate 61,164 of NZ_JAXCWF010000019.1, forward strand.
GTAATAAATATAGAATCGCCAAGATATGCTTGCACAAGCTGTCAAAGTTATTTGGTATATTTGAAAGAATTAGCCAAAAAAGAAGGCAAAATCTTAGAAATTGAAATGATTGCTCATCCAAGAGCAAGGTCTTATAATGATATTGAAACAATACTTAAAAAACCATGAAAATAGAATATTTAAAAAAATTAAAAGAAAATCCAATAGATTTTGGGGAATTAATCAATTTTGAAATTGAAGGTATTACTTTAAACGAAATTGAACATTTGGAACAACTCTATAATACAGGCAAATCATTCCCAAAAGTTCTAAAAGAATTACTTTTCTTAGCTGGCAAGTATTGTTATGTATGTGACTATGGTCCAAATGAGAATCAAACAGAATTACAAGAATCTATAAGAGAAGACCTGTTAGATAATGAAAGAACAATTTCACGACCATTTTATGTCATTGATGTTTATTCTTCAGAGCGTTTTATGTTTATTTATTTAGATGAAGGTAACAATCCAACAATTTATACGGCACATCCTTCGAGCGAGACACAAAATTGGATTACACAACTAAGTAATTTAACAATAAAAAGTCTAATTGATAATAGAGTGGAAAGAGCTAAAAGAGGAGAAAATCCTTTTTAAACAATACGATAGCGCAGATTTATCTACGCAACGATAGCCTCCTCGCTAGCGCTAGCGTCTCGCTCATGAAGTAAAGTATTTCTAATATTAGCTCAAAAAAATAATGAGCAGCAAATACAAATTTGGAGATAAAGCGGGAGCTTACTTTATAAGTTTTGCTACTGTTTACTAAATAAAAAAACAACTCGAAGACAAAAACCTTTGAGTTGTTTTAAATCTAAAAATCTTCTCCAAGCAAACCCAAAAATTACATTTTAAAACCCGATCGCGCAGATATATTTCCGCAACGATAGCGCGGATTTGTAATCCTTACAAACAGCCTTTTCCTGGACTGAATATCAAATATTTTGTTTACAGAGGTTTACAGAAAAGTGATTTTTTCACAACTGATTCCGATCCATTAATTATTGCAAAAAGCAGTTCAACTTCTGACTTTATTAATAAGATAAACGACGATTTTGATGCTTTTCATGAAGGACGTGTAAAAAAAGAGGGCGAAACAGTCACGCCTATTCCTGTTCCTCCTTTCACCGCTAAGTTTATTGGCTATGAAAAAGAAAAAGAGGATGATGATATCGATGGAACTTTATTAATCTCACTTTCTGACTTCTTTTTTAAAGAATCGAAATTTGTCGCAGCTGGCAATACTTTTGATGAGAAAGACGATTTCGAATTGCCTCTAATCGATATTGGAAAATCATTAGGAAACTTTGCACAAGGCGAAAGCGGAATTGATGTTGTTCTAAATTACGGCGATTACAAACATGATTTTGATAATACTGAATTTGCTTTCAATTTAGAATATGCCCGTAAACCTTTTGCAGAAATTACGATAAATGGCGAAACAGATTTCATTAAAAAATTGCAGCGCGAGCAAAGCACCCAATTTATTGATATTGCAGCTTTCTATGGCTCGCATGTTGAAAATGGAGTTGTTACAGCAACTGCTTCTGGAGTTCAAACCGAGAAAAAAGGAACAGCTATTTTTACTGATTTGCTTAATAAGTTTTGGACGAAAAACAATTGGTACGTTTATATTCAAAGTGACCGTACCCGTAGTTATGATTTTTACGGAAACTATAAAATTGGTGAAGATCCTGAAAACCTAAAAACAGGATTGTTGAAAGACACAGCCACAAATGAAGTTCCTATGACTGCTATTACGTATGGAAATTCTGGATGGCCAGTTTTAATTAATACACAAAACCAATCAAATACAGTTACTACCAATAACCTGTATCTGCAATTTCCAACAGACAACAATAACAACACTGCTTTTTACGGACAACTTGCGAAAGTTGGCAATGCACAAAAAGACAATTTTATTAATGCAGATGGTTTACGACTGCCTCCTGATGAAGAAGGAAATTATAGTGAATTAACCTCTACAGTGCAATTAGCTACTCCAGCTGTTGCAGGCGAAAACATTGCCGCATTAAGTCTTTTGATTTATCAGGGAAAAGTGAATATGTATACCGATCAGGTAATTCCTGATGAAGAAGGAAATCTTGTAATTACATACAGACAAGCGAACTTTTTTGATAATGTTTTTAATTTAATAAAAGCCAGCCCATTATTGAATTTAGACGGTGATAAAAGTTATTCTAGAATGACTTCTGAAAAACTAAACCTTATCAATGAATTTTATGACAAAAAACAACAGGGTATTTCGATTGTTCAAACGCTAACTGTAAACGATGTTATTGAAACTGGAATTGAAGAAACACCTACTGTCGCTCGCGTAACTTATATTACAGAAGCAGTAGATGTTATGAATAATGCTGTTTCTGGAACTGAAGGTACTATAGGAGATACAAAAACTACTGCTCCTGCAAGTAATCCAATAGGAAACAATAAAACTTATCAGCTACCTGAGCCTTATTACTATAGTAGACAAATGTTTACTGACAATTTAGATACAATTGTTGGATTACAGTTAAAAACACTTGACAATTCAACAACTGGAAAAATTATTTTAGGAATTACTCAGGCTGAAAATGAAAAACTAAAAGATATTATTAACGATAAGAAAAATCCTCGTCTATTTTTATTAGATCTTTTTGAGAATGACAATGAAGTAACTTCTCCTGAAAACATCAAGTATCAAAAATACAAAGTTGCAATTGTTGCTGAAGATGCTGATGGCAAAAATGAATTGATACAACCGACAGACCCTCTTTTTGTCTACTCACTTAATCGAAACTATCATTTCAGCAAAAGTTATAGTGAGTATGTCCCGGAGCAACAATTCGAATCCCAATATTTAATTTTAAATAAAGATATAGAATAATGGTAGTGCTTTTATACAAATCAGGTATACCTGTAAAATTAACAAATGATTTTAGTGATTTGCGATTCGATATTGAAGGTTTTTTAATAGCCTTTACACACAAAGCAATCATTGAAAAAAATATCATTACAACTAAATATGCATTTCATCATAAATCAGAATTTAAAACAAACGATAAAAAAAGATCTGATTTAATCGACGGATTTTATGACGAAGACCAATTTTTAAAATATACTGAAAGCGTTATTTTTAATATTGTTTCTGCTAGCGATATGATTTACAAACACAAGTTTAATTTTGATAAATTTATTGCTAAAGCAAATGATTCAATTTCTGTAAGCGTTACTAATTTTGATGCTCCTTACGAGCTCTTCTATGATAGAAAAAAATATGATTTTTTAATAGAAAACTTGTCTGACGGGAAAGGTCTAAGGAGTTATTCTGATGGTATACTTGATGGTTTTGATGTTATTGATTATAAACTAAAATTACCTAGTAATTATTCTTCTTCTATCGTTAGCATTCAAAATCAAGTAAATACTCCTGGGTATCATTTTTATGCGAAAAATTTAGGCAATTTCATTCATCAGTATTCAAGTGATGAAGAAAAAAGAAAATTTAAAAAAATTACTATCCTTATAATTTTCAAAATTAGAGAAATCATTAATGAGATATTTCCAAATCTACTTTTAAATGTTAGTACTGAAAAAACTTTAAACGATGCTGCAAACTCGATTAATACAGATCTTGATAATTTAACCAATTTTGAAAAAACACTTTTTCTTTTAAAGAAAAGTTGGGGATATTATTATGACCCTTCTTCAATTTTACCACACAAAAGTAATTTACCAGAAACCTTTAATGAGAATTCTACTTATTCCGATTTTGAATATTATTATTTAGGATTAGTAAGTTTTTATGATGAGTTTTATAAAATTCCTCAAACATTAGCAAAAGCTCCAGAGCTTAAGAGGTATCTATTTATTTTAACATTACTTCCTATTAATGCACTATCACTTATTCCGATTGAAGTTACAAAATCAATAATTGAATCCTTCATAAAAAAGAAATATTTAGCAGAATATCAAAAGAGATTTTTAACGAGATTGATCGTTTCAATTCCTTTTTCTTTAGCAGACTCATTTTTGGATTATTTAGCTGGAATGCAATAATGGCATGGATACAAATTATCAGGCTGTATATTACATACTTGGAGATGCTCGTACCAAAAGATATATTCCTTTTTATAATGAATCACTCACAAGAAGACAATATGTATTTGCTATTTATCAATTATGGACTGCATCGAAATATAATTTTTATCATATTCCAAATGGGGTCACTCCAATTCTAAATAATATCAACCCAAACGCATATTTTATTCAAAATTCTCATGAATTTAAACTAAACAATGTATTAGTTTTTAATACAGGTTATTATTTTACAGAAGAAGGAATTACAAAACAAAATTTTGAATATTCTGCTCAATTTCTCGATGATAAAATTAGTATTTATAAAACTGAACAAATTGAAAATTATTACAATCAATATATCGACAATGGTAATGGCGCTCCAGCAGTCAAAAGTCAAGTTCCTTTAAAATTACCTACAAAAGTAGGCGATTTTCATATGTATCATCCAATTTCTTTAATTGGAATACAACCAGATTTAGAAATTATCTTGCCTGAAGCAAGTTTTTATCCTGCCTTTATTTTTCAATACATTGAAGAGTTTGAAAACCTTAAAGAATTTGATGCTGCAGTTAATTTAGGCATTGCAATTACTATCGAATTAGCTTTAGCTTATTTTACTGGTGCTTTATCTAGTTTAAGATACTTAAATTATCTAAAAAATGCATCAAGAATATATCAAGCCCTAACCAATTCTGCGCTTGCAAGTGAACAAATTATAATTTGGACTGCTTTAGAAGGGGCTTCAAATACTTTAGCTATCTCAGGAAGTATATTTTACTCTTACAATAATTATTTAATCCAATTATCTAATGATCCTTCAGAAATAGAAAAATTAGAAAAACTAAACAGTATTTTATTTTGGCTAATACTTGCACAAGCTACAGCATCAGTAACTTTTAGATATAAAGCAATTAATGCCGCAGATGAATTCTTAGATTCTATCCCTTCTGGAGCTATTCATCCTGATGTAGAAAATTTATTAGTAACCCTAAGAAATCAAAAGGCAACAAATATTATTGGTATAAGACAAAAAATTATTGATTTAGGATTAGAAGATGGTACTCTATTAACAAAATTTGATGATTTTGCTGCTGATGTCAAAATAGCATTTTGGAATGATTTTAAAAGATTATCTAAGGAAGAATGGAAGTTAGTAAACAAAACAGAAACTCTTAAAAATTGGAAAGATCTTTATGATAGAAAAATTATCGATCGGGCAGATTTAACTGTTATAACCAGTTCTCTTAAAATGAATGCAATTACCACATATTATCCGCATATACCTTTAAGAAATATATTGGAATCTGCTGAACGTAGCAAAAGGTGTTTTTTTTTAAATGAATTTGGACGCGATACTCCTTATTTTAATAAATTTGTTCTTAACCCTGAAAAGATAACTGAATTTGTGAAAGGTAATGGATTTAGGATGTCTCTTTTAAGTGAAGCTGATTATCTCTGGCTAGAAACTGGTTTTTCAGCAAATCAAATGGAAGATCTTTATGAACATTTAATGGACATTCGGAGAACAATTAAAGAGCCTAATAAACCTCATCTTAATATTGCACATGATTTGATTAAAAATTATTCTATCGCGAATAAAGCTAAAGCTATTAAGTTCTTAGATGATGCAGACAGAGTTAGTATTGGTAATTATATAGAAAAACCAGCAATAGATTATATAAGAAGAAATCTCGCCTCCTACGAAGAAGGTTATGTTAGTATAGATATTGTATTTTATGGTGCAAATGGTAAACCTTTACACAAAGGAGCTATCCGAGATATAGATGGATTAATTTATGATATTTACTCACAAAAATTCGAAACAATTAAGAGCTGTAAGCTCCCTATTAAAAAGACATCTTGGAAAGAAGAATCAGATTTTATTCTAGCATATGGTAATATTCCTCTTAGAGACAATACATTAATTAAAAATTTTATTAGGAATAATGAGAGATTGAAAAAACTTAAAACAGATAAATTTATAAACAAAATAGAAAGTTTTAAATTTAAAATGAAGGACGTAAGAACAAAAAAAGATATACTCATGAACGCCTCTGATTTTCAACAAAGGGTAAAAAGTTCTTATTTACAATCAGACATTATCGAAATAAATCCTTCAACTTTTAACACTACCAGAGAACAAATAATCGAAGGTACATATCAATATTTGCACAAAAAATACAACCAAACGAATAGTTGGGATTAATAACTTATTAAAGAAAAAAAATGGCCAGAAGAATAGAATTAGAAGTTAATTATGATGACTCAAATGCACCAGGTTTCTACACAAATTTTGATGATTATGGAGCTATATTATATTATGCTTTTACTGTAAACAAAAATTTAGCTTTAGAATTATACAAATCAATGGTAAGTGAATATAGTTACAAAGAAAAAACTGGAATGCCTGTTGGAGAATTGACTAATGTTGATTCAAATGTTTATATCTCGCTAAATGATTTACCACAAGTAATTACATTTATAAATAATCAAATTTTACCCTCTTTACAATTATTGCCATTAAATTTGGATTTAACAAAAACATGGAATATTGGAAATAGCTTAGAATCGTTTTTAATGAAACAAGGTAGTTTTTTTGACTATTTCAATATTGATAACATTGAACAAGATGATTATACCACTGAATATTTTATATCTGTATTTAGCAAATTAAGAGATTTTTTTCAAGAAGTTGTTAATAAAAACGTAATATACAAGGTGGCAATTGTTTAACATCCCGATCGCGCAGATTTAGCTCCCCCGCTGGCGCGAGCGTCCCGCTAGTGAACGCAAAGTTGTCTTGTCCTAAAATAGATTTACAAAAAATAATAACAATCCCGATCGCGCGGATTTATCTCAGCAACGATAGCGCGGATTTGCAATCCGTGCCCGCAAAGATTGGTTAGTTCTCTTTGTAATTATAAAAAAGTACATTAATTGTGTAACTTTTGCTTTAGTGATTTGTTTTTGTGTCTTACTGTTGCGGGCACGGATTACAAATCCGCGCTATCGGGTTAGAAAATTCTGTTTTGGGTTACAATAGAAATATTACCGTGAAAATTGACAATACTAAAGTAATTATGCCAAGATGTGTAGACTGTTTTTATATAACAGACTTATTAACTTTTATAATAAATAAAATGAATGTAAATTTTGAAAATATAGAAATTGCCAATGTCGATGCGGGAGGTGGATTAACATACCATTATAATGGTCTTCCTTTTACAGGAACAATCGTAGAATATAACAACAATGGAGAATTGATAGGAGAATTCAATACAAAAAATGGCAGTAAAGAAGGGAGAATCGCCCTATATTATAATAGCGGTCAAATTATGGATGAACATTTTGAAAAGGATAATCGTTTATATGGTATTTATAAAGAATGGGATGAAAATGGAAATTTATTAAGTGAGGTTGATTGTGGACCACAGCCTTAATAAAACTCGATCGCGCAGATATATTTCCGCAACGACCCCGGCCCCGATCGCGCAGATTTATCTACACAACGATAGTCCCGATCGCGCAGATCTATCTCCGCAACGATCGCGCGGATTTGTAATCCGTGCCCGCAAAGATTGGTTTGATCTCTTCGCTGGCACGATCGTCCCACTCGTGAACGTAAAATAAAACAACAACTCAAAGACAAAAATCTTTGAGTTGTTTTAAAATCAAAAGAGAAAACCAAATCTCTTAAAACTCCAAAAAATTACATTTTAAAAAACAACCAGGAAACTTAAAACCATAAGTTTCCCTACTCTATTATTGGCTATATCTAAGCCAGTACACAAACCTATTTCTTTGTTTTACAGCTCTGTAAAATAAAACCCTATTGTGACGCCACTAACACAATTTTTAAACATTCAGGATTACTTCCAATCATCCAAAATTAACAACTGTTTGTAAGTGCCAATATATCTGAATGAATTACGGTAATCCCCTATAAGCCCGATTAAAAGCCTGTAAATTATTTAAACCCGTAAAAATTAATTAAAAATGAGTACAAATCACAACAGAATCAGAGTGGCGGACTTAGAAACAAATCAGCCAAACAAAATTTTAAAAACAAATCTAAATGGTGAATTAGAGTTTAGCGATGCAAACGGTCTTCAAACCGAAAACTACAATGCACTTGATTGCACAACCGAAGGTAAAACCTTAGATGCCAGACAAGGAAAAGCATTAAAGGATATGATTGAGAATATTAGTACATCACCAGTTTCTTTAATCAATGATCTCACAACGGGAGGAACTACTGAAGCTCTAACTGCAGAAATGGGAAAAACTTTAGAAAACACTAAACTTACCGCTTCTCTAGCTACAGATGTAGAAACGCAAATAGACTCCGCTGTAACTGAAGATAAAAAAGTAATTAGCCGACTAAAATTGTTTAATTGGTGGACTTGGATCAAGTCTAAGACTCAAACTATCTCTGGAGCTTGGAATTTTACTAATAAAGTTACATTAGCTGCTGGGAATACAGCGCTTCCATCACTTATTATACCAAATGGGACTTTAACAACTGCAGTACAAAATGGAGCTATAGAACGTGACAGTAGTGGAAGACTCTGGACAACAAGAAGCGGTGTCAGATACATGCTTACAGAAGATGATGGAAGTTATATTAAAATTTTATTAAATGGCGGACAAAAGACTTTAGACACTCCTTCGCCTTATATTACAACAAACGCAGTAACTGACACACTATTAGGCACATTCAATGCTGGTAGTTTGTCCAATAGTATTTTAGCAAAGTTATCAATGATAGGAAGTGCTGGTGATGTAGTTGCAGGTGGCGGAACTGTAGCCCCGACAGTAAACAAATTTCAAATTGTTATAAAATTTACTAATGCCCTTCTGTCTTCTTCCGCTTGGGGCCCTGGCACAATAAACGAGTTAGTTTTGATAGATAATATTAATGTAACAGGAACTACTTCAATGCTTACTGGTACTTATGCGCCATGGGATTCTAATGTTGGTTTGTTTAATGGCTTATATGTATGGGATAGTGCAAATCCAGGAAATCCTAAAAACTTAAATGGAGTATCTGCCCAAATATTTTGTAGAAGACGCACTGAGTTTGCAGATTCTACAAATGCGAATGGGAAAAATCAAGCGATAAGAGTTTATACATCAATAACTTCAACTTTGATAGAGAGGATAAGAATTTAAAGATAATTGCAAATAATTTCCAGTTTATCCGCTCCTTGTGTGAGCGTCCCACCCTTGAACGCAAAACAAAACAACAACTCAAAGAAAAATCTTTGAGTTGTTTTAAAATCAAAAGAGAAAACTAAATCTCTCAAACTCAAAAAAAACACATTTTAAAAACTCAGGAAACTTAAAATCATAAGCCTCCTACTCTACTATTAGCTATACCTAAAGCCGATACAAACCTTATTTCTTCGTTTTACATCTCTGTAAAATAAACTCCTATTGTGACGCCACTAACACAATTTTTAAACATTCAGGATTACTTGCAATCATCCAAAATCAACAACTGTTTGTAAGCACCAATATATCTGAATGAATTACGGTAATCCCCTATAAGCCCGATTAAAAGCCTGTAAATTATTTAAAAACCCGTAAAAATTAATTAAAAATGAGTACAAATCACAACAGAATCAGAGTGGCGGACTTAGAAACAAATCAGCCAAACAAAATTTTAAAAACAAATCTAAATGGTGAATTAGAGTTTAGCGATGCAAACGGTCTTCAAACCGAAA